>JAYKJG010000418.1:0-7310 GCA_035286285.1 Prochlorothrix sp.
TAGTGGAACCTTTTGTGATGCCTATTTTTTGGCCATTCAAGAACTCGCCTTTAGTAACCAGGAGCAGGTTTATCACAACACCCTCAAGCGCTCCTGCTACATCTTGATCAACAACTGGGAATCCCGCCGCAAGCATGTTTCCATTGTTCAACTGGTCCAAGACCTCCGCAATTATGTCCCCAAAAAGTTGGTGATGCCGCCCTGGAAGCTGCGGCTACGGCAATGGCTGAGCCATTTTCTAGAGAGTCGTGACTATGCGGATCTCAGGCTCATGGGTGAGCGTTTTATTGCGGCTCCGCCTCAGTCGCCCTCACCGCCCGCCGCCAAACCCTGGACCGATCGCTATGCCTACTACTTCCTCGTTCCCCAATACGAAAACAGCGATAATCCTCCGGAACAACGGGAAACCGCCCGCCATATTTCGGACCAAATTCGCTATCGTTTTAAGTTGGATTTAGCTATGTATGTGGCCCACTCCCAAACCTCCTACCCAACCAGCCACAATGCCAAGCTTCGCTCCGATCGTCGCCACCGCATCACGTCTCAAGCAACCTCCTCTAACCATATGAATCCCACGGGCCTAGGGGACGAAACCCTTCGCCTGATTAAACTCATCGTCAAGCGCAATGGCTACTTTAGCCATCGCAATATTGCCAATATCTTCCAGGAGCAAACCGCCGGACTAGATTACTTTTCCTATAAGAGAAGCCTAGTGCAGTACCTCATTTTCTCCATGGAGAAACAACCCTTCGTCAAGAAATTTCAGGCGGTCATAACGGCCAAGCTAGACACGGTATATCCCCAGCACGACGACACGATCGCCAGTAAGGACCTGTGTCAACGGACCTGTAACCAAGCTGTGCGTTTCCTCACCACAGAAAACGGCCAAGGGCCATCAGAACTGTTTACCGCCCTCTTAACCCAGGGAGGAACCCTAACCTTGGTGGTTACCCTGCTCAAGCTTGTGCTGCTCAGTCCAACGGTGCGTAACTACTTAGATCTCCGCATTGCCTATTTAGTTCAGTACTATAATCAGTATCCGCCGGAAGAGTGCCGGTGGTTTAGTTACTTTTTAGATGTGTTTAGCGTGACCTTTGCGATCCATGCTGAGGGGGTGCAGTACACCTTGATCGATACCAAAGAGAAAACAGCAGCGGCCACAACAGCAGTCTCAGAATCCCCAGTTTCCCAGTTAAAAGCCCGTAGAAGATCCAATTTCATCAATCCGAGTGGCTATACCCAGCCCAATTCTTCCCCCCTTGCCTATTCTTCTCCTCAACATTCCCACCCCTCCCCAGTTCCTGAAGCACCCTACGAAGCCCAGACGATCGAGGAGATTACTCTCATGGGTGACTTACCCAGTGCCAAGGTTCCAACCCATACCTGGAAAAATCTCGATCGCTACCGCATTTTTGCCCAGTCCACTCGCCCCACGGCTACCCCCGACGAGGATTCAGGAGGTGATACGGAACTTGAACCGGAACTCAACCCAAGGCAGTAGCCGGACTTGAATACCGAAGCCTTAACCGATTTTATGGCTAAACCCAAGCCAAATTCCGGTTTTTAAGCTTAAATCCTAGATTCTTCCCTCTCTCTATACTTTTACACCTCCTTACCCCCCCAATCCACAGCAACCCTAAAGGACTGGGAAGCAGTCTTACTCCCCTCTCCCACTTTGGGCGCGGGGCTGGGGGGCGGGACATTCAGAATCTCAAACACTACCCCTATGACTGCATCACTGCTCGCTTCCACACCCAACAGTGCCCTAACTGTGGCAGGATTAACCCACTATCTCCAGGATTTGCTCGAAGAAGACCTTTTCCTGCGGCAAGTGTGGGTTGTGGGGGAAATTTCCAGCATTAGCCCCCATACTAAGGGCTTTTTCTTCACCCTACAAGACCCAGAGGAGCGACAGGGGATTCATTGCGTGATTTGGAAGGGGCAGCAGCATAAACTAGCGGGATTGCCGGAAATTGGGGAACAGGTGCTGGTTTTGGGCAGTCTACGCCTTTTCACCAGCCGCAGCCAGTATCAGTTAGTGGTGTGGCAGTGGCTCCCAGCAGGGGCAGGGTTACAGGCGCTGCGGTTACAGCAGTTGCGGCAACGGTTGGAAGCAGAGGGCATTTTCGACGAAAGCCTCAAGCAAAGACCCCCGGCCCACCCCCAGACGATCGCCGTTGTCACCTCACCCCAAGCCGCCGCCTGGGGCGATATTCAGCGCACCCTACGATCGCGCTATCCCGGTCTTCAGGTTTTATTGGCTCCGGCCCAGGTTCAAGGTGAAGCGGCTCCAGGGTCGATCGTAGAGGCATTGGCACGCATTGAGGCGGATGGACGGGCTGAGGTGATCCTGCTGAGCCGAGGCGGGGGTGCAAAGGAAGATTTAGCCTGTTTCAACGATGAGCGGGTGGTACGGGCAGTGGCCCAGTGCAAAATTCCGATTATTACGGGAATTGGTCACCAGCGGGACGAATCCTTGGCGGATTTAGCGGCAGATCTCTGTGCCCATACCCCTACAGCAGCAGCGGCGCAGGCTGTACCCGATTTAGCAGATTTACGATCGCAGCAGGGCGATCGGGTCGAACAGTTGCGCTGGGCCACCGCACACCAGATCCAGGACGCACAACAACGCCTCCAACTGCTCCAGCAACGCCTCCAACGCCAAGCCCCCGATCGCCAACTCCAGCGCGATCGCCAACACCTCAACCACCTCAACCAACGCCTACTCCAGGCCACCCGCCAACGCTTGCGCCAGGAAACTCTACGCTGCCACAGCCTACAGGAGCGGCTCAGCGCCTTAGACCCAGCAGCCGTGATTCGGCGGGGTTATGCCTTAGTTCGGCAGCAGTCGGGGGAAATTGTACGATCGGCGGGGACTGTTGCCGTGGGCGATCGTCTTCGGGTGCAGTTGGCCCAAGGGGAAATCACGGTGCGGGTAGAGTAGATCGGTCCCCTTGAGCCTCGATCGTCCCTTCCGCCTCTAAGACGATCGCTCTCAACTGCTCCAACCGCTCCGGCTCCACCTGTTGCCACAGTCCTCGCTGATGCGCCTCTAGGAGCCGTTCCGCCATATCCCGCAACGCCCAAGGATTATGGGCCTGAACAAAGGCTTTTACATCCGGATTCAACACATAGGCATCGCTAAGGCCCGTATACATATAATCTCCAGCACAGTGGGCCGTTGCATCGTAGGCAAAGAGATAGTCTAAGGTTGCTGCCATCTCAAACGCCCCTTTATAGCCATGGCGCATCGCTCCGGTGATCCATTTGGGGTTAATCACCCGCGATCGATAAACCCGTGCGATTTCCTCTGCTAAACTCCGGATTTTCGGCTGCTCCGGGCGAGAGTGATCACCAAAATAGGTCTGGGGCTGTTGGCCCTGGGTCACCCGCACCGCTGCCGTTAAGCCCCCCTGAAACTGGTAGTAGTCATCGGAGTCCAGGAGGTCATGCTCTCGATTATCTTGGTTATGCAGGACAATTTGAAGGGTTTGCAGCCGATTCTGGAAAGCTTCCGGGGCACTGTGGCCCTGACAGCCGCTACCGTTACCTTGGTCACCGCTGCTGCTATAGGCATAGCTACTCCAGTTGATATAGGCCCGTGCCAAATCTGCATCACTCTGCCAGTTTTGCCCCTCAATCAGTCCCTGCAACCCCGCCCCGTAAGCTCCCGGTTTAGAGCCAAAAACGCGATAACTCGCCTGTTGTTGGGCTTGTTCTGGGGTTAAGCCTTGATCTTGTCCCCTTTGGCTTTCCTGGTGGACCCGATCGGCCAAGGGATTCTCTGCTGCCGACTCCGGCAACTGGGCCACGGCCTGAACCGCCCGATCGAATAAATCAATTAAATTTGGGAAAGCATCGCGGAAAAAGCCCGAAATTCGCAAGGTCACATCCACACGGGGCCGCCCCAACACCGTAACCGGCAAAATCTCAAAGTCCACCACCCGCCGCGACGGACCTTCCCACACAGGCCGCACCCCCAACAGCGCTAGCGCCTCTGCAATATCATCCCCCCCCGATCGCATGGTCGAGGTTCCCCAGACCGAAAGCCCTAAACTTTGGGGATATTCACCGTTTTCCTGGGTATAGCGCTCGATTACAGCATCTGCTGCTTTTTGGCCCAAGTCCCAGGCGCTTTCCGTGGGCAGTCCCCGCAAATCCACAGAATAAAAGTTTCGGCCCGTGGGCAAAACTTCGGGCCGTCCCCGACTCGGTGCCCCAGAGGGGCCGGGGGGAATGTAGCAACCCCCTAGGCCGCGCAGGAGTTGGGCGATTTCCTGGGGCGTTTGGTACAGTGCAGGTAACAAAAACTGGGCAATCCAGTTAATCTCCAGTTGAGTTGCGGCAGTATGCCGAAAAACCGCCCCAAGGGTCTGATCTAAGGCAGGAAGGTGGGAATGTACCCATAATGGGGCCGGATCGTGATCCTCCAAGGGCTGGCCAGAGAGCGTAAAATCCGTCTCCCCACTGCTTAAATTCCCAGGTTCCGACTGCTCACGTCTCGATTCTCCCGTACTCAACGCCCCGCAACTCAACGCCCCGTCACTCAACGCCCCGTCACTCAACGCCCCGTCACGCAAGTGCTTGATTAGATCACTCACTAAATTCGCCGCGATCGCCTCTAGAATCGCCACACCATCCCCGATCGTCCGGCAGTCCCGAAACGCCTCTACCTCGCTCCCAACCCAATTTCCCCCTAAATCCGCCGTTAGCGGGTCAAAGTCTAGACCCAAATCCGCCGCAAGGGCACGGGTTAAACCTTGACGGCCTCCACTGGGCGATCGGGCGATCGCCACCACCAAATCCCGCAACTGATCCCCCGCCGGACACTGCCCAAAAATATGCAGTCCGTCCCGAATTTGGGCCTCCTTTAGCTCACACAGGTACCGATCGAGGGCCGTCAACCAAATTTCACCCCCTCCCTCTTCCGCCCTTAGCCCCTCGCCCCCAGGGAGAGGGGTTGGGGTGAGGGCAGTTCTTAGCCCCTCACCCCCAGGGAGAGAGGTTGGGGTGAGGGCAGTTCTTAGCCCCTCGCCCCCAGGGAGAGGGGTTGGGGTGAGGGCCAACTCTCGATCCAAATGCTCCTGCTGCAATAACTGCCAAATTCGCCGACGAATCACCGGCACACGGGGCGGATCTAGGGTTTGCGCCTCATAATACTCATCTACCCACTGCTCCAACTGCGCCAAAGGCCCATACAACTCCGCCCGCGTCATCGGTGGTGTCAAGTGGTCCAAAATCACCGCTTGGGCGCGACGTTTCGCCTGGGAACCCTCCCCCGGATCATTAACAATAAACGGGTAAAAATGGGGCAGCGCACCTAAAGCAACTTCAGGATAGCAATTTTGCGATAAAGCAAGTCCCTTTCCCGGTAACCATTCTAAATTGCCATGTTTTCCGACATGGACAATGGCCTGGGCACCAAAACCCGATCGCAGCCACTCATAAAAGGCCAAATACTCCGGTGTTGGCTCCAAATCCGGCGCATGGTAATTCAAACTGGGATCCCGGTCATACCCCCGTGAGGGCTGAATGCCAACGAAAATATGGCCCAATTGCAGACCTGCAACGGGAAAGCTTGCCGTTGCAGCCGTTGAGGCCATCGCCCCCCAGCGATCGCTCACGCCCCGCTGCACTGCCTCCGGTAAATGCTGGAAATAGGTCTGATACTGATCCCGATCGAGGCTTTGGGCCACCGATCGCCATTCTCCTTCAGGATCATTGGTTTGCCCCTGGGTCAATGCCCAGATTAAATCCTGCCCCGTCGCTGGAATTTGAGCCGAATTCCCCAGGTTATACCCCACTGCGGCCAGGGCATGGAGAATTTTAACGCAACTCTCCGGTGTATCCAGTCCCACACCATTGGCAAGGCGACCATCACGGGTCGGATAATTGGCTAAGATCAGGGCAATACGTTGGTTTTGGGGAGCAGTTTGGGCTAGGGTTACCCAATTTCGGGCTAGGTCCGCCACAAACTCAACTCGACTCGGCTCCGGCTCGTAAATCACCACATCAGTTTCTAAGCTGGCTTGGTGCTGCTGAACCGCCTTAAATGACACTGCCCGCGTAATAATCCGGCCATCCACTTCCGGTAGCGCTACATTCATGGCAATATCCCTCGGAGTCAACCCCTGCCAACTCTCCCGCCACTGCTCCACAGTGCCCCCGCTCAAAATCACCTGCAAGACCGGCACCCCCAATTGCTCCCAAAAGCTACCCCCCTCAGCCCAATTCTTAGCCCCTCGCCCTTGGGGAGAGGGGTTGGGGTGAGGGAAATCCTGCGCCCCTCGCCCTTGGAGAGAGAGAGAGAGGTCGGGGTGAGGGGTTCCCAAGGCGAAACCCGTCGTATTCAGCACCAAACCCACAGAAGGCCGATCGCCCCGGCCCACTAGCTCCAAAATCTCCTCCTGAATCTCCCGATCGCGCAAGGACGACACATAAACCGGCACCGGCTCCAAGCCCCGATCGGCCAGTACACGACAGAGCACCTCGATCGGCTTCGTATTCCCCGCCAAATAGTGAGATCGGTAAAACAACACCAAAACCCCCACCTTTTCGCCTTTTTCCCCCTTCAAAAGAGGGACCAAGGGGGATTGATACACCCCCACCTTGGGCACCGATCGCGGCTCCGGCGGCAAACTGCCCCAGCCCAGCCCCGTAAACGCCGCAAACGCCAACCCATGGCGCAAATTCTCCACCCCTCCCTCACAGAAATAGCGCCACAGCCGATCGACCGCCCCCAGCCCCACCGTTGAATGGCTCACCAAATCCAAATCAGGCCGATCGTCCCCCGGCAGCACCCACAACGCCGCCCCCGTCTCCGCCGCGACCTCCTTCACCACCTCCAGCCCATAGCTCCAATAGCCCCGCCCCCCCAGCAGCCGCACAATGATCACCTGGGCTTGGCTCAGCACCGCATCAGCATAGGTGTCGATCGTCAACTGCTGCTGAAGTTGGAGCACATTGACCGATCGCACTGCTGGAAAATCCCCCGGCAGTTGGGGCAAGGCAGCGGCCAAGGTTTGAATATCCGTATCTGCCGCCGTCAGCACCACGATCGGCGCAGGCGTTTGGTCAATAAAAATAACCCCCTCCCCATCAGGGTTCCAACCACCGGGAGTTGCGGCTAAACGGTGCATAGCTTTTTAAGGTAGACCTTCAAGATAGGGTGCATTTCACGGTTGCCAAGGGACGGACTAAAGTCCGTACTACGAGCCTTTTGGGTACGGTTGGCTAAGGGACGGACTAAAGTCCGTACTACGAGCCTTTTGGGTACGGTTGGCTAAGGGACGGACTAAAGTCCGTACTAC
>JAYKJG010000419.1:0-3543 GCA_035286285.1 Prochlorothrix sp.
GAGGCAGGATCGGCATTGCCAGCAGCGTCGGGGTTAGCGGGGAAGAGCAACGGGGCAGCAGGATCAGGAGCGGTGATGGGGTCCGCCGTGGGCAGCGAGAGGGGGGCCGTCGCGCCCGTTGCAGGACCAGCAGCGGGAACCGCGATCGCCGGAAGCGCCGATTGACTGCGGGAACTGGGGGAACCCAAATCCGCCCCAGCGCTAGCCCGATCGGCAGCCGCAGGATTAGCGGTGGGATTAGCAGTGGGATTAAAGATAGGGCTAGAGAAAATCGGCGAAACCGACGCTGCACCGGGCAGAGCCGTCCCCGGATTGTTCGCCGTTGTGCTGCTGGGTGAGGTGGCGTTACCAGGGCCGGGGGACTCGATCGCAAAAGAGCCTTGGCCCAGACCGGGCAGCGTTGCCGTAGCGGGGGCATCCGGGACCGAATATTCCAAGCCCAGCAGACTACGGGTATTGCTGTAATAGATGGCCCATTGGCGGGGATCAGGCAGGCTATGCCACTGGAAACGGCTGGCTTGGATGGCTAACAGCGGCGCTTCCATGCCCTGCTTTTGGGCATTGACAAAAATCAGCACCTCCGTCACCAAAATGTCATTGTCAAAGGTCCGCTGGGCCGCTGCCCGTCCCACGGCCTCCGCCCGCCGCAGCAGGCTGTTATAGCTTTCCCCCGTCCCATGGTCGATCGTCACCGTGGCTCTGGCCTCATAGGCGAACACCGCCGCAGGCCGCAGCCCTTGGCCCACCAAGCTCAGCCCCGTCCCCAACCCCACCAGCGACCCCAGCAAAGCCATCTGGGACAGCAGGTAACCGGGCCGCAGGCCCGTAGAAGACAGGCAACGGGATAAATCACGGGATAAATCACGAGATAAATCACGGGATAAACCACGGGATAAACCACGGGACCGGCGGGATCGATCGCCGATCGCCGCCCCAACGGTAACCGAGGCCGAGACAGGGGTTGCTGCAACCGTGGGGTTAAGGTTTCGAGGCCGGGTGACAGATCGATCGAGCATGGCAAGTTCCCTCACAAGTGGCTGAATTGTAGATCAGGGACTGTGTTTTGTCAGGTCTTCTTCGGGTTTCCCTGGGAAATCATCCCGGCACCCTCCCGGTATCCATTCAGGTCTTGAATAAACCCCCGTTTCGCTAGACACTGAAAACTAGACACATTCTTCTGCCTGACTCATTTCCCTGCAAACCCCATGACTGACTCACCCCTGAACTGGAAGTTTTGGCTCCCCGTTGAACTTGGCACCCTAGCCGTTGGCATTGCCATCGGCACCTTTGTGGGATCCATTTATATCACTTCTGGGATTGTGCCCACCGTTGCCACAGGCATGATGATTTCCTTCACCGTGGGAGGGTTTGCAGGCTGGCTCGATACCCAGCGCCAAGTGATTAAAGCCGCCTGGTTTGCCGGGGTAATTTTGGCCGTTGCAGTCTGGGCCGGTGCCTTGAATTTAGGGATCGCCGCTTCTTTAGCCCCGATCGCCCTCTGGCAAGCATTTTTACCGGAGCAATCCCCGCCTTGGCAGCAAATTTGTCAAGTCCTAGGGGCGATCGGCGGGGTCGCCGGGGGCACCATTACCGGCATGGTCCTCATCCGCCAACAGGCCGCCATGGCCCACGCCACCCTGGCCCACGCTACTGGGGATTCCCCCGCAGCCCCCGATCCCGATCCCACCCTGATGAGCAGCACAAATCAGACAGAAGCCCAAACGTTCGACTCATGCCGGTCTGAACCCACGCCCCTAGCCGCCTCAGTGCCGGTTAACCCTCCCCAAGACCCCTAATCCAGCCCATGGCCGACCCAACCCCCACAATTTTGGTGGTGGATGATCAACCCCATATCCGGTTCCTTCTGGAAAAGGTGCTAGAACCTTTGCGCCAAGCAGGGGTTTTAGTGGTAACAGCAGTCAATGGGGTCGATGCCCTCACCTTAGCTCAGGCGCTCCAGCCCCAACTGATTTTTCTGGATATTCTCTTGCCCAAGCTAGATGGCTTCGAGGTTTGCCGCCGCATCCGCCACCAACTGGACCTGCGGGAAACCTACATTGTTTTTGTAACGATGAAGGGGCAAGAGGCCGATCGTGCGGCGGGGATAGAGGCAGGGGGCAATTTATACCTCACCAAGCCCTTTGACCCCGATGAAATTTTGGCCACGGCGATCGGGGTGCTCCAGGTCGCCATCCAACCAGAGCTACCTGACGGCATATCCTAAGGCGTAATCTGAATCTCTAGGCGGCGGTTGCGTTGGCGATTGCTGTTGGTGCTGTTATCGACCAGCGGCTGAGACTCCCCATAACCGAGGGTGTTCCAACGGTATTGACTGCCCAGGTGGTTTTCCAAATATTGGGCCAAAGTCCGGCTCTGGCGCAGCGAGAGGGTGAGATTCGTCTGGGTTGCGCCAATGTCATCGGTGTGGGCTGCGATCGTCACCTGGGCACCCGGATAGCGCCGTAAATCCACAATCACCGGCCCCAACAGCCGATAGGCATCGGGCCGCAGTTGGGCTTCACTGTCCCCAAACAGCGCATCGCTGGGCAACGTCATCCGCACCAAGGGATCCACAGGGCCAGGACTGGGGTTCAACAGATCCTGTAGGCGCTCTAGGCGCAGATCCAAAGACCCGCCTTGGGGATCCAGGCCCAACTGCTGCTCTAAGGCAACGACCTGATCGAGGATTTGGTGGGATTCCTGCTGAAGGCGGGCCAGTTCCTGTTCCACCGTTTGGCGATCGGCGGGGGCTAAGGCCAAATCCTCTGCCGGTAGCGCCCCTGGGCCACCCCCCACCCATTGGCCCGCCGATCGTTGGAACCGTTGCACCTGGCGCAAACCCCGCTCCAAAAGGGGCACCTCCGTCGCCGCCCCTGGAACCGCCCAAGCGGACAAATTCAGCGCCTGCAAGGGCCGCTGGGCCAGACCAAACTCCGCCAGGGCAACGCCCCCCCCGATCGCGCCCAGCCCACAGACCAAGGTCACCGTTAACCCAACCCCATGTAGCCCACAGGTCCGCAGAAACTGACCAAAACCCGGACGATCGCCGGACTTCTCCACCCGTGCCCCACGGGCACCCATCGCCCCCCCTGCCTTGGCCACCCCAGCCCCCCCCCGCGCAGCAGGTTCCGTCAGCCCCTGGACCGCTGTCCCAGCCCCAGCCCTGGCCGGGGAACGATCTGCCTCGCCACTCACCCCGCCACTCACCCCGCCACTAAAGGGAAGCACAGGACCGGTCACGGCAGAACCAGCAACAGCAGAACCGGCAACAGCAGAACCGGCAACAGCAGAACCGGCAACAGCAGAACCAGCAACAGTACTGGGGGCAGCACTCGCCGCCGTTGTTCCCGCTGGGTCCAAAGTCGCAAACAGCCGCTGAAGCTCTAGGCTAGCGGACTCTAACGCCGCCGGAGTTGCAGTAACGCGGGATGGGGCTGGGGCCATGGGGGTCTTTCTCCTGTTCAGGGCAAGGGCTAAGCAGCGGGCACGGGGCCGATCGCCAAGCTTGGCTCAGGTTTTACCACAACTTTTGCTCGATCGTGC
>JAYKJG010000420.1:0-3052 GCA_035286285.1 Prochlorothrix sp.
GTCAAAACCGGCTCCCCCTCAATCACACTCAAATCTGGATACAGCCCCCGATGATGCTCCGGCACCCAAATCCGCAATTCCCCGCCATAAACTCGTAAATCCGTATTTTGCAGCCCTAACCGCAGGAAAAAGATCAAATTACTGATAATCCAGGCATGATCGATCGTGCCGCCGGTCATAGGGGTGATTACTCCATCGTGGTACTCGTGGCGAACCTCGGCGCTTTCCTCAAGCTGGCGATAGTGGTCCTGGCTTTAGGATTGTGGGGGTGTGGGGGTTTGGGCGGGGGCTGGAGGTTGCGTCGGGTTTTGGGCTGGAACTTGGGCAGTAGCAAGGGTTGCGGTCATGGTTGGGGGGGAGACTGGGGGGACTAGACATCCTCAGGTGAGGGGGAACCGATCAACCGTGGCCCCTGACCCGCCGAGACTTGCCGGTACCAGGGACCACAGGGGAGAATAGAGCGATTTTAGCGCACGGCACTGGGGTGGGAATTTTATGGGCGGGGTGAATCTGAACTGGATGGGCGTGGGAGAAGCCGCCGCCCTAGGGGCGGCAGTGCTGTGGGCGATCGCCTCCGTCGTCTATGCCCGCCTGGGCCAAGCCTTGCCCCCCGCACGCCTCAATTTGCTCAAAGGCTTAATGGCCCTAGGATTTCTGGCCGTTACCATCGCCCTGCGAGAACAGTGGCAACCGGGCAGCGGCTGGCGGGCGATCGCAGCCCTCGGCGATCGGGAAAAACTGCTGCTAACCATTAGCGGCATCATCGGCATCAGCATCGGCGATACCTGCTACTTCAACACCCTCAACCGCCTCGGTGCCCGCCGTTCCCTGCTCCTAGAAACCCTCTCGCCCCCACTAACCGCAGGAATTGCCTGGATTTTCCTAGGGGAAGCCCTATCGGGGCTGGATTGGCTCGGTATTGCCTTAATTTTGGGCGGCGTTGCCTGGGTCATGGTGGAGCGGGTGCCCGATCGCCCTGGGATAAGTTCAGGACAACTGCCAACCCGATCGCTGCTGGGCGGAGTCCTGTGGGGCGTTGGGGCCAACCTGTCCCAGTCAGCGGGGGCCGTCATGTCCCGATCGGCCCTGGCAGAAACCGCCGTCGATCCCCTGTGGAGTACCGTAGTGCGCCTCAGTGCGGGGGTCGTGGCCTTGGCGATCGGGCTGAGCCTCGCTCGGTTGCGACGGAGGCCGATCGATCGCCCGCACCCCCTCAATCTGCGCCCTCTTAGCCCGCGCCCTCTTAGCCCTCTCCCTCTCCATCCATACCCCCCGAACCCCCAGCAGCCGGATCCACAGCCTCCCCATCCGCCGGATCCAACGTCCCCCGTCCCCTTGGCTCAGCCGATCGAAAATTCGCCAATTTTTCAGCTTTCCGGGCGTATTGTCGCCACGATCGCCGTCACCGCCTTTTTCAGTACCTACCTCGCCCTTTGGCTCCAGCAAACCGCCTTTAAGTACGCCGAAACCGGAGTTGCCCAAGCCCTCAGTAGCACCAGTCCCCTCTTTGTTTTGCCCGTTGCCGCCCTAGTCGGAGAACGGGTGACGGTGCGGGCCATGGTGGGGGCCGCGATCGCCATCGCCGGGGTTGTCATCCTCCTGCGGTAATTTACAGGGGTTCGCCCTCCCCCCGTTCAAAAGCAAGCATCAGGCTTTATGGTAGAGAGGGGGTAATCCTGCCTGCAACTGACCGGACCTGAGCCTCAATTTATGCCATTGCCGGTTGCCAGCTTTCGGTTCCCGGTCCCCGGTCCCTAGGTCTCTCCCCCCCTCTGCCTACATCCCTGTTCCTCATAAATTCTGGGCGGTATGTCAGTAAACCCTTGTCCTGAAAAAGATACATTCCCTAGCCAAACCCCACTGAACCCTTACCCCTTGTCTCCCTTGGACTCATCTGTTTTTTCCCCCAACGCTGACATGGCTCCTATGGTCCTGTCCCCCGAATACCAACAAGGTTTTGCCCGCCGTCGATCGAAAGCTGCTGCCCTTCTCTTGGTGATTTGGGCCACCACGATCGGCCTCTACTTTACCACCTGGGGATCCTGGGTCAGCTTGGGACTGACATTCTTAGTGGGGATCCAGGCACTGCGAATTATCCTAGCCCGCCCCCTGCCCCACCCCCCCATCTTAGCCCCAGAACAGCGAGAGCAGTGGCCCAGGGTTTCGCTCCTGGTGGCCGCTAAAAATGAGGAAAAGGTCATCGGCAATCTGGTTCAGGCCCTCTGCACCCTGGACTATCCCAGGGATCGCTATGAAGTTTGGATTATCGACGACAATAGTAGCGATCGCACCCCCGATGTGCTCAACTCCTTCCAAGACCAGTACGAACATTTACGGGTGTTCCGCCGCTCCCCCGAAGCCAAGGGCGGCAAATCCGGTGCCCTCAATCAAGTCATCCCCCTCACCCAGGGCGACTTCCTCGCCGTCTTTGATGCCGATGCCCAGGTGCCCCCAGATATCCTTCAGCGGGTCTTGCCCCTCTTTGAGGTGCCCCAAGTCGGCGCAGTGCAAATGCGCAAGGCCATCACCAACTACAGCCGCAACTTTTGGACACGGGGACAGACCGCCGAGATGATGCTGGATGCCTATCTCCAGGAAAAGCGCATTGCTTTGGGCGGATTGGGGGAATTGCGCGGGAATGGTCAGTTTCTGCGGCGGAAAGCCCTGGAAGCCTGCGGTGGCTTTAATGAAGAGACCATTACGGACGATCTTGATCTCACCATCCGCCTCCACCTGGAACAGTGGGACATTGCCTTTTGTCTCTATCCCGCCGTGGGGGAAGAAGGGGTAACTGGGCCAGTTTCCCTGTGGCATCAGCGCAACCGCTGGGCCGAGGGCGGTTACCAGCGCTACTTAGACTATTGGCGCTTAATTGCCCAAAATCGCCTCGGTATCCCTAAAACCTTCGACCTCCTCGCGTTCCTGATTATTCAATACCTCTACCCCACCCTAGCCATCCCGGACCTGGTGATGGCCGTCGCCCGCAACCGCGTCCCCCTCTTTAGCCCCCTCGCCAGCCTCACGGTGGGCATTTCCCTTGTGGGCATGATGG
>JAYKJG010000421.1:0-6901 GCA_035286285.1 Prochlorothrix sp.
ATGACTATCTTGAGGGGGCACCGGAGTTAATTGTGGAGGTTGCGGCGAGTACGGCTTCCTATGATTTGCATGATAAGCTGCGGGCCTACCGACGCAATGGGGTGCGGGAGTATATTGTCTGGCTGACCCAGGAGCAAGCTTTACGGTGGTATCGACTGGAGGAGGGGGAATATCGGCCTCAGGAGCCGGATGCAGAGGGGCTGATTAAAAGTGGGGTGTTTCCGGGGCTGTGGTTGGCGGTGGAGGCGTTATTGGCGGGCCAGATGGCGATCGTGTTGCAGGTGTTGCAGCAGGGTATCGCGGCCCGGTAGCCTAGGCTCACTGAAGTGAGGAAACTGAAATGAATGTTTTAGTGCCAGATAAACTAGATGTTATCCACTTTGAGGATTTCATTGCTTGGTACCCTGAGCAGTCCGAAACTTGCTATGAGCTTCATCAAGGGGCCATTGTAGCGATGCCAAAGCCCAAGGGCAAACATTCAGAAATTGCCGGGTTTTTAATAGCTGAACTTAATTTTGAAATTAGACGGCTAGGTCTCTCCTATGTTATTCCTCGGGAATGCATTGTGAAGTGCGATGATTTTTCGGGCTATGAGCCGGATGTGATTGTATTAGACCGGAACAAGTTGGGGAGTGAGCCGCGTTGGGAAGCGGAGTCTACTATTACTCAGGGTGAAACTGTGCCGATCGTAATTGAGGTGGTGAGCAGTAATTGGAGCGATGATTATGCTTTGAAACTAGATGCCTATGAGACGTTAGGCATTCAAGAATACTGGATTGTGGATTATTTAGGGATTGGTGGTCGCAAGTTTATTGGTAGTCCAAAGCAGCCTACGCTTTCTGTTTATCACTTAGAGAATGGAGAGTATGCTGTAAAGCAATATAAAAAAGATCAGTTAATGGAGTCGTTGATTTTTCCGGAGATAAGACTAAGTGTGTCGGAGATTTTTACAGCTTGTTAGAAATATCAGGTCAGCACGTCTGGGGTTCTCTTGCCTGATTAATCGAGGTGGCCTGTTGGTTGAGGGAGATTGAGGATGTGGACTGAAGCGCAAACAAAACAGAAAAGTCTTTATGAGGTTGATTACCATCTTTGGATACTGGAAACCATCCAGCAGTTAAAGAACCGAAACTTTTCCGATTTAGATTTAGAGAATTTGATCGAGGAGGTCGCAGATTTGGGTCGCCGGGATAAAAGAAAGCTAGAAAGCTTGTTGACCCGATTACTCGAACATTTGCTCAAGTTAGCTTACTGGGATTCTGAAAAAGAGAGAAATCTTGGACATTGGCAAGGTGAAATCAGAACCTTCCGCAAACAAATCAAAAGAGAACTAAGCGCTAGCCCAAGCTTAAAAAAATATTGTCAAGATATTTTTCAAGATTGTTATCAGGATGCAAGGGAAATTATTAGCGATCGATCCCAGATTCCCCTTGCTCGATTTCCTGAAACGCCGATCGCTCAGTTAGAACAAGCATTGGATGAAAATTGGTTTCCACAGGACACTTGACTGTGGAAGTACTACCCATCTGCCCAAGTCAAATATATCTATTTTGTAACGATGACGATCGCCCTGCCCAGACCCCTTCACGCTCCCCTCAATATCCGCTGGGAACCCTTACCCGATGATTTTGTTTTACCCGATGATCCCGTGGAAAGTACGCTACAGCCTTTATTAGCAGCCGCTTTACGAGAGGCTTTGGAACTGGCCGATCGGATTCCTGCCCACTGTTTAATCGCCTCTAATTTTGGCCTTTGTGCTGTAGTGGACGGGAAGACCATTGTTAAAGCGCCGGATTGGGTCTATGTGCCCAGGGTGCAATCCGTGGCAGTGGGTGCTGTTCGCCGCAGTTATACCCCAAATTTGGAGGGGGAAAAACCGGCGATTGTCATGGAGTTTATCTCAGCAACGGAGGGGGGAGAGTATTCCATTAAGCCCTCCTATCCCTATGGAAAATGGTTTTTCTACGAGCAAATTCTCCAGGTTCCGATCTACGTGATTTTTGAACCCGATATTTGTTATTTGGAGGTTTATCAGTTACAGGAGGGGCAATACAAGGCGCTACAACCCGATACAGATGGGCGCTATTGGCTAGGGGAGATTGGCTTGTTTTTAGGGGTCTGGCAGGGGCAAAAGGCAGAGGTGACGGCTCCTTGGTTGCGGTGGTGGGATGAGTCGGGGCGGCTTTTGCTGTGGGGCAGTGAGCGGATTGCCGAGGAGCGGCTGCGGGCAGAACAGGCCGAAGGGGAAGCCTTGCAAGAACGGCTGCGGGCGGAACAGGCTGAAGGGGAAGCCTTGCAGGAACGGTTGCGGGCAGAGCGATCGGAGGCTCAATTTCAGGCGTTACAGGAGCGGCTACGATCGCTGGGGGTTGATTTAGGGCCGGATTAATCAAAGTGTCCAACCGAAAGTTTAATCATGCGATTACAGCCGTCTGTTCAACGGGCCGATCGCTTGAATCTAGTACGAGGAGGAGCCAGAATGGTGCAAGAAAGGGTGTCTGTGCAACAATCGCTCTACGAACAGGACTACTATCTCTGGCTAGAGGCGACGGCTCGTTTCTTAGAAGCGGGGCAACTGGAGAAGTTAGATCGAGAGAATTTGTTGGAGGAAATTTTAGACTTGGGGCGGCGGGATCAGCGGAAGCTAGAAAGTCTTTTAACCCGGTTGTGGGAGCATCTCTTAAAGTTGGGATATTGGCGATCGGAACTGGGGCGGAATCAAGCCCATTGGCGTGGAGAGGTGACTAATTTCCGGGTTCAGATTCAACGGGAACTCAAGGTGAGTCCTAGTTTGCGGCGTTACTGCGAGGGGGTTTTGGAGGAGTGTTATCAGGATGCAAGGCGAATCGTGGCGCAGCGGGCGGCGTTACCGGTAGAACTGTTGCCAGAGGAGCCGATCGCGGATTTGGATCAGGTTTTGAGTCTGGACTGGTTCCCGAATCCAGGGCAGGGCTAAATCCGAGGGATGGAGTCTCGCGGGTTGAGTTCGGTGGCTGTTGGTGGCCGATCGATCGCGGGTTCTAGCAATAATAGGCAGGTAAGTTTAATGGCAATGATTGCACAACTGAGTACGGAACCCACCCTTAGAACCTTTGAATCTGGTGAATCCCAATTCTTGAACCTTGAAGAATTTCTGGATCAGTATCCGGATGGAGGGGGACGTTTTGAGTTGCGAGATGGAGTCATTGTTGAGATGCAGGCAACAGGAACCCATGAACGGGTGGCGGGTTTTTTGGCCCTGGAGTTAGGGTTAGAAATTAGGCGGTTGGAGTTGCCTTTTTTTATTCCTCGACAAGCGATCGTGAAGGGGTTTGAGTCGGATCGATCGGGGTATATTCCCGATGTGATGGTGGTGGATGGCGATCGGCTGCACCATGAACCATTGTGGAAGCTGCGATCGACCCTGACCCAGGGTGCTTCGATTCCCTTGGCGATCGAGGTGGTGAGCCAGAATTGGCAGGATGACTATTTGCTGAAGTTGGGTCAGTACGAGCGCTTGGGAATCCCAGAATATTGGATTGTGGATTATTTGGGGCTGGGAGGACGGCGCTATATTGGCAATCCGAAGCAACCCACGCTTTCGATTTATGAGTTGTCGGAGGGGGAGTATGGTTTACGGACGTTTACGGGCGATCGGTCGATCGAGTCTCGCCTTTTTCCTGAGTTGAAGCTTACGGCTCAAGATATTTTCCATCAGGGGCTGTGAGGGATGGAGGTTTTGGGAAAGGGTGGCTGTTGGTGGCCGATCGTGGCTTCTAGCAATCCATAGGCAGGCAAAGGCAAGAAGAATGGAGCTAAATATGATAATGCTACCCACTACACTCCCGACGGTGCTACCCACTTTGGAGAGCGGCGATCGGCTCAGTCGGCCTGAATTTGAACGCCGTTATAGAGCCATGCCCCACCTCAAAAAAGCTGAATTAATCGAAGGAGTAACCTTTGTGGCATCCCCTGTACGAGTTCACCTCCATGGCCAGCCCCATAGCGATATTTTGGCGTGGTTGGGCGTTTATCGCGCCCTAACGCCAGGGACTATGGTGTGTGATAACACGACAGTACGGCTGGACTTGGAGAATGAACCCCAGCCTGACGCAATTTTGCGCTGGGAGGCGGACCAGGGTGGGCAGTCGCGTATTAGTGAGGATGACTATCTTGAGGGGGCACCGGAGTTGATTGTGGAGGTTGCGGCGAGTACGGCTTCCTATGATTTGCATGATAAGCTGCGGGCTTACCGACGCAATGGGGTGCGGGAGTATATTGTCTGGTTGACGGAGGAGCAAGCGTTGCGGTGGTATCGGCTGGAGGAGGGCGAATATCGGCCTCAGGAGCCGGATGCGGAGGGATTGATTAAAAGTGGGGTGTTTCCGGGGCTGTGGTTGGCGGTGGAGGCGTTATTGGCGGGCAGGATGGCTGAGGTTTTGCAGGTCGTGCAGCGGGGCATTGGGGCACGATCGTAGTCGTTCCAGATATTTTTAATCAAGGTTTTTAAATTGAAAGCAGTGATTTTAGCGGGAGGCTATGGGACGCGGCTGAGTGAGGAAACCCATTTGCGGCCTAAGCCCATGGTGGAAATTGGCGGGCATCCAATTTTATGGCATATTCTCAAGACCTATTCCGCCCATGGCATTAATGAGTTTGTGATTTGTTGTGGGTATAAGGGCTATGTGATTAAAGAATATTTTGCCAACTATTTTTTGCACATGTCTGATGTGACGTTTCACATGAGTTCTAACCGTATGGAAGTCCATTATCAGCATGTGGAACCCTGGACAGTGACCTTGGTGGATACCGGGGAAAATACCATGACGGGGGGACGGCTGAAGCGGGTGCAGTCCTATGTGGAAAATGAGACGTTTTGTTTTACCTATGGGGATGGGTTGAGTGATGTCAATATTACAGAGTTAATAGCAACCCACCGTCAGCGGGGCTGTTGGGCTACGGTGACTGCCGTACAGCCCCCAGGACGTTATGGATCGTTAAATTTAGAAGAGAATGGACAGGTGCAAGGTTTTTTAGAGAAACCCCAAGGGGATGGGGGATGGATTAATGGGGGATATTTTGTCCTGGAGCCAGAAATTTTTGAGTTGATTGAGGGCGATCGCACGGGTTGGGAAAATCAACCCCTCGAAACTCTAGCCATACAACAGCAATTGACTGCCTATCGCCACCAGGGTTTTTGGCAAGCGATGGATACCTTACGGGATAAAAACTATCTAGAAAGCTTATGGGAAAGTGGCCAAGCTCCTTGGTGTGTGTGGTAAGGCGAAACCGTGGAATTTTGGCATGAAGTTTTGGCAAGGTAAAGTTGTTTTTGTTACGGGACATACTGGATTTAAGGGCAGTTGGTTAACCTTATGGCTACAAGCCTTGGGTGCCCAAGTGGTGGGGTTTGCTTTGCCACCGGATACGCAACCGGCTTTATTCCATCGACTCTATCCCAACGGACCCAACCCCCAATGCCTGACCCACCATGTGGGGGATATTCGAGATGCCGATCGCCTATGCCATCTGATCACAGCCAGTCAGCCCGATGTGGTCTTTCATTTAGCGGCTCAGCCTTTGGTGCGGCGATCGTACCAAGCCCCCTCCCTGACTTGGGAAACTAATGTGATGGGGACTCTCAATGTTTTAGAGGCTCTACGCAGTCTCGATCGCCCCTGTGCGGTGGTGGTAGTCACCAGTGATAAGGTCTATGACAATCGGGAATGGCTGTATGGTTACCGAGAGGTGGATCCCTTGGGGGGGCGTGATCCCTACAGTGCCAGCAAAGCAGCGGCGGAACTGGCGGTACAGTGTTGGCGATCGTCATTTTTCCCCTTGGATTACCCCGTTGCCATTGCTACAGCTCGATCGGGGAATGTGATTGGGGGTGGGGATTGGTCCGGCGATCGCATTGTGCCCGATGCCATGGTGGCCCTCAGTCAGGGTCAGCCGATTCAGGTGCGCAATCCCCAAGCTACCCGTCCTTGGCAGCATGTTTTGGAACCCCTAGGGGGATATTTGTGGTTGGCTCAATGTCTCTATGGGGCGATCGCCCCCAGTCCCAATCCCTATGCCCAAGCCTTTAACTTTGGGCCAGATCTTTCCAGCAATCAAACCGTTCAAGGTTTAGTGGAGTTCATGTTGCAAGAATGGCCGGGAACTTGGCAGGATTGCTCCCCCAAAGAGCAGCCCCATGAGGCGGGGCGCTTGGGCTTGGTTACGGATAAAGTCTTTCATCAGTTGGGTTGGTCTCCCTGCTGGAGCTTGCAGGAGGCGGTCAAGTATACGGTGGCGTGGTATCGGGCTGTGGAGCAAGGGGCGGATGTGCAATCCCTCTGTTTAGGGCAAATTCAAGCCTATGGCAGCGCCGGGGCATCCCAGCCTTGGGTGCAGGATCTCAAACTAACAGAATTGGCAGGGTTCTAGTGGGGTGAAATTTGGTGAAATATGGCTTGGTTTGAAGTCTTTCCCCTCAAGGTTGCGGGCAGTTTTAGCCTCTGTTCCCAAGATCGCAGGGATCAGCGAGGGTCTTTTAGTCGCTGGTTTTGTCCGGAAGAGTTAAAGGCTGTGTGGGGGTCGCGATCGATTTGTCAAATGAATTATTCCCAGACTCAACAGATGGGAGCAGTGCGGGGCTTGCATTTTCAGCGCCCTCCCCAGGCGGAGGCTAAGGTGGTGCGGTGTATTGGGGGTCGGGTGTGGGATGTGGCGGTGGATCTGCGGCCCCAGTCCCCTACCTTTCTTCAGTGGCAGGGGGTTGAGCTAGCGCCCCAGGGTGAGGTGCAGGCGGTGCTGATTCCTGAGGGTTGTGCCCATGGTTTCCAGGTGCTGGAGCCAGATAGCGAACTGTTGTATGTGCATTCTGCGCCCTATGTTCCCTCCCTAGAGGGGGGAGTGCGGTGGGATGATCCCCGGTTGA
>JAYKJG010000422.1:0-4939 GCA_035286285.1 Prochlorothrix sp.
CCGAATTTGGCTCGAAAACTGGCGGTAATCTAGGCCGTAAAACTCCCCATACTGGCTCCAGGAGCCGCCAAGCTGGGCAATCACCGCAGTTCGCCGTGAAATCTGCGGCACCACCGTAAAACTCAGCCCTTCCTGGGTAATGTGGTCGCTGAAGCTGGTCTGGCTCCCCAAAACATTGGAGCTATAAACAGAGCTTACCTGTCCCCGCAAACCGTAGCTAAAGCGCGGATAGGACTGCGGGGACGGCAGCGTTTTGGCAGGTTGTAGGTTTGGCTCCTGTTCTTGCAGGCGCAAAATCCCCAGTTCTGGGTCGATCGCGGCCCCTCCCCCCATTGGACTGTCCCCGATCGCCCCAGACTCCCCGATCGCCCCAGTCTCCGGAGTTGCCAACGGCTGACCGCCCGCTGCCTCTGCTGCTCGTTCTTCCCCTGCCTCCAGTTCCTCACCCCTGGGCACCGCCGATCGCGGTAGATTATCCGATCGATCGCTCCGTTGGCTCAGCACCAAGGGCGCAAACTCCGGCTGCGATCGCGATGGCCCCACCGGAGCCAAGGTCTGAACCGCAGCTAGCGCGAAGGGATCGGTCGCCAAGGGAGCAGTGGCCCCATCGCGATCGGGACTGGCGGGATCTGTTGCTGATTCATCTGTTGCTGCTTCAGCGGCGATCGTCTGCGCCATCGCGACCCGCTCCGAGCCAAGTCCCACCCCCAAGACACAGCCTAAACAGCCTACCCACAGCAGCGACAAAGGTCGAGGAACAGCAACGGTCTTGGAGGGGGGAGTCAGTAACATAGGTGAGGCCAGTAACACGAAACGGCGGGATCAGAACGGTCAGGTCAGGGCATCAGTCAGACTATAAGAAACTTGCTCAGCAGTAATAAGCTATTCGCAAGCTACTCGCAAAGTGTTCACGTTAGGGACAATCTACGCCCGCACCGCGCCCAATATTGGCATTATCTGGATTGAGACCCCGTGCCGTATTGATCCCACGGCACCGATCGGGATTAGCCGGATCAAGCCCACTCCCCGAATCAAACCCACTCCCTGGATCTGTCTCACCCAGGAAAACCGTCCCCGGTAGCTCCGGCAAACCGGGCACTTGCAGTTCCCCCAACTCAAACACACGGCGGCCATCAATCACCCCCAAGTCACCCTCCACTTGCAACTCACCCACCTCTAACAGGGCACGACCGGGGAAGGTGCCCCCAACCGTATTGAGCGCTTCCAAAACATCCGCGCCATCGGTCTGATCGGGGAAAAGCAGGGCACTCAGGCTCGAATCCAGCAAATTGAGGCCCGGAGCATCCGCCGGAGGAGCCGCAGGTGGTCCAAAGCTAGCAGGGTTGACGATCACACGATCGGGCTGCAACGGGGTCAAATTCTCCAGCACCGCTGTGGTCTCTTCCCGCACAGCAGCTAAGGGATCCGCCGCTAACTCTTCTGGGGTGGGAGGCACCTCCAAATTTAGCCCTGCCACCAAGCCGCTGCTAGCGTAGAACGCTGCCAAATCCAACTGATACACCTGGAGTCCCTGGGCATCCACAGCGGCCACCTGACCCCCTTCCAGCACCTGACACTCACCCGAAGCGGTCAGACAAACCTGAATGCCGCTGTCCGTTAGGGAAAATACGCTGGTTGTTTGGGTTTCGGGGTTAAAACGCACCACCAAAGCGGAGCCTTCAACGCCTGCGACCACATTGGGCGTGCGCACCCGCGTCCGTCCTTGGCCGGGGGGAATCAGCATCAGCGCAGTTCCATTCGACAGTTGCAAATCCCGTGTGTTGGGCACAAACCAAAAGACGGCTTGGGCACCCACCCGCGCTAGGGAGCCATCATTAAAGCGCAGTTCTGCCAGGGAGTTAGCCCCCGTAGACAGGCCATTTCCGGGGGTCATCACGTCTTGGAGACGGGCAGGCCGCGATCGGCGATCGGCGGTGAGGAAACTCACCTGATTGCGGAGGTTTGCAAGGCGAGCCTGGGTCAGTCTTTGCCCTGCCTCAGCGGGCGTGACCAAACTCCACCCCAAGGTTGTGGCCACCACCAAGCCCAACCAACGGGGCAACTCAGCGATCGACTTCGATTTCGGCAGGGCAGTCCGCTCCGGCTGAGCCAGCCAATGCAATTGAGCTTGTCCCTGGGTCACGGGGGAGTGGGATAACATAGGTCCCTCCTGGTGCTGGTAAATCATAGGTGGTCAGTACGTACTAGTGAATCAAGCGGTTTACGGTTTCTAACCTGGAACTGCGGGCACCTTGTTTAACGGGGGTGGGCGATGATGCCGCTCACCAATGACCCTGACTTGTGTTCGGGCTGCTGGTCCAGCCTGTGGCTGTTCCCTAGCGTCCAATTGCGGAGAAGTTAAAAATATCCTCTAAAACGGCTGCATCCCTGACTATGCATCAGTATTCCCAGCTTTTAGTCTAGAGGCAACCGCCTAAGTGCGACTTGTTGAGCAATTGTTGCAATATTGTTGTAATAGAGCGCAGGAGATAGAGCGCAGAAGGTAGAGCGCAGAAGATGGGGGGTAGCGCCAAGGGGTGATGCAACGGGATTGAAGACCCCTCACCCTCAACCCCTCTCCCAGGCGGAGAGAGGGGAGCAGGAGTGTTTAGATTTGACAGCAGATCGCTATAGAGGATGTCCTATGGCCCCTCAGTGTCTTCCCAGGGCCACGGTTGAGTCTGATCGAGGGGCTGAGGCTGCACAGGATCGGCCTGCACGGGATGAGCCTGCACGGGATGAGCCTGCACGGGATAAGTCTGCCTAAAACGAGCCTGCGGCGGGGCGGCGATCGGTCCCTCACGCCCTGCCATTGCCGCTGATTCAGCCTCAGCCGATTGAGTTGGAGCCGAGGCACCCTGCCAATCCTGGGGCCAGGGCCGGGTTTGGAGATGATCCGCCCCAGGGGTACCCAAGTCGGTGGGGATATTGGTGGCCTTCGGGGATGTTGTTTGCCAGTCCTGGGGCCAGGGTTGAGTTTGAAGCGTCTCATCCTCCTGGACTGTTTCATCGGGATCCCAGGAAACGGCTTCATTGGGGGTGAGGAGGTTGGCTAGGGAATACTCCACCAATCCTTTGCGGGCCACTGCCGATCGCACCTCTTCTGCAACAGTTTGGAACTCTGGCACCTCAGCCAAGGCAGTCAAGGCAACCTGGGCGGAAGCATAGCGCTTGTTGTAGTCCTGCTGAACCGTGGTGGCGATCCACTGCTCTAGTTCTGGACTTAGCCCTAGGCTTGGATCCTGCCAATCCAGTTCCCCTGTGCGATCGCGGCCTAACTGTTGCGGGTTCAGCCCGGTTAATGCCTGGATCGCCATCACACCCACGGCATAGAGATCACTACTAAAGACGGGGTGGCCCGCCGCTTGTTCCCGTGGCATATAGCCCTGGGTGCCCAAGCCCACCGTAATCGGGTTATCCTGCTGGGCCGCTAGCAACTGCACCGTCA
The DNA here is from genome assembly GCA_035286285.1 of Prochlorothrix sp. Lineage (GTDB taxonomy): Bacteria > Cyanobacteriota > Cyanobacteriia > Prochlorotrichales > Prochlorotrichaceae > Prochlorothrix. The sequence goes on from JAYKJG010000422.1 coordinate 3,449, forward strand.
TCGCCTTCGCAATGCCAAAGTCGATGAGGTAGAGCCGCCCATTGTGGGCACTGCGAATAATGTTGCTGGGCTTAATGTCACGGTGGATCACCTTTTGGTGATGGACAAAGGAGAGCACGGGCAGCAGATCCGCCAGCAGTGCCACGACGGAGGCGGGGGTAAAGTAGCGCTGGGTTACAAACTCACTCAGCAGCGAAATCCCTTCGATATACTCCTGAATCAGAAAGAATTCATCATCTTCTTCAAAATAGGCCAGCAGGCGGGGAATTTGGCTGTGACTGCCCAACCGCTCCAACATTTCGGCCTCAATGCCAAAGGAACGCCGCACCAGATGGACAACTTGGGGATCTTGGTTATGGGTTTTGAGTTGCTTGACCACACAGATGGGCACACCGGGCCGCTGGAGATCCTTGGCGGTAAAGGTTTCGCTGAACCCGCCCATGCCCAAAACCTGCACTACTTCATAGCGCTGCCCTAGGACTCTGCCGGACAAGAGGTTGGTTTGAGCTTGCAACTCGGCGGTGGTGGGCTTGACAAAGTTCAGCAACTCCTCCACTGAGGGCAGGCTGTCGTTTTCGCGGATGGCCGTTTCCAGGCGGTTGTGCCGGTAGTAGTCCCGCACGATCGCCAACACAGCCCCGCCGCCGCCCAGGGTCAGCAGCCCCACGAAGGGAACCGCGACCGGGATCAACCAATGGCCAGCGGTTTGGAGACCGTAGCCCAGCCCCAACCACAGCACGCCGTTGCCCAGGGTCAGCAGCAGCCGCCCTCGCACATGGGGCAGGGCCGTAAGGCCGCTACTGAGGGCTGTCACAAGGACCAGGATGGCCAAGGCTTCTAGCCTTCGGTTGGCAATGAGGGGATAGAGAAAGCGGTCTTGGGCGGCAGTGGCGATCGCGTTGGCCTGAATTTCAACCCCTGCGATCGGGTCAGGATAGCGAAAACTTTCGCCGAAGGGGGTGGGGTGGAAATCCTGAAGGCGGGGCGCTGTGCCCCCAATCAGCACAATTTTGTTTTCAAAAACCCGACCTTGGTCCAGTTCCGACACCCAAGCTTCAGGATCCAAGATTTTCCAGAAGGGAATATGCTCAAAGGTTTGATCCGGGCCGTAGAAGAAGAGCTTGGCCCCCGGTTGGGGTTCAGCGGGGGGAACTTGGGCGGCCTGGAGGGTGGCGGTGGCAAAGGTGGGCAGTTGTTCGAGGTTGGAGGGGTAGGGGTTCAGGGCAGGGTTAAAGAGCAGGTCCAGGAAGAGATCCCCCGGTTCTAGGATTTGGCCGGTGGGCGCATAGGTAAAGTTAATGGCCCCCAGGTGAGTTCCCGTTTGCCGCAGTTCAGCAAAGGGAACCCGCAGTTGATCGATAAAACCCTGGGCCTGTTCTTCCTGGATGTATTGGGCCGCTAGGGCCACGCGATCGCGGTGGCGCTCTAGGGCAGCGATCAACTGGGCATCATCCTCTGGCCCGTAGCTACTGGGTTGGGAGAAGAAAATAT
>JAYKJG010000423.1:0-8295 GCA_035286285.1 Prochlorothrix sp.
ACAGGGTTTACAGCGTCGAGGTCTCTGGGGCGCGGCCATAGTCCGCGAGGGAAGCTTTACGCTTCGCTTCGCCGGTAATGAGGCGGGCACCCCGGTTGCTCGTGAAGTAGTTCCAGCCCCACTGCAACATCACCACCAACTTATTGTCGAACTCAATGAGATAGAAGATATGGGCAAAGACCCAGACCAACCAGGCGAGAATCCCCGTGAGCTTGATGTAGCCCAGATCCACCACCGCAGCATTTTTACCAATAACTGCCAAACTGCCGTAATCCCGGTAATAAAAAGGGGCCACAGTCTCGCCCTTAAGGCGTTTCTTCAACAGGCGGGCGACATACTGCCCCTCCTGCATTGCCACGGGAGCAACTCCCGGCAGTGGGCCTTCGCCCTGGTGATCAAAGTTGGCTAAGTCCCCAATCACAAAAATATTGCCGTAGTTGGGCAAGCTTAAATCGGGCTGCACCCGCACACGACCGGCCCGATCGAGGGTTGCACCCGTCCGATCGGCCAAAATCTGCCCCATTTCCGACGCTTTAACCCCCGCCGCCCACAGCACCGTATAGCTCGCAATCGCTTCCACAGTCTCGCCTTGTTTGACCGTCACCTTATCAGCCGCCACATCCGTTACCATGGCCCCGGTTCGCACCGTTACCCCTAGCTTTTTCAGGGAATCCCCCGCATGGGCAGAGAGGAAGGGGTCGTAGGGGGGTAAAACCCGATCCATGCCTTCAACGAGGATAATTTGGGCTTGGGTGGTGTCGATCGTGCGGAAATCATCGGGCAAAACATGGTAAGCCAGTTCGGCGATCGCCCCTGCCAGTTCAACCCCCGTCGGACCCCCGCCCACAATCACAAAGGTCATCCAAGCTTGCTTTCGGGCTGGATCCGTCTCTTTTTCCGCTGCTTCAAAGGCACTAAAGATCCGAGCGCGAATTTCGAGGGCATCCTCAATGGTTTTTAGCCCTGGGGCCACACTCTGCCATTGGTCATTGCCAAAGTAGTGATGACTCACCCCCGTTGCCACAATCAGGCTGTCATAGGACACACTGCCCTCTTTGAGGTGTACTTCCTGGCGATCGGGGTCTACATCCACCACCTCATCCAGCAAAACCTTGACATTGCGATTATTGCTGAGAATGCCGCGCAGGGGAGAAGAAATATCCGCAGGGGAGACGGTTCCCGTGGCCACCTGGTAGAGCAGGGGCTGAAACAGGTGAAAATTGCGCTTGTCGATGAGGGTAATTTGGGCTGGGGTGTTTTGGAAGGCTTTGGCTGCGTAGAGACCACCAAAGCCCCCGCCCACAATCACGATTTGATGCGGAGTTTGGGTAGATTGCGCTTGAAGACTAGCCATAGGGAGACTCAGTTGGGTGGGGTGGACGGTGGGGAGTGGGAGGAATGAGGCGTGATTTTAACAATTGTTTACCAGGTTAGATCACGCCGATCGATTTGGCCGCTCCTTCTGTCACCATTTACTGGGATTTAAAAAGATTTCAACGATGAGCTAGGCACACCTTATCGGTGATAAATCCACTAAAATCCAGTTTAAGTACCCTAAAATCACAATTTAGATAGATTCAAAGACAAGTTTGGGTTTATTCTGCGCTTATTACTCCCCGATCGCGGTCTCAGCACTCGGTTTCACTGCCTATAGACCTTTTTAATCCCTGTGATTAGCAGTTCCAATGGGGTTGTATCCCACGTTTGCAGATGCACCCCCTCATCCCCCAGCCCCTTCTCCCAAAAGGGGTAGAAGGGGAGCAAGATTTTTCAAAGTCCCTCGCCCTGGGAGAGGGATTTAGGGTGAGGGCTTCTAAATTGGGATGCACCCGTTTCAATTACTGACCGGATGTTGCGCTAAACCAAAATGCTCCTCTAAAAAAGCAGTAAACAGTTGCACCTTGACCGATAAATGGCGATCGATCGGGTACAGCACCTGTAACCACAATTCCGGCGCTTGATACTCCGGCAAGACCCGCACCAACCGCCCCGCCGCTAAATCCGCTGCCACCAAAAACTCCGGCAACAAAACCAGCCCCAACCCCTGAAGCGCCGCCGATCGCAGCACCTCCCCATTGTTAGAACACAGCACCCCCTTCACCGTAATCGTTTCCTCCCCAGCAGGGCCAGTAAACTGCCATTGTTTGCCCGTGGAAAAATAGCCGTAGTGGAGACAGGAATGGTGGTGGAGGTCGGTGAGGGTGGCGGGGGGGGTGTGCTGGGCAAGGTAGGCCGGGGCAGCGCAGAGGCGGAGGGGCGTAGGGCGCAGGCGATGGCTGACCAGGTTACCGCCGGAAAGGGGGGTGCTAATGCGCAAATGGAGATCGTGGCCCGCTTCAAAGGGATCGAGGAACCGATCGTCGAGGGTGACCTGTAGCCGCACTTCGGGATATCGCGTCGCAAACTCCGCCACCACGGGCGCAAGGTAGGACATCCCAAAGGACATCGGGGCATTAATTTTGAGCAAGCCCTTCGGTTCAGCCTGGGCCTGGGAAACGGCCTGCTCCGCTTCCGTCAGATCGGTGAGAATTTGCAGGCAGCGATCGTAAAAAGCCAAGCCCGTCGGGGTGGGGGTGACCTTGCGGGTGGTGCGGTGCAGTAACTGAACCCCAAGGTCGTTTTCCAGGTGAATGACCAGTTTATTCACCGCCGATCGCGAAAGATTCATCCGCCGAGCCGCCGCCGCAAACCCCCCCTGTTCCACGACTTGGGTAAAGGCCCGTAAACATTCAAATTTATCCATCCCACGTTATCGATCCAGCCCCACGCTGGAATACAGGGTCCATTTCACTTTGGCAGATTCCCTGGTTTTGGTAGGGGCAATCCCCCCGTGGTTGCCCCGGTTGTGGGCCACCAAGAGGGTCGGCACGGGGGCACGACCCCTACCTCAGATTGATTGTTCCAAAGTGAAATGCATTCGGAATACAGGTCGGTCAGGGAGCTATTGTATTTTAATCTGTGATTACCAGATTCATCACTGCCCCCCTTTCCACCGTCTTGCCCATGCCCCACTTCACCGAAACCTCCGCCGAAACCTTTCTCAATCGCTTTATCTGTCTGGAAGATATTGATGGCATTGCGGAGGACGATCGAGCTAAAATTCGCGAAGCCCTCAGCCTCTTGATCCCAAAGTCAGATTACCAGACCCTCGGAGTCTGTGCCGAAGCCCTGCCCCAGGCCGTAACCGCCTTGAATCAATATCTCAAAGGGTTAGGCCATGATTTGAGCTTGGCCGTGCCGGAGGGGGAAGCGCCCAAGGGGGCTGTCTATTTGAAATACAATACCCGCAAACAGGGTTACTACCTCGATCGTTACCAAGGCCCCTATCGCGGCGTGTTGGTCTCCCTACAATCCGACTACGCCGACGGCATCCAGGGCACCTACGGCCACTTTCCCCTCGATTTATTTATCTGAGGTTGCCCTGCGGCTATACTGCCGTTGTTGAGTTCGCTAGCTCCTTTTTAAGTCCCTCTGCCCATGCGATCCCTCACTCTACGCCCGCTTCCCAAGGGTTATCTGGTCTGGATTTTGATCAGTAGCTTAGCGGTGATCTTTTGTGTTGATGTGGGCTGCCACATTGCTGCTGAAAAGTCCTGGTTTCAGGAGCTAGGCTACTCCGATGTTTTTCTAACACGGTTGCGGACTAGCTTGATCCTCTGGGTCACCGTGTTGGGGGTTTCGGGGGGATTTGGGGGACTGAACCTGTGGATTGCCCATCGTCTCTGCCAGTCAGAGGCCAGCCCGTCCAACCGTCTCCTCTATCGGCGACCGGGGGCCATGGGCCTGAGTTGGCTGGTGCTTGCCTTGGTGGGGCTGAGTACCCTGTTGCTGCTGCTGGGCTACCACTATGGTTCGATCGTGGTGGAAACCTGGCAACCCCAGACCAACGCCCTCGAATCAACCATTGCCTTTGGGGAGCGATCGCGGCTGTTCCCGTCCCTCCCCGTCATTTTGCGCCTCCGTAACCTTTTCCCCATCGTCCAAGATTGGCTACGCACCCCCCTCTGGATCGGGGCAATCTTTGGCTTAACCCTCTTAATCGCCAGTTTACCCTGGTTTACCCTGCTGTCCTTTGGGACTGCCCTGGTTCTCGCCCTCGGTTTTATTTTATCGAGCCAGTGGGCGCGAATCCTCGCCGCCTTCCATCCCACCCCCTTCGGCAACCTCGCCGATTTGCTGGAGCCAGACGATCGCCTGGGCCTGATCCTAGGCCATGACCTCAGCTTTTATATTTTTACAATTCCCATGGCCAAGCTGCTCCAATTTTGGAGCTTTGGGCTACTGCTCTATACCTTAGTTAGCGTTCTCGTTGTCTACTTACTGGCCCACAAAAGTTTGGAAATGGGCCGCTTTTCCGGCTTTTCCCTAGCCCAACAGCACCACCTATACAGCCTCATCGGCAGCTTTCTCCTCAGCACCGCCGGAAACTATGCCCTGGCCTGCTACGACCAGCTTTACTCCACGCGGGGGGTCACCTACGGGGCCAGCTATACCGATGTCATGGTCCAAATCCCGGTGAACAAAGGGTTGGCCCTGGGGGCGATCGCCTTGGCGGTGTGGTGTGGCTTGCACATTGGGGTCTGTTGGGCCTATGGTCGCCAACTGCTCAAGGTCCAGGTGCTGGGGCCAAGCTGTGCCTTAGATGAGCAGGCCCAGTCACGATCGCGCCGATCGACCCAACTCGTCGAGTCCTTCCCCAATATCGTCTACTGGCAGCCCTTCCAAGATCGCAGTTGGCAACAAAAACTGCTCAGTAATCGATGGTTACTGATGGCACTGGGGGTCTATGTCCTGATGGCCCTTGTGCTGGGCAAAGGGCTACCCCACGGGGTCCAAAACCTGGTGGTACAACCCAACGAACTGGCGCGGGAAACCCGCTACATCAAGCGCAGCATTGCCGCCACCCGCGAAGCCTTTGGCCTCAACAACATCGAAGTCCAAACCTTTGATCCCTCCGGCTCCTTCACTGCCGAAACCCTGCGCAACAATAGCGCCACCCTCAGCAACATCCGCCTCTGGGACAGCCGCCCCCTGCTCCAAACCAATCGCCAACTCCAGCAAATCCGCCTCTACTACAGTTTTCCCGATGCCGATGTCGATCGCTATCACATCAAATTAGCAGCCTCCGAATCAGCAGCCTCCGAATCAGCGGCCTCCGAAGACCCCGCCGCCGAAGTCGAAACGCCAGCGCCCCAGCCCCAAGCCCCCCAACAAGCCTCGGATCTGCAACAGGTGCTCCTGTCCGCCCGCGAGCTAGACTACAGCGCCGTTCCTGAGGAGGCCCAAACCTGGGTCAATGAGCATCTGGTTTACACCCATGGCTACGGTTTTACCCTCAGTCCCGTGAACACCGTGGGAGATGGCGGACTACCGGACTACTTTGTGCGAGATATTGGTGCGGATGAAGATAGCGCCCTCTACATTGCCAATGATGCAATCCGCGACAGCATTCCCATTGGCCAGCCCCGCATTTACTACGGTGCCCTCACCAACACCTACATCATGACCTCAACACGGGTGCAGGAGTTGGACTACCCCAGCGGCAACGAGAATTTTTACAACGTCTACGACGGCAGTGGCGGGGTATCCCTGGGCAATTTTTGGCAACGGCTGGTTTATGCGGTTTATCTGCGGGATTGGCAAATGCTACTGACCCGCAACTTTACGCCCGACACCAAGCTGCTGTTCCGGCGGGAAATTAAGGCCCGTATCCAGGCGATCGCCCCCTTTCTGCGCTACGACCCAGACCCCTATTTGGTCATTGCTGACCCCAGCCTCGATCGGGTCGAAGACCAGTGGACCCAATCCCCCAACTCCAATCCCAGCAAGAGCGGCGAAAACTATCTTTACTGGATTGTGGATGCCTACACCATCACCGATCGCTATCCCTACGCCGATCCGGGGGACCATGAATTTAACTACATTCGCAACTCCGTTAAGGTGGTGGTGGATGCCTACAATGGCTCCGTCAACTTCTATATCGCCGACCCAACGGATCCCCTCATTGCAACATGGTCCCAGGTTTTTCCCACCCTCTTCCAGCCCCTAGATGCCATGCCCCCCGCCCTGCGGCAGCACCTGCGCTATCCCAGCCAACTCTTCAAGGTGCAGTCGGAACGGCTCCTCGCCTACCACATGACCGATCCCCAGGTTTTCTATAACCGCGAAGACCAATGGCAGATCCCCCAAGAAATCTATGGCGGTGAGGCCCAGCAGATCGAGTCCTACTACTTAATTATGCGACTCCCAACGGCCAGTGAAGAGGAATTCGTGCTCCTGAATCCCTTTACCCCCGTCAGCCGTAATAATTTGGTGGCTTGGTTAGCAGGACGCTCCGATGGGGACAATTACGGCAAATTACTGCTCTATGAGTTTCCAAAGCAGCGCTTAATTTTCGGCCCTGAGCAGATTGAGGCCCGAATTAACCAGGATCCCGTCATTTCCCAGCGCATTAGTCTCTGGAGTCGCCAAGGTTCCCGTGCAATCCAAGGAAACCTGCTGGTTATCCCCCTAGATCAGTCATTACTCTATGTAGAGCCGCTCTATCTAGAGGCTGAGCGCAACAGCTTGCCCACCCTCGTGCGGGTGATTGTGGTCCATGAAAACCGTATTGTCATGGCCGAAACCCTCACTCAGGCACTGGATGCCTTGGTCAATGCAGGGACATCGGAAGTTCTAAGTGAGGAGGAAGTGGAACTGGATGCTAGCTTGGTCGATCGGCCTACTCCGGCTCTAGTTGCTCCAGTGATGGTTCCTCCGTCGTTAGAACCGTCGGGGCTTCAGTAGGAGGTTTCATAGGCAATTCGGTAAATTGCCCGGAATAGACAAGGAATATGGTCTACCGGGGTTTCTCCCTGGACTGCATCTTGGGTGCGAAATCGCGTTCGATAAAACTCAGCTATCCCCTCACAGAACTGTTCCTGAAACCTTTTATAATCGTGACTGTCAGCAGCGTGGATCCTTTCCCAATAGGGTTTTGCTTTCTTAAACAGAAATAAAGCGTTAACCCAGGCTTCAGGGTGGTCAGAAGTTTGGTAGTGACTGAGCCAAGAGGCTTGGAGGCGCTCTGGTGTACAGCAGTTTAGCTCAGGATACTGACTTAAGCGTTGAGTAATACCCTCAAAATGTTGCCTCAGATCTTCAGTGTACCGAGAATCTTCTGCAATCTCTGAATAAAGCTTTGCCAGATCAAGCATTTGATCCCCATAGAAGGGTTGAAACTGAGAGAGTTTCTCTTGCAGTTCTGGAAGTAAAAAATATGCCTCTTTATGAATTAATCCAGTCACAAAAATACGATTTAAATAAGTTGTCAGACCTTTGAACTTACCCCGTTCGTACAGTGCGTTGAAGATATCTTCAATGTTTGCCATTGAGTTGTAAGTCTGATCCGGTGAGTCTACGGCAAAAGACTGATTTTGAATATCTAAGTCTACCAAAGCAAAGAGTTTCTCAGGATTTAAGTAAAAATCTTGTGGATTTTGTCTATGCAGATCAAGAATGGTAAAGAATGTTTCCAGAACTTGGCTACGACTACCCGCGTTGATAAACTCAGGAAACTTAATAGGAGCTGCTGCTTTCCACCACTCAGGCTTACATTTTCCATAGAAGTGGGCATCATGTTTTTTAGCAGCTTTAAGAGAACGAGTAAATCTCTTTCCGGTTGACTGAAGGTTCAGGTCTGCTAAGGATCCAGTTATTTCACCCTCACACAAAACGAGAACACGGTTTTTGTAGCTGTTTTCCTTGAGAAGAAACCGGGCAAACTCTATGATATTAGTTGTCATTTTTGAAAAGCTTAGGTTCAATTTCCTTAACGTGGCGAGGAGTCAGGGGCTGACAAATTTCGTAGGAGTGGGTTGCCAGAATGTATTGATTGCTGGGTTCCCAATCCCATAGATTATGGGTTAAATCATACTGCCAATCGGGATGGAGGGCAATTTCCGGCTCATCCATCAGGACGATCGCATTTTTGATCTGATAGGTCTTGAGCCAAGTATAGAGATTGAGCTTCTTGAGTTCCCCATGGCTCAAGTCCTCTGGGAAAAGGCTACGCTCCTCAGAACCAATAACCATAGTAAAGGTTACCTCAGAGATTTGGCCTTTCTCATTAACCTTAACATTAATCTTTTTACCGGGCAATATGGAGTTCATCTCCTGGACCAGTTTCTGGTAGTTGTCGCCATACTGGCCTTGGCTCTCGGTTGCGCACCGAAAGTCCTCATCCCGTGCCTGGGTAAATAGGTCGATGAGAAAGCGCGTCTCAAAAAAATCATAGGTACTCAGAAAGTTCCCAAA
>JAYKJG010000424.1:0-8605 GCA_035286285.1 Prochlorothrix sp.
GTAAAAAACCACGTCACCAGTATTTTGCACCGCTTGAATTTGCGCGATCGGACCCAGGCCGCTATTTTTGCCCATGCTACCCTGGAATCTCTGAACGGGTAGGGGCAAAGCAGGGGCGGCTATAGTGGTGTTGCTTAAGGCTGTTGCCTGATTGACTGACAAAAGTGGGTCAAACCGAGGCGCAGAGGGCGGGTCAGGAAACCTGACCCCTACACTCCCAAACGTCTTGTAGGGGCGCGGTTTTCGCGCCCAGGGCAGAATTTTCTGTCAGTCAACCAGGGCTGTTGCACCTCGAACCATCCAACTCTCTGCCTAGATCGCCACGCTAGGGTTAGAGTTAGAGTTAGGGTTAGGTCGGTGAGCGCAGTCGAACCGACCCCATTAATCGCGGTGCCCGCGATAACTTCTGAATTGCTGTCGATCGGTAATGCGTCATGACCTCTCCCCCAACTCCCCAACGCTGGCTCACCAGTCCCCAACAAATTCGCTGGCGCTGGTCTTTGCTCAATAGCCTCTGTTTTACAGTCTTTGCTAGCGTTTTCTTCTTGCTTGAGGCTTGGATCAGTGTCAGTAACATCGTCCAGCCTGCCTCCCTCTGGGCCGCCACCCTACTCGCCCCCGGCACCTTAATGGGCATTTGCCTCAGCCCAATTCAAGGTCTTTTCCTGAAAAAGCTAATGCCCGCCCTAAATTTAAGAATTTGGATGGGACTTTGTGTTCTAGCTAGCTTTTTCGGCAGTTTAATCTTTGTCTTGGCCTACTTGAGTGCTTACCTTTTAGATGACTTTAACCTCACAACTGTTTGGGAACGGTTTCCCCCATTAGCCATCCTGTTTCAGATTGGTGTACCAACGCTCTATCTAGCAATTTTTGGCTTGACGATCGGCTTGACCTGGGGACTGGCCCAAGCTTGGGCTTTTCGGCTGTCAGGCTACACCGTCAAGGGGTGGGTTTGGGCTAGTCTCTGGGGCCGTATGGCCGCATGGCTGATTGCAGCGGCTCAGTTAACCCTACTTTTGATGCTTAGCAGTCTTGCAGCCGGTTTATTCAATGCGATCGGTCAATTCTCCCAAGTTCTAGCCCTTACAGTAGCGATTGTCCTGGGCTTAATCCTAGGGGTGGGCCTCAATCCCTGGGGACTGGGGGGCTTAGCCTTTGGTTGGATCACAGGCCGTCTTCTCCAAGACTACAGCCGCCCTGACTCTGCTACCCCAGTCACTCCCCCAGCCACTCCCGCCGAAGATCCACAGGTCTAGGGTGACTTTATCGGTGACCCTCCTTTTGATCCCAGAGGAGGGAACTGGCGACAAAGCGCCACAAGCCGATCGGCCAACTCAGGCCGTGCCCCCCAGTGCAAATGGACGTAGGAGGCATGGAGATGGGGTAAACGCCAGCCTTCTGGGTAACTGGGGACAATGGCGTGGTCAGGCTGCGCAAGGTCGGCGAGGGTTTGAATCTGGAACAGATCCCGATCGTCGGGGGCAGAAGTCACAGGGGGACTCGCGGCCAAGTTTGCAGCAGGAGTAGGATTAGTAATCCGGTCAGTCATCCGGTCAGTCATCCGATCGGCAGTCGGGCCAGACCCTAAAGCCTGCGGCTCTAAGCACTCCAGAGCAGCGGCCAACCGCCAAGAAAGCTGCGATCGATGGAACTCATGGCCCCAAACCGTCTCCCCTTCCCCCAAAATACTGCTCTGACCCAGGGCGATCGCCCGCCGATACCCCAACGTTAACCGCCGCTCCATGGTCACCTCTCCCGGAATCACCCCCACCATGCGGTGGCTCCGTCCCTCAAAGTCCACCAACTGCCGACACAGATAAATCAGCCCCCCACACTCCGCATAGGTCGGTAATCCCTGTTCAATCAGGTCTTTTAAGCTCTTTAGTAGCTTAGACTGTGCCGCAAGCTGTGCTGCAAACAGTTCCGGGAAGCCGCCCCCCAAGTAGAGTCCCTGGGTTCCCGGCGGCAGCGGTTCCCCCGCCAGAGGACTCCAGGACAGCAGCCGCGCCCCCGCTCTCTGCAAGAGGTCGAGGTTATCGGCATAGTAGAAGTTAAAGGCTTGGTCTTGGGCAACGGCGATCGCCGGTTGGGCCTCAGGGGAGGGCGGCAGAACAGCCTGGGACGGCGGCAGGGGACAACTCAGCAGACGCTGGGGCGTAAGCAGGGGCCGCAGTTTCTCCCAATCAAAACAGGTTTCGCCAAGGGTCGTGAGGCGATCGAGCACTTGATCGAGGTTGCTCAACTCCCCCGCCGGAACCAGTCCTAAATGGCGATCGGGGATGGTAATTTCAGTCTGACGGCGCAAAACCCCTAAAATCGGCACTTGAATCCCGGTCAGCGCTTGGCTCAGAAGGCGAAGGTGCCGATCGCTCCCCACCCGGTTCAGCACTACCCCCGCTAGGTAAATCTGGGGGTCAAAGGTGCGGTAGCCTTGGACGATCGCCGCGATCGATCCCGACAAGTGACTACAGTCTAAGACTAAAACCACAGGAATATTGAGCAAACGGGCAATATGGGCCGTACTACCGTAGTCGGGGATTTTCAACCGCCGCTGATGGGCGCTCCAAGCTGAATCGGTTCCATAACGAGAGGGCGGAGTTTCTACCCCGTCAAAGAGTCCCATGACCCCTTCCACTAAGACATGGGCCGCGTTTTGGCTGTGGTATTGAAAACACGATCGCACATAGTCCTCACTGGTTAGCACGGGGTCAAGGTTGCGGCAAGGTCGCCCCGTGACATGGTGATGGAACATGGGGTCAATGTAGTCCGGCCCCACTTTGAAGGATTGGACAGTCGGGGGGGCTTCGCCAAGGCGAAATTGGGATCCTCGGCAGAGCGCCGACAACAGCGCAAGGGTAACCGTGGTTTTGCCAACTCCGCTTCGTTCTCCCGCAATAATCAGGGTCATAGGACGTTTAGCGATGAACTCCAAATCAAAGGCAGATCCTTTGGGCTATCCTACCGGTAATACGACACCTATCGCTGAAACAATACCGTTGCCTATCGTAGGCTGTGAATTTCCAGGCTGTGAATTTCCAGACTTCAGCAACCCCTTGCCCCAAGACTGCCCCCCAGATTTCGTTAAACTATCAGCATTACAGTTAAACCCCTGCACGTTGGACCGGGAAACTCAAGCTATGTCCCCTACCTTGCCGCTTGGACTAACCTCAACGGTTACCCTTGAAGACTTTCTCCAACAAGCCAACCTAGAAGAATCACCCGCTTGGGAATACCAGGATGGGGCTGTTATCCAAAAGCCGATGCCCAAATTTCGCCATTCTTTGCTTCAGCAGCGCCTCCTCCGTGCCTTAGAGGATCCCCAAGCCCAGTACCTTGCCCTGCCGGAGTTGCGGTGTACCTTTGGGGGGCGATCGATCGTGCCGGATGTGGTGATGATTCGCTGCGATCGGGTCATGCTCAACGATCGAGGAGAGCCAGAGGATCAGTTTAACCAAGCGCCGGATTGGGCGATCGAGATCCTCTCCCCCGATCAAAGTAGCAACCGAGTTTTAGATAATCTTTTACACTGTTTGCACCAGGGCAGCCAATTAGGTTGGTTAGTGGATCCCGATGATTACTCTATTGTGGTCTTAACCCCACCCCACGCGATTCAGATTTGCCGGGGAGAGCAAATCCTAGCTGTTTTACCAGATTTATCCCTGGAAATAACCGCTCAAACTGTTTTCCAATGGTTAAAGCTTGGAGCCTAACGCATTTACCCAGGAATACTCTATACTGGGGGGCCGGATCTTGGGTTACAGGATCACCCCTGGCCCTCGACCCCTTGGAGACGCTTTCCTAACCACTCTCCTGCCTGAAACCGCCCTGCACCTGCACCACCATGGCCATCCCCCCACTGCCCGCCCTCCCGCCGCACCTGCAAGACCTCAACCTCGACTTTACCCTCCCCGATCCCGAAGATGGGGATCTGTCGGAGCAGGACTTTCATCACCATATCGATCAGGTTTGGCAGGTCTGCGATCGCTTTGATTTGCAGACGGAAATTTGGCGGGGGCGGATTTTGCGGGCGGTGCGCGATCGCGAAAAAATGGGGGGAGACAGCCGGGGGATAGGCTTTGGGAATTGGCTCAAGGAGCGGGAAATTACCAAAAGTCGGGCCTATTCCTTGATTGAGCTAGCCAACAGCGCCGATCGGCTCCTGGACGAAGGCCACCTTGATCCGGAGACGATTAACCAATTCAGTAAGCGGGCCTTTGTGGAAGCCTCCCAGTCGGCTCCAGAAGTCCAGGAACTGATCGGCGATGCGGCCCGCCATGCCGCCCAGGAAGGCAAACGGATTAACCGCCAGCAGGTTAAGCAACTGTCCGATGACTGGATGGCCATGACTTCCGATCTGTTGCCGGATGTGGTGCGGGAAAAGGCCGCTCACCATGAGTTACCCTCCAAGCACTTAGCGCCCCTCGTGCGGGAGATGGAAAAGCTACCGGCCAGCCACCAAGCCAGTATTCAGGCTGAAGTTGCGCAAAATCCCGATTTAGAAACCTTAAAGCAGGTCACGACGGAAGCCCGCTATTTAGCCAAGTATTTGGAAGCAGCCGCCCATTTACGGACCCTCCACGATAGCGATGTTCAGGTGGAGCAGGCTCTAGAGGAGGCATTGCGGCTGGATTGTTTGAATTTGGCGGCGGATGCCTTGGCCCAAGCGGCCCAGGTCGAGCAGGCGATCGCCAAGTTTCACAGCAGTTGGAAGCGGTTGGGCAGTTTGAGCGATCGCCTCTTTGTGGAAAGCGGCACCAGTACGCCCCATCTACGATCGCTGCTAACCGCCTTGGGACCCTTAATGGGCGATCGAGTCCAGTTAGACCTGGGCGAAGTCCAAGATGGTCGCCGGATTTATCTCCAGGTGACAACGGAGGGGGAATGGGGGCCGGAGCCGAGTCAGTCTAAGGCGATCGGGGCGGATCCGTGGAGCGGCAAAACATTGGAAACAACGGCGATCGAGCCAGTACCGGGATCGGAGTTGGAGCCGATCGGGGCAGAAGAAGCACCCCCCTGGTAGCCCAACAGCCGTAAGAAGTAGGGGCGCGGTTTTCGCGCCCAATCCTGGCCCCTACGATACCAAAGGGCTTGTAGGGGCGCGGTTTTCGCGCCCAGGGTCAGGAAACCTGACCCCTACCGTGCCAAAGGGCTTGTAGGGGCGCGGTTTTCGCGCCTAAGGCAGAATTTTTACCCGTAATCCCTAGGAATCGAGGTTTAAAAACCCTTGGAACGGGCGCGTAATCCAATTAAAACCCACCCGTAACTGATGCTCCAAGGTGGGCATCCGGTAGAGATAGGCCACACGCCGCATCACATGGGCTAGGGGACCATTGAGGGATAGCCCCAAACCGGAAACCGTGGCCGATTCTATCCCCAGGGCCATCATTTCGCCCAGGTGCTGATACCGAAACGGCAACAAAGGCCGATCGCCCAAGGAAGCCCACAAATTCCAGCCCGCATAGTCCGCCGCCTGGAACGCCGCCTGAGCCGTCGGGGGAATCTTTTGGCCATTGCCATCCACCCCCTCCGCCAAGTCCCCCAGGGCAAAAATATGGGGGTGGTCCTGGACCTGAAGCGTGGGTTCAATGCGCAGTTGGCCCCGTGAGTTGCGCGGCAGCGAGAGGGACTGCACCAAGGGCACCACCTGATTGCCCACGGTCCACATCACCAAATCCACCGGGATCGACTCCACTTCATCGCGGTACTCTAGGGCGATCGCATCGGCCCCGATCGACTTCACCGAAGTTTCTAAATCTAACCAAACCCCCCGCTCCTGGAGGGATTGACGGGCTGACTCCCGGTTAAACTCTGGGGAATGGCGCAAAATTTGGTAATCCTGCTCAATTAGGCGCACTCGGCCCCGATCGCCCAGCCGATCGGCAATTTTGCAAGCCAGTTCAATGCCGCTATAGCCCGCCCCCACGATCGCCACCCGAATTTTGTCGCGATCGCTTTGCTCCAGTTCCCGCAGCCGCTCCTTCAGCGCATACACATCCTGCACCGTGCGGAAGGCAATCCCATGCTCCGCCACACCGGGCACCCCAGACAGCGGCGTTTCACTGCCCAGCGCCAGCACCAACCGATCCCACCGAAACTCCTGCCCCCCCGCCAAGATCACCCGCTGTTGCTCTAGATCAATGGCGCTCACCTTACCTTGACAGAAGCGAATCCCCGTATTCTGCAACAGTTCCGTAAAGGGAGGCGCAATTTCCCAGGTTTCTAGCTCTTCCGTCACCAATTCATAAAGCAACGGCAAAAAGACAAAGCGATCGTGCTGATCAATCAAAACAATATCCGGCTGGGTCTCCCCATGGGTCGCCAACTGATCCAGCCGCAGCGCTGTATATAAACCGCCAAAACCACCCCCCAAAATACAAATGCGAGGTCGATCGGGCGAAGCAGTGCCAACTGTTGCAGAAGCGGGATTAGAAGCGGGATTGGCAGCGGGGAAATCTGAAGGAAAAGTAGTAGCAGTAGTCACGGCAACACAGGCGATAGGGGATGAACAGATTTTAGCTTTCTTTAATCTTAGCGGGTTCACGGGAGCAGGTTAATCCTATGGCGATCCGCTGTGAAATCTGACGATCGGCTAGGAGGACGAGGCATAAATCTGACATCTATCCCTCGTTCCTCCAGGGCAACCACGGGGGGTTTGCCCCTACCCAAACAGTCAACCGCAGGGGTCGTGCCCCTGTGCCGACCCTCTTGGTGGCCAAACACCAGGGCAACCACGGGGGGTTTGCCCCTACCCAAACAATCAACCGTAGGGGTCGTGCCCCTGTGCCGACCCTCTTCTAGCTCCCCGCTGAATCCTTAAGCCAAGAGTGGAGTAATGGCTTGCGCGATCGCCTGTTGCTGCTCTGGGTCATAGCTCCAGCGATCGAGAAAATCCTGATACTCACCGCCCCCAGCGGCGATCGTGGCCTGGAGTTGCTGTAACTTGAGGGTCGTATTCTCCAGTTCAAGGCTTTGGATCAACACCGCAGCACGGCGGCTAGCCCGTTGGGATTTGAGGGCGATCGCACTGTCTTGGTTGCGCTGGTGATGGAGGGCCATGGCAGAAGACATCGCCAGGTTTTTGACCAACAGATCCCCCACAATCTCCGGCTGTTGGCGCAAGCCTTGCAGTACCGCAGGTTGGGGCTGATCGACGAGGGCACGATCGTCGGTCAGATAAACCACAAAAAAGCCCCGTGCTCCGGCCACGGTCCCCACTAGCTCCGCCACAGTTTGGCTAATTTCAACTTCGGGGATGCTGCCTGCTTGGAGGCGATCGAGAAAAGTCCGGGTTTGGGCCATAGCCTCCTCAAAGGAGGGCATTGGAATCGCAGCCATGGGCGAAATGCTCAGGATTCGTTGGGGTGTACGCTTTCACTTTACCAATTGGGATCCCCATAAAGATCAATGACCAGTTCTGTTCCTGCCTCAGTGGGGGGAACTGCGGTGAGGCAAGCGCACAGGGGTTGGCCGTTCAGTTCCACTTCACAGGCATGGCAGGATCCCATCATGCAGCCCGTGGGAATGGTAATGCCAACACGGCTGGCAACGGTCAGCAGTGCCTCCCCCGGCTCAGCTTCGGTGATGACATTATCGGGAAGAAAACGAATCGTAACGGATGCCATGGTAGACCCCTCAACAAGACAAGATTTACGGTACAGCACTGGGCCTCTGAACAACAAAAACGCAGCCCTACCAAAGCGAGGCTGCGTACTTCTAGAGGTTATGCGTTCAGTTTGCGCCGAGGAACATTAAAGCGGTTCTACACAGGGGATGCGGGGCGAAAATAATAAATAATGATGCCGATTTGCTCCGATCGTGAGAAGTCACGCCATTAATCTTCCCTTGGCTCACAGGGAGACTTTGAATCTTGGGAAACTTACGTTAGAGAAGTGGCCCGTTACAGTTGCGGCTAGAGGTCTTGCAGCCAAAAACTGAGGGCTAGAGAAGCAGTGAGGACACCTAGGCTCAGGTATTGCAGCGAAAGGGCTTCAGGCCCGGTATGAATGCTCAAATCCAAAAATCAGGGAGCTAAGACCCAAATTCCTAGGCCAGAGCGCTGTGAATCAGGGACAGAAGACCATGGCCAGTCGTCAGTTCCACCAAGAGCAGCGCGATGAAGCCGATCATGGCAGCACGACCGTTGAGCTTCTCAGCCCGCTCGTTAAAGCCCATTTGCTCAGAATCATCAACATACATCCGGGGTTCAACGGCAAAGTTGTTCAAGCGTCCGCCGTCTTCGGTGGTATATCCGCGTACAGTCATGGGGTTTTGCTCCAAGGGCTTTGTAAACTTTTGTTGAGCTAAGTATAGGTTTTGAAAAAAATTGTGTCAAGGCATTGACTTTTCGGCACCTTTGTGAACCAAGCCGGGTAAGCCTGATAAGCCTGGTTCCCATGCTCTGCGTGGGAACCCATCCCTGGGCGCTCCAGCGCCCTGTCCAGTAACCCACCGTGATAGCCCACCGTGACAAGGGAGCAGACAGGGTTTACAGCGTCGAGGTCTCTGGGGCGCGGCCATAGTCCGCGAGGGAAGCTTTACGCTTCGCTTCGCCGGTAATGAGGCGGGCACCCCGGTTGCTCGTGAAGTAGTTCCAGCCCCACTGCAA
>JAYKJG010000425.1:0-5560 GCA_035286285.1 Prochlorothrix sp.
TCACTTCTCTTTTCTCTTTTCTCAACCCAAGGAAGCATTAGGGCCAGCAGCGGCAATGATGGCGGCGGCAGTGAGGGCAAGTTCAGGGAAAGTGGGGGAGACGATCGGGCTGTCGCCTTGGAACCGGGTTTGGCTATAGCCTAGGGTTTCGTCCGGTTCTGGAGGGTCGGCGGGCGGGCTGAGATCAGCAGGGTTGGCAGGATCAGCGGGCGCTGGGGATGCGGGCGAGGCTTTGTGATAGACAAAGATGCTGGGCTGTTTGGGGTTGCCGAGGTGGTGGCGGCTAGCGATCGCCAGATAATCCACAATCCAATATTCAGCAATGCCCAGGCGATCGTATTCTTCCAGTTTGTCCACGTAGTCATCTTCCCAATTGGTAGACACCACCTCCACCACTAACTGCGGTGGCACCGTCAACGCCCCATAGGTCATCACATCCGCATTCCAAACCGACTCTGCCACCACGGTGACATCCGGCATCCGGCCTCGACTCATCCCAGTAGCTGTCAGAGTTCTGAGCACAATATCTTTATCAACGATGTAGCCTAAACCGAGACGTTCTGCTTCCCGATCGAACTGTTTGACGAGGAAGCGGGCAATGTTTTGATGGGCGCGTAGGGGTCTCATGTCAATAATTTTGCCGTCAACAAGTTCATAACGACCGTCCTCTGGGCACTGTTCCAAAAAGGCTTGAAAGGTCAAAGCTGAGGTTAGAACGGGGGCTTGGGTTGGGGGGTGGACTGGGGTTGGGGAATGCGTGGCAACAACCATAGGGGCTTAATCGGAATGGGTTACAGAGGGGGATGGTGTACATTTTACCTTGAAGCCTTCGACCTAGGGTCAGGGTCGCGCCGCCCCCTGTCCTGAGCCAACGATCGGGGCACCCACCGGAGCAACCACCGGGGCACCCACGGGGGGATTGCCCCGATCGACTCTGCCAAAATGAAATGGGCCTTCCCTCATTATGGAATACGCCATGATGGAATATGCCATGGCATCTGCCCGATCGACCCTAGGCAACGAGGGGTTATAAATCCATGAAGGTCTTCTTCTTTTTCTTTTTCTTCTGGGGGATGTTGTAGGGCAGATTCCAACCTTGCTTGAGAGCCTGGGCGCTCATTTGGGCTTGCAGCTTCCGATCGGCTTTTTCTCGCTCCGCCTCAGACTTAAAGCACCACCACCAGCCCATCACATCATGGACCGTCTCAAATTGTTTATGCTCCCATTTTTGCTGTAACTTTTGCCACCGCTCCGCTTCGCTTTTGTCCAGGGCTGAGCGAAAGTCTTCGAGTCTTACCAGCCAGGGGTCAATTAAGTCTCGCGCATAGGCTTGTTCCACCTCCGCGATCGCCCGCTCAGGTGCAACGTTATGGATCACAAGGGCAGCAACGCTGTAAACATAGTTTCTACCATCTGCCCCTGGATCCTGAAGGAGGGCTTTACAGAGATCAATTACGTCCCCTTTCTCAATCTGCCCTAACATCATCAGGTATTGGATCGCCTCTAGGGCTGCCGATCGTGCATATTCATTGGCCTTAGGGTTCCAGACCAGGGCTTTGAGTCCTTCCCAGGAACCAGGATAGGTTTTGACAAAGAGGGTACAGAGATCTTCTGTGAGGGTGTCGCCCCAGAGGAGGTCTACAAGATCAGCGGAAC
Organism: Prochlorothrix sp.; assembly: GCA_035286285.1. Lineage (GTDB taxonomy): Bacteria > Cyanobacteriota > Cyanobacteriia > Prochlorotrichales > Prochlorotrichaceae > Prochlorothrix. The sequence goes on from JAYKJG010000425.1 coordinate 1,657, forward strand.
CACTGGAGAGGTCGAGCAGCAGGGCATGGGCTTGGGGTTCCTGAAAGACTGCCAGCAGGTAAGCGGCGTAGTAATACCCAAAGTACAGGTCTTGCTCTGCATAGGTGACGATGTTATCGCGTACTTTTTCAAGAAGCCGCAGTAAATGGGGGGTTATCTCCCCAGGAATGGCCATCGCAGCGTCTACTGCTTCACGTTGGTAGACTAATTTGTGCTCTTCTAGTGTTGTGAGGATTTCGTCAAGGTGCATAGGGCTGGGGGTTCTGAAGGGGGGTAAACACTGGAGGATAACTCCGGGGTTTTGGGAAGGATTGGTTCAGGAGTTTACCTCAAGAGCCTAGGTCAGGGCCAAATTGATCTCAAAAGATCACAAATCCGGTGGTTGGGACAGGGCCAGGGAGGGCTTCTGAGTCCAGGGGGAAGATAGGGCATAATAGGGGGAAGTTTTTCCAAAATAGGCGGGAGAAGGCTGGCCATGCTAATGGAAGTGGGGATGATTGCTGAGGTGGTGCTGAAGGCGGGGAAGGCGCTGCTGGAGAACTTTGGCGGGACGATCGCCGAGGAGCTAGCGACAACAGTGCTGGAACGGCTGCGGAGCGGGTCGGCTTTGGTGCAGGACCAGGCCAGAGCCGCAGAATTGAAGGGGAACCCGGCGCTGTTGCGACAATTTAGGGAAGCCCAGGCAAGTTTAGCGGCGGTGCAACAGGAGCAGAATGCCCTGAAGCGGGAAGAGTTGGCCTTGGCGGCACGATCGGGAGCCTTGGAGTTGGCCGTTACCCAAAAGCTGGGGGAAGCCCAGTTAGACTTGGGCTGGCGGACCTTGGAGCAGCAGGGCCAGATTGAGGAGGCCAAGCTTCAGCAACAGCGGCAGTTGGCAGAGCAGGAGCGGGCGTTACAGACTCGGCTCCAAGACCAGAGTTTGCAGGTGCAGCAGCGGCAACACCAAGAGAATTTGGAGTTCCAGCGCCAAGCCCAACAGATCCAAATTGAGGCGGATTGGCAGCGCAATAGCTTGGCGACGATCCTCAGCCCGGAGACGTTGAAGCAGTTGTCTCCCGATCGTCTGCAATTTGTGGCGGCACTGATGCAGGTCAGCAACAGTTGCCCGGACTATTTCCGTCATGATTTGGGGCGCATGGCCAAGAGTGAGTTGCGGTTGTTTCAGCGCCAGTTTCGGGACAAGACCTTGGATTTTTATCCCCAGTTTTTTAAGAGTGAGGATGTGTTTGATACGGATATTGAGCAATTGCGACGGATTATCCCGAACCATCGCGTGATTGCGGGTTTTAGCTCTGTGGTGCAGAACCGGGCCTATTTCCACTACACCCTCTGGGGCAGCGAGACGGCCCAGGCGCTGGGGGGAGCCTTTGATCAGCGGGTGGATTGGGGGGATTGGCTGGGGTTGTTGCAACGGGAGGCGGCGCAGCGGGGGCAGGCGGTTTCGGAGGGGCAGCTTTTGGAAGTGGTAGGGCGGGGGTTGGTGGCGTTGCAGAAGCTGTTTGCCTGTTATTTGGTGGATCTCTATGCCTTGGTGGATGGGGCGAATCCCTATGTGGCGCTGACGGTGGATCAGGGGTTTGATTCCTTGGTGGAGCCGCTGTTGTTGCCCTACCGCTATGGTTTAGAGGGTCAGTTACGGGAGTTGAAGGCGGCGCGGTTGGCAGCGTTTGATCAGTTGCTGGAGGCGGCGAAGGCGGCGGAACTGCGGGAAGCGGCGGAGGCCCAGCGCCAAGCGGAGGCGGAACGGGAGCGGCACCGGCGGCAGGACCAGGAGCAGCGGGACGCGGAGGCGAAGCAACGGGCAATGGAAGAGGCGGAGCGGTTGCAGCGGGAACAGGAGGAACAACGGCGCGAAAAGGTGCAGGCTGCTTGTGATAGGGGTGACCGTTTATTCTGGGATGCGAATAAATATGAAGAAGCTCTCATTGCCTATGATCAAGCCTTAGCCATTGATCCTAATTGTCCCCTGGCTTGGGCGGGGCGGGGTATGGTTTTGGAGAGCATGGACCGACATAGGGAGGCATTAGAAGCTTGTGACACAGCGATCGCGCTAGATCCGGGTTGTAAAGAGGCGTGGGCACGTCGAGGTGAAATTTTAGCCGATTTAGCGCAATATGAAGAAGCGCAGGAAGCCTGCTCACAGGCTCTGGCACTGGATGCTAAATTTTCTGAAGCGTGGCGTGTTCAAGGTTGTATCTTGCGTCAGTCGGGCCGTAAGGAAGAGGCGCTGGTGGCTTATGACAAGGCTCTCGCGATCGATCCCAATTTCAAATTAGCTTGGAACAGTCGGGGCTTTGCCTTGGAGGCTCTGGGTCGCAAGGAAGAGGCGCTGGCAGCTTTCAACAAAGCCCTGGCGATTGATTCCAACTACACAGCGGCTTGGAATAATTGGGGTGCTGTTTTGAATGATCTGGGTCGTCATGAAGAGGCGCTGGCGGCTTACGACAAGGCTCTCGCGATTGATCCCAACTTCAAAGCGGCTTGGTATGGTCGGGGAAATGCTTTGAACGATCTGGGGCGAAGGGAAGAGGCGCTGGCGGCTTATGACAAGGCTCTCGCGATCGATCCCAATTACGAAAATGCTTGGTACGGTCGGGGTTTAGCGTTGAGGGGGCTGGAACGCAAGGAAGAGGCGTTGGCAGCTTTCGATAATGCCCTGGCAATTGCCCCTAATGACAAATTTAACTGGAATATGCGGGGCATTGTTTTGAACGATCTGGGCTGCAATCAAGAGGCACTGGCGGCTTACGACAAGGCTCTGACGATCGATCCCAACTTCACCCTTGCCCGCAATAACCGCAAAATCCTCCAAGGCCAACTCACCCCCTCCAAATTTTGGCCCTTTGGCCGCAAACCTTAGCCCATCACCCTAAATTACCCACGTCCCCAGAAATCCTGACCCGCTATGTCACTCGCCACCCAGAAATTCTCTCCGGTGAACCCATCATTGCCCAAACCCGCACCAGCGTTCGGGCGATCGTCAGCCTCTGGCGACTAGGCATCCCCCCCGAAGAAATCGTCACCACCCATCTGACCCACCTCACCCTCGCCCAAGTTTTCGATGCCCTCAGCTTCTACCTCGACCACCAAGACGACATTAATGCCTACATTGAACGCAACAGAACCCCAGAAAGTCTGGTTCATCCGATCGTCCAAGCTACCTTAGCCTGAGCCACGTTAGAGCCAAGATGATGGGGTGCATTTCACTTTTGCCAATGGGCGGACTAAAGTCCGCCGGGGTTGCCCCGGTTCTGTGCCACCCCGCCCGGTTGTGAATATCGGTTGAACCAGGTTCAGGATTAACCCATTGATCAATGGTCCCATTGCGCCGGGACAGGGCGGGCACGGGGGCACCGCCCCTACCAGGCTTGTGGAGATCGGGTGGTTGCCCCGGTTTTGTGCCACCCGCCCGGTTGTGAGAAAAGGTTGTGTTTTAGGATAAAGGTATTGCGTTGCGGGGGATGATGGATTCATGGGTTACGATCCGGATCGGCACCATCGTCGATCGATTCGCCTCAAAGGTTACGATTATGCCCAGGCCGGTGCGTATTTCGTCACCCTATGCATTCACCAGCGCCGATCGATCCTGGGCCACATCGACAGCGGTATTTTTTACCCCAGCCCTGCGGGTCTCCTCATCCAAACCCTCTGGGCAGAACTACCCCAACACTATCCGGGTGTCGCTTTAGACGCTTTCACCCTCATGCCGAACCACCTCCACGGCATTATCCTTCTACAACCCACCCCAGGATCGCCAAATCTCACCTTGGGGGCTGTCATCCACCGTTTTAAGTCTTTCACCACCACTCAATATCGAAAACGGGTTGACGATCGGAATTGGGAACCCTTTGGGGGTCGGCTCTGGCAACGCAACTACTACGAACACATCATTCGCTCCGAGGAT
>JAYKJG010000426.1:0-5155 GCA_035286285.1 Prochlorothrix sp.
TTGGAACCCTCGGCCTAGGGTAGGGGTCGCGCCCCCGTGCCGACCCTCTTAGCGGCCAAAAACCGGGGCAACCACGGGGGGATTGCCCCTACCGACTGGGTGAATCTGCCAAAGTGAAATGGACCCAGCCTATTGCCTTCTACAGCTTCATTAGGTCACATCCGGAGCCGATCGCCTCTGCCCTAACCTCACCCTAACCCCCAACCCTCAACCACCTTCACCCACTCAACCCATCCTAAAACCTTCAACGGAGATCAAGCCTATACCGATCGCAAAGTTGAACCCCGCTTGAGCCTAACCTGATGTCACGATCGGGCCTCCTTTCTTCCCCCCGGTCTAGCCCTTTTCTGGACCCCTTTCTGCCTTTACCTCACCCTTGCCTTTCTGCCTCTTTCTCTGCTTTCCTATCGCTAAATCTTGGCTATTTCAGCCCTTGGCGATCTCTTCTTCAACCGCACTCGGGAGCTTTTCACCATGACTACCCCCACCTACACAACCCTTGATGGCAACGAAGCTGTTGCCAGGGTGGCCTATCGCCTCAACGAAGTCATTGCCATTTACCCAATCACCCCCTCCTCGCCCATGGGAGAGTGGGCAGATGCCTGGGCTGCTGTGGATCAGCCCAACCTGTGGGGCACCGTTCCCTCGGTTGTGGAAATGCAAAGTGAAGGGGGAGCCGCCGGAGCGATCCATGGTGCCCTTCAGGCGGGTTCTTTAACCACCACCTTCACCGCTTCCCAGGGTTTGCTGTTAATGCTGCCCAATCTCTTCAAAATTGCCGGGGAATTAACCAGTGGAGTCTTGCACATTGCGGCTCGCTCCCTCGCAGCCCAAGCTTTATCCATCTTTGGCGATCACAGTGACGTGATGGCCGCCCGTTCTACGGGGTGCGGAATGCTCTGCTCGGCTTCCGTTCAAGAGGCCCACGATTTTGCCGCGATCGCCACACGAGTGAGCCTGGAAGCCCGCATTCCCTTCCTCCACTTCTTTGATGGCTTCCGCACTTCCCACGAAGTTCAGAAAATCGCCCTGATAGACGATGAGCAACTGCGGCAGTTATTTCCCGATCAGTTCATCCTCGAACATCGCCAACGGGGACTGACCCCCGATCGCCCTGTCCTCCGGGGAACGGCCCAGAACCCCGATGTTTACTTCCAAGCGCGGGAAACCGTCAATTCCTTCTATGATGCCTGCCCTGACATCGTTGTTCGGGCCATGGCGCAGTATGGCGACGTGGTAGGCCGGACCTACCTGCCCTATGAGTACCATGGTCATCCCCAGGCCGATCGAGTCATCATTCTGATGGGATCGGGGTGTGAAACTGCCCATGAAGCCGTTGATGCCCTCGTTGCAGCGGGAGAAACAGTCGGAATCCTCAAGGTCCGCCTCTACCGCCCCTTTGCTACGGATTTATTCATTCAGGCTCTCCCAGAGACCACCCAACGCATTGCAGTCCTCGATCGCACCAAGGAACCGGGTGCCGTCGGCGAACCCCTCTACCTTGATGTGGTCACAGCCCTAGTCGAGAGCGATCGCTTTAGCCCCAACCCCCTCGTGATTGGGGGCCGGTACGGCCTCTCCTCCAAGGAGTTCACCCCCGCCATGGTGAAGGGCGTTTTCGACAATCTCAGCCTTAAAAAGCCCAAAAATCACTTTACCGTTGGCATTAACGACGATGTAACCCACACCTCGATCGACTACGATCCCAGCTTCTCCACAGAACCCGACAGCGTGGTTCGGGCCGTCTTCTATGGCCTGGGTTCTGACGGGACCGTCGGGGCCAACAAGAACTCCATCAAGATCATTGGGGAAGGAACCGATAACTTTGCCCAGGGCTATTTTGTCTACGATTCCAAGAAATCCGGCTCCGTTACCGTTTCCCACCTACGTTTTGGCCCCGATCAAATCCGGTCCACCTACTTAATCACCGAAGCTAACTTTGTTGCTTGCCATCAATGGGAGTTTCTCACCAACTTCGATCTCCTAAAACTGGCGAAATCCGGGGCCACCTTCCTGCTCAACAGCCCCTATGATCCAGAGGAAACCTGGGTCCGCCTGCCCCAACTGATCCAAAAAGAGATCATCGACAAGCAACTCAAGGTTTACTGCATTAAAGCCTATGATGTGGCGAAAAATGCCAATATGGGCCGCCGCATTAATACCGTCATGCAAACCTGTTTCTTTGCCCTGGCCGGAGTGCTGCCCAAAGAAGCGGCGATCGAGCAAATCAAGAAGTATATTCGCAAGACCTACGGCAAAAAAGGCGAAGAAGTTGTTCAAATGAACATTAACGCCGTAGATTCCACCTTGGATCACCTCTATGAGGTTCCAGTTCCCGCCAGCTTCGAGGGACCGAGCGATCTCACGGTTGCCAACCCCGTTTCTGAACGAGCACCCAGCTTTGTGCGAGAGGTGTTGGCGAAGATGATGACCCGCGACGGGGATGATCTACCCGTCAGTGCGCTGCCCTGTGATGGCACCTACCCCACCGGCACCACTCAATGGGAAAAACGCAACGTTGGCCAGGAAGTGCCCGTCTGGGATCCCGATGTCTGCGTTCAGTGCGGTAAATGCGTGATGGTCTGCCCCCATGGGGTCATTCGCTCGAAAGTTTACAGCGAAGCCGATCGGGCCGATGCACCGGCCACCTTTAAGCACGCCAAAGCCAAGGATCGGGCATGGCATGATTTGGACTTCACCATCCAAGTGGCCGTGGAAGACTGCACCGGCTGTGCCCTTTGTGTGGATGTGTGCCCCGCCAAGAATAAGTCCCAGCCCCGCCTCAAGGCCATTAATATGGCGGAACAACTGCCCTTGCGGGATCAGGAGCGGGAAAATTGGGATTTCTTCCTGGAAATTCCCAACCCCGATCGCCAGTCCCTAGATCTACGCAAGATCAGCCACCAACAAATGCAGGAACCCCTCTTTGAGTTCTCAGGAGCCTGTGCAGGGTGCGGGGAAACCCCCTATGTCAAGTTGGTCAGTCAGTTATTTGGCGATCGCATGTTGGTAGCCAATGCCACGGGCTGTTCCTCCATCTACGGCGGCAACTTGCCCACCACTCCTTGGACTAAAAATGCCGAAGGTCGCGGACCCGCCTGGTCCAACTCCTTGTTTGAGGACAACGCCGAGTTTGGGTTAGGCTTCCGGGTCGCGATCGACAAACACCAAGGCCAAGCCCAAGAACTGCTCCAAAAGCTGGCCGCAGTCGAAAATTCCCCCCTTTCCGCTGACTTAACGGCCAAAATCCTGGATAATCTTCAGCAGAGTGAAGCTGATATCTTTGAACAGCGGCACTGGGTTGAGGAAATCCGCGAGGCGATCGACACCTGGGAACCCAGCGATCCCCTCATTAAGTCGCAACTCGACAATTTCCGGAGTCTTGCTGACTATCTAGTCAAGAAAAGCGTTTGGATCGTAGGAGGAGATGGTTGGGCCTATGATATCGGCTATGGTGGCCTGGATCATGTCATCGCCAGCGGTCGCAATGTCAATATTTTGGTGATGGACACCGAGGTTTACTCCAATACCGGGGGTCAAATGTCCAAGGCAACTCCCCGTGCAGCCGTGGCTAAATTTGCGGCAGGGGGCAAACCAGCGGGCAAGAAAGACCTAGGGCTGATGGCCATGACCTATGGCACCGTTTATGTGGCCAGTGTCTCCATGGGGGCGCGAGATGAGCATACCCTACGGGCCTTTATGGAAGCAGAAGCCTATGAAGGCCCCTCCCTGATCATTGCCTACTCCCACTGCATCGCCCACGGCATTGATATGGCCCTCGGCATGAAACAGCAAAAAGCAGCCGTTGAGTCGGGCCGCTGGTTGCTCTACCGCTACGATCCGCGTCGGGGTGAGGAGGCGCTACAACTGGATTCTCGCACGCCGAAACATTCCCTAGAACAGGCCATGTATTCGGAAAATCGCTTTAAGATGCTGCTCCGCAGCAAACCTGCCGATGCCAAGCGTTTACTGCAAGAGGCTCAGCAGGATGTCAATACCCGCTGGCACTTGTACCAATATTTGGCCGATCGGCCCCAGCACCACGCCGCCCCTGCGACCCCCGATGCTTAACGCTCATTCCTGTTAAAAGGTTGGGGTGGGCCTCGCTCACCCTGCCTAACAGAACCTTTCCCTAGGAGTCACATCATGGATCTCACCACCACCTACCTTGGCTTGAACCTCAAGTCTCCCCTCATCGTCGGTGCCGCTGCTCCGCTCACTGAGGATCTCGACAACCTCAAGCGCATGGAAGACGCAGGGGCCGCTGCCGTTGTCCTCCACTCCTTATTTGAGGAGCAAATTCGAGGGGAACGCTTGGAATTACATCACCATTCTGAGTTTGGAACCCATAGCTTCGCTGAAGCACTGACCTACTTTCCTGAACCCGATATTTTCCATGTGGGAACAGATGAGTATTTGAACCATATTCGCCAAGCCAAGGAGCAAACCAACCTCCCCATTATTGCGAGCCTTAATGGCTCCAGTATGGGCGGCTGGACCAACTACGCCCAGCAAATCCAGGAAGCGGGAGCGGATGCCCTAGAATTAAACATTTATGCGGTTCCAACCGAGTTAAATACCGACTCAAACACCATTGAAGCGGGTTATTTAGAAGTGGTTCAAGCCGTACGATCGGCGGTGAATATTCCCCTAGCCGTTAAGCTCAGCCCCTACTTCACCAGTTTGGGCCACATGGCCAAGCAACTCGCAGACTCTGGAGCCAATGGCCTGGTGCTATTCAACCGCTTCTACCAACCCGATATCAACATTGAGGAACTGGAGGTGGAACCCCACGTCCTCCTCAGTACCCCCCAGGATATGCGCCTGCCAATGCGCTGGATTGCGATTCTCTATGGGCGAGTTCAGGCGGATTTAGTCGCAACTGGTGGAGTTCATAAGGCTAGCGATGTTTTACGGATGTTAATGGCGGGGGCACGGGCCACGGAACTGGTCAGTGTCCTGTTGCGCCATGGCATTGAGCATCTGCACTCGATCGAGGTCGATCTGATTAACTGGCTAGAGGATCACGAGTATCAGTCCATCCGTCAACTCCAGGGCAGCATGAGCCAAATCCACTGTCCTGATCCTACGGAATTTGAGCGGGCACAGTATATGAAGGCGGTTCAGAGCTATAAAGCGGCTTGGGATAAGGGTA
>JAYKJG010000427.1:0-36377 GCA_035286285.1 Prochlorothrix sp.
GCAGATTCACCCAGTCGGTAGGGGCAATCCCCCCGTGGTTGCCCCGGTTTTGGGCCGCTAAGAGGGTCGGCACGGGGGCGCGACCCCTACCCTAGGCCGAGGGTTCCAAAGTGAAATGCACCCATCGGATAGGGGTAAAGCTAGGGCGTGTCACCAATCAACCGTAGAGTCCTTGGGGTATCCGCCTTACACGCTCGCCTCAGTTTTAGCAACTAGGGGCTGCAATTCTGAGCCTCAGGGCATTCTCGACTGCAAGGATGACAGCCCTTAGCGTCCCGCACTCAACAGCGCATCCCACGTCGCGGGGCCAACCACACCATCCGCCTCTAAACCCTGCTCTTCTTGAAACGCTTGGACCGCTGCCTCAGTTTGGTCCCCAAAAACCCCATCACTGCCCCCCGTATCAAACCCTAAGCCCTGAAGCTGGATCTGAAGCTGCGCCACCGCCGATCCCTTCGCCCCTTTCTTCAAAATGGGTAAGCTGCCGTCGGTGTCCGGTTCTGCACTGCTGGAGCCGGTTGTCGCAGCAGGCATGGGGTCGGGGTCTGGAACGGTCGAGGGCGGCACCGGAGTGGGTTCTAGGGGGGGGGCGGGGCTGGCTGGGGCAGGACCGGGGGGAATCGGGAAGGCGCTGGCGGTGGGGCCAGGGGTTGCGGGGGGGGGCGGGGTTACCCCAGGGCTAGAGGTTGCGGGGGAGCTAACGGGGTTGCGGGTCGCGACGGGGTTGGGGTCTGGGGGAAACAAAAGATCCCAGGTGGCGGCTGTGACTTGGCCGGTGGCTTCCACACCCGCCAATTGTTGAAAAATGGCAACTGCCGATCGGGTGCTTGGGCCATACACCCCATCCACCGGACCGTCATAGAAGCCCAGCAACTGCAACACCGCTTGCAGTTCCCCCACCTCCGATCGCGCATCTCCCACATCCAGATTAGGCCGGAGCAGGGCACCCGCAGTTGCTTGGGCTAACAGCACGGGGGCCGGGGGCTGGGGCTGGGCTGCAACCGACAGACTCGCCAGTCCTCCCCAAATTACGCCCATCACACCCGTAAGGGCCAGCAGCTTGCCCTGCTGCCTCCCAGCGCCAAAACGCCCAGCGCCAAAACGCCCAGCGCCAAAACGTCCAACGACAAAATAACGGCAATTCATGGAACTGGTTTTAACCTTCCTAGAGTTTGCAAGTTGCGGTGGATCGTGCCCCAGTTGCGGCGGATCGTGTCCAGTATCGTGCCCAGTATAGTCCAATGCTCCCCAGGCTCCTTGAATTTTTCCAGAATTGGCCCAGGGGTCCGAACCGACTGCTAGGATTTGTTAAGAACCTTTAAACAGCAGTCGCACCTCACCTTCCTATGGCTTTAGAGAATCTTCGGGATCTCTACCAACAGGTAATCCTGGAACATTACAAGAAACCGAAACACCGAGGACGGGCAACCCCAGCCCATCGCCAGCAGCGCGGTCACAATCCTTCCTGTGGTGACACGATCGAGCTAACCCTGACCCTCAATGAAAGCCGCGATCGCATTGAAAGCGTCAAATTTGAAGGGGAAGGCTGTGCGATTTCCATGGCTTCCGCTGACCTGATGGCGGGGGCAATTCAAGGCAAAACGATCGACGAAGCCCTGGCCATGGTGGAAACCTTTCACAGCATGATGAAGGGTCAGGGGGAATTTCCCAAAGCCCAGCGCAAGCTCAATGTCATGCAGGGCGTTGCCCAGTTTCCCGTGCGGATTAAGTGCGCCAATCTCACCTGGCACGCGCTCCGGGCTGCCCTAGAGGGAGAAGATTTACCCGTAGATGGGTCAACGCTGCTCTCCGATGCGTTTGTGAGTACAGAATCCGAGGGAACTGGGGCAGCGCCCTAAGAGCCAGAACCCTGCACAGCCGAAACAATAGCCGGAATAATAGCCAGGAAGAGCATTTTTCTATGTCGATCGTTGTTGAATTTTTAGATCTGGCAAAGTGGCTCGCGCTTGCGACACTTCTAACCGCAATTTTAACCGTCGTAGCCTTTCGTCGGGACTGGGGCATTCGGTTCCGCTTGGTGGGGGTCACCAGCTTTCTGGTTGTTCTCGTTGTGGGCAGTTTTGCCCTCAGTCTAGGACTCTATCAGTACACCGAAGTTGAAGGCGCAGCGCCCTACACCGTCACCTACGACACCGGGGGCACCCAGGCCGTCATCCGGGTCGATAACTCGATCGATCCTGAAACCCTAGAAGCCACCCTGAAACAAGCTGCATTTGGTCTGTACTCTTCCGGTCGCTATGCCAAACCGGGCGAATCCCAACTTACCATTCGGGCGCGAACTGTCATTCACCCTAGCGCGGGCCTTTCCCAGCCCCTGTTTTTAGGGCAAATCCGCCGCTCTCTCTTTCAGCGATCGGATGAGAATATGGAAGTTAGCCTGAATCTAAAACAGTTTGAGATTCTCCAAGACTATCTGGAAACCTCTAACCCAAACCTGAAGTCTTGAAATCTAGTGCGCAAATTCGGGGTCTCAGATTTCAGTCCTCCCATTGGAGTTCTCAAATGCGTGGGAGCACCTCACTTTCGCAACAACTCCACCCAAAACCGATCGCTCCCCTCGCCTCACTTAAAATAAGCGATGTCTTGAGCATCCGTTCAAGGAGGCTAGGGGTAAAGGCCAACGGAAGACAGACCCCAATTGGGAGCATCCCACTTTAGCGATTTAACCGATCGGGTCGGGGCAATCCCCCCGTGGTTGACCCGGTTTTGGGCCGAAGAGGGGAGCCACGGGGGCACGACCCCTACCAAGATATCTTCAAAGTGGGATGCTCCCGCAAAGCGTCCCAACCGCGCATCAAAGCCAGGGGTGCTTTACCCATATTTTGGGCAACAGCCCACCGTTAGTATCGACGCTTGGCTTGTGATTGGGAACAGTGATCCCGCGTTAGCGTTCTAGCTAGCTAGGGCACCAAAGGCACCACAAGCTTCCTCAACGTTCGAGCTATTCCCTGCTGGTGTGCCTAGACACTCTGAACGAATCACAACCCTGCTCCAAGGATGGGATAAGATGCTCAGCAGAGTACCGCTAATCCAGCCTTACACAATAGATATCCTGCTGGAGGTTTTTTAACCTATGTGGCAAAAAATTTTACACTCCTCCTCTGTTGTGCGGCAAGTAATGCAACGTTCCCCCTGGCTGCTGAAGCTGGGCTGCATGGCCCCATTACTGCTTGTCGGCGCAACCGTTCTGCCCCCCTTGGCCGCTGATGCTGGCACCCCAAGCACCCTCGTCAGCCTCAAGTTTCCCGACAGCGAAGGGGATGCTCCTCGCCGCACCGCAGGGGCAGGCGTTCGTGGCGCACCCGCCTGTATCACCAATCACCCCGATCAAACCCTGGTGGCCTTAATGCCCAACGATCGGGTCAGTCTGACGGCTTCCGGTCAGCCCAGTTTCTTTGTTTTTATCCCGCCCAATACGGCACCGGAGGGTGTGTTTGAGTTATACCTAGACGAAGAGCACTCCGGCAGCTATGTCGAACATATCACCCTATCGGGGGATCCGGGACTAATCCAGGTCGATATTCCGCCTGAGATTGCGTTACAACCTGATCAAAACTACTTCTGGCGCTTTTCCCTGATTTGCGATAGTCGTTCCCTGGAAAACAACGCCGTTGTTCAAGGCAATGTGAAGCGGGTGGAGCTAACAGCGGCTCAAGAAGCTGAGCTAGCGGGCATCACGCCGGGAACCTTGGCAGAGGCTGGGTTTTATGCTGAACAGGGGATTTGGCATGAGGCGACTGCGATTCTGTACGACATTCAAGAGGATGCGCCCCAACAGTGGTCTGAGTGGCTGGGGTCTGTGAATTTAGAGTTTTTGATGGATAATCCAGAGGATCTCTTCAATTCGCCCACGTTGTTTTAATCCAATGCCTTGGGATCCTGTGCTCAAACGGTCTCGTTTTTGAGGGTGATCTCACCAGAGCTAATCAAGGGGAGCTTTCCGAGAAGGAGGGTTCCCCTTCTACATGGGTAGGGAAGGCGGGGACGATCGATCCGGCCCCCGCCGCAGTCCAGCGAATCGCACCGGGTTGATCGGCTCCGTAGAGGGGGATTCCTTGCTGTTGTAGCAGCGCACGGGTTGCGTCGGGCACTGTTCCGGTGACGATCGCCCCTTGCCAAGGCACCTGGGTGATGAGGTCATGGCTTAAGCCAAGGGGGGCAGCGGAGCCACGATCGGGGCCATCGCCACTGTCAGCCCGATCGCCTCGATCGCCGCTGTTGAAGTTGCTCCCCTGAGGGGCGTTGCCCCTGGAATCCGGGCGACTGGAACCGCTGCTATGCCACCACAGCCAAGGCTTTTGGGGTCGGTCCAAGGCAGTTAAAGCGGGAAGCAGAGCCGTTTGGCGATCGATCGGGCAATCCAACAAAACCACCCAAGTTTGATCAGCCCAGGTCCACATCCAGGCATGGCCGGGGTTGCCCGCAACCGTCGCGATCGTGGGGTCGGACGGGGCAGAGCCAGGGAGTTGCTCCAGCACCAACGGAGCCAGGGGCAGGGGGCGATCGGCCAGGGCTTGATAGCGGCCCCGCCGGGACTTAAGGGCTTCTTGCAGTGCCCCCTGGAGCCATTGGGCTTCCCCAGAGGGGACAGAGGCAGAGGCTTGGGATCCAGGTTGGGATTTAGGTTGGGATTTAGGTTGAGGGACCGGTTGGGATTTAGGTTGGGATCCCGATTGAGGGACCGGTTGGGATCCAGGTTGGGATCCAGACTGAGCCACGGCATCCACAAACTGGGTAATGGGGATTTCTGTCAGGAGTTGAGTCCAGGCGGCATAGGCATCGGGCGATCGATCGGTACTCACCGCCCAATCCAAACGGTTGACCCCCTGCTGTCGCAGAAACGGCAACAGGTTATACCCGACGCGATTGCCACTGCCGCTATTGATGACCCCCACCTGACCTTGATGTTGAATCACCGCCACAGGCAGCCGATCGCCCCGCAAAATCGTCAATTGATCCCAGGTGTAGCGCTGGTACCAACCGGGCAGCAAGGCTAGCCCTAGCATCACCGCCGCGATCGCACTGGCCCAGCGGATCGGGGGTCTCTTCAACCACCAAAACACCATCAAGCCATAGATCAGAATCACCTGGACGATCGCAAGTTTACCGACGGCGATCGTCGCTCCTGGCAGTTGATTAAACCCCTGCACTAAGGCCCAAAAGCCCTGGGCTGGGTAATGTAATAACATCACCAAGAGTGTCCCCCCCTGGGGCCAGAGGGCTGCAACCGCAGCGCTACTCATCCCCCCCAAGCTGAGCAGGTAGACAAAGGGCAAGGTGACGAGGTTAACCAGAATGGTGTAGGGGGAGAAGAGGCCAAAGTGAAAAAGCTGAAGGGGCAAGGTCCAGAGGGTCGCCGCCAAGGGAACCGCAACGGCATTGGCCAGGGTGGGGGGCAGGCGATCGAGGCCATTGGCTAGGGGTTGGGCACTGACCAGCAGGCCAAAGGTGGCCAAAAAGCTAAGCTGAAAGCCTAAATCCTCAATCCAGAGGGGCTGCACCAGCAGCAACCCGATCGCAGTACACAGCAATAACCCCAAGGGCTTGACCTTTTGCTCCCAGACCAGACCCCCCAGCGCCACTCCCCCCATGATCACCGCCCGTAAAATCGAAGGCTGTGCCCCCGTTAAACCCAGCAATAGCAGCAAAACCCCAATACCGAGGCCAAACTGCAACTGAGGCGACCCCTTCCGGGCTAAGGCGAGGATCACCCCCACCACCAAGGAAACATGAAAGCCGGAAGCCGCGATCGTATGGGCCAAGCCAATCCGGGCAAAGGCATCTTGAACATCAAAGGGCAAATCGACAGCCTTGCTGCCTAGAGCTATGGCGCTAATCAGCGGTGCGGTAGGACTCACTGACCCCCAGCTTTGGGCCTGAACAATCCGCTGACGCAGGGACCACGCAAAACTCTGCCAAAGGGGGGCTGGACTAACTTGGGTCACCCGCCATGCACTCAAACCCGCAAAGGCACCCCGCCGCAACAAATAGGCCCGAAAGTCAAAGCCACCGGGGTTATTGGGCGATTGCGGTACGTATAAGTTACCCGTTACCGTCAGGGTCTGGCCCGGTTGCAGTCCTGTACCTTGGAGCAGGGGGACCGTGACGTAGAGGGAACCGGTGACGGGGCGATCGATCGCGGTATCAGCTTGGGCGGTATCAGGCTGGGCAGTTGCAGCTTGGGCAGTTGCAGCTTGGCTCGTATCAGACCGGGCCGCAGCAGCCCGCGATCGGGCTTGGGAACAGCGCAACAAAAAGCGCACCCGTTGGTTACGGGTTATGCGGGGACTATCGACGATCGTCCCCCTCACCTCCAGGGCCAGTCTAGGGGGAGCATCTGGCCCCGCTAGCAGCAAACTCACATCCTGGGGACCGGGTTGGGGCAACCGGAACGCCATAGAAGCCAGGGCACCCCAAGTGATCACCCCCATCGCTAGCCATAGAATCGGTCTAGGACCAGTAGGCCAGACACGCGGCCCCAGCAGGGCGGCGATCGTGCTCAACAGCAACACCCCCAGACTGGCCCCACCCCACGGCGACTCAAACCCTGCACCACTGCTCAGCAGTAAGCCCAAGGGATAGGCCAGCAGCAGCAAAGCCACAGGGTTGATGAGTTGCTTAGACATGGTGACTCAAACAGGGTGGTCGATGCTCCCCAAGGCCGGGGCTGAGAGATTCTTGCGCCTTAGTTTTCTGCCTCAGCCACGGTATCTAAGGTTAGCGGCTCATGCTCTGCGGCTTCCTCCGTATCCTCGAAGTCCTCTTCATCCAACTCCTCGTCTAGCCCTTCGTCATCCCACGCCTCTGCCCCCAGCACAGCCGACCCCATCTCCCCAAAGAGGTCATCCAGCCGCGATCGAGACTGCTCAATTTCATGGCTCGACAGCCGACTCGTTTCCAGGCCGCTCACCTCTAGGCTCTTCTGCTGGCCTTGGCTTTTTTCCAGGGCCGTCACGGTCAGAATCCCATTGAGGTTAAAGTCAAAATTAACCTCTACCTGAACCCCTCCCGCTGGCAATGGGGGCAGATTTTCCAAGAGGAACTCCCCTAAGGGCACATTCTCATTGGCAATGGGATTTTCGCCCTGAAACACCTCAATTCTGATCGCTTTCTGGTTATCAGAGACCGTGACATACATCTCCGATTGGGAGGTGGGAATCGGGGTGTTGCGATGGATGATCGTACTAAAGAAATTGGGCATATAGCCGATGGGGGTTTCTGCCATGCTGGCAATGCCCAGGGAGTAGGGCGTAACGTCCACCAAAATCGCCCCCACGGCTTCCCCAGAAATGACCCCCGCTTGGATCGCCGCCCCCAAGGCCACACAGAGGTCAGGCTGAACCGTACTGCTGGGTTCTTGGCCCAAGTGTGCCGCAATTAATTTGCGGACCAGGGGAATCCGGGTGGATCCGCCCACGAGAATGACACGATCGAGGTCTTCCGGCTGAAGTTGGGCATCCTTCAGGGTTTGATCGATCGACTTCAGCGTTCCTTGCAGCAGCGGCTCAATCAGCTTTTCAAAGGTCGTCCGGCTAATTTCCACTTCTAAATGCAAGGGCTTGGCCCCATCACTGCCCAAAAACCCCTCCCGCACCGTCACATAGCCATGGGAACTCAAGGCGATCTTGGCCGTTTCAGCGGCTCGCAGCAGACGGGCTTCCAGACTCGGATCCTTAGGCACCGCAACGCCGTTTTCCTCGTGGAACCGATGTTGAAGATGGAGTTGCAGGCGGCGATCGAAATCGTCACCCCCCAGGCGAGGATTGCCGTGACTGGCCAGCACTTCCGTCATCTCACCCGTAATCTCCACAATGGAGACATCAAACGTTCCCCCCCCCAAGTCATAGACCAAAACCCGCTCCGTCGTGTCCGGATCACGGCTTTCGTAGGTGAGCGCCGCTGCGGTGGGTTCATTGATAATTTGCAGCACTTCTAAGCCCGCAATCTCCCCCGCCTCCTTTGTGGCTTGGCGTTGGGCATCCGTAAAATAGGCCGGAACCGTAATCACCGCTTGGGAAACCGTGTCTTCTAGCATGGCTTCGGCCCGTTCCTTCAGGCTTCGCAGAATAATGGCAGAGATTTCCTGGGGGCTATAGGTGCGATCGCCTAAAGTCGTTTCATGATCCGTACCCATCTGCCGCTTAATCGATCGCACCGTGCGCTCTGGAGCCGCTGCATATTGATTCAGGGCTGCGGCCCCCACCAAAAGCTTGCCCTCCGCATCCAAACCCACACAGGACGGCAATAAATCATTGCCCTCATCATCCGTAATCACCCAAGGTTCACCCTCATCCAGGGCAGCCACCACGGAGTTGGTTGTACCCAAATCAATGCCAATTACCTGTGCCATAGAAATATAATCCGTCTTTTTTTCAGGGATATTATGTCGGTTTCAGGGATTATGTCGGGATATTGTCGATGGGGGCCGAAACAATAACTTGGGCTTCCCGCAGCACTCGATCGCGCCAGCGATAGCCCCGGACCACCTCTTGAACGACTAAATTCGGGGCAACATCACTGCGAACTTCCCGCCCCAGAGCCTTCATGGTGTTGGGATCAAACGGTGCCTCTAAGGCAGCAATGGGAGTGACCTCTTGGCGTTCCAAGGCTTCCAGTAGCGATCGCTGAATCACCGCAGTCCCCTGGTGGGCATGGGCCAAAACCTCCGCCATCTGTTGCTTCAGCAGCACCGTATTGGGATCTGTCGTCGCCAGCGATCGCCCCTGCAACGCAGCCCAGACCCCCCGCAACCAGTTTTGCCAACCCGATCGCGCCCGTTGGGGACGCACATCCACCGCTTTAAACGTTGTCAGATGGGCATCATAAGCACTATGCCAATGGTGACAGGCTTGATCCAACGCATCAGCAACCTTTAAAAAGTCCTGGAAGAGCGTCTCTTGATCCTTTTTGGCTTGAACCTTTTGGGCAGCACGATCGCGGGCAGAAGAAGACATTGTTCAACAACAACAGTGTTAAAAAACAACACAATCAGGCGGAATAGCCCAGAGCTACACCCAGCCTCAAGCTAACCGTACCATCAATCCCACGGCTTAAACCACATCCTTTAGACTGTCCTTATTTTAGGTGCCCTGACTTTGGCTGTCCTTAACCTCAGGTCTACAAACTGCTCCCACAGGTGCTCCTAGGGGTGCTCCCACACTACCGACTCACTACTTCCAACCCCAACGATAGGCCCGATCGAGGCCCAACAACCCCAAACCAATCACCACTTGGACCGCCCAGGGCGCATGGGCAAACCCCACAATAAAACAAATCACAGCCAGCCCCCCTGCCAAGACCACATACACATCTTCAGCCGTCTGACGGAACACCCAGAGAGCGCCCAGGGCTAGCGTCATTGCGAAAAAAGCCATTGCGATGAAATAGGTTGGGATCATGGGGCACCTCTCCCTGGATAGCCGTTACTGGATAGCCGTTACCGTTACTGCCATAGTAATTTGAGGGTTCCCGAAACTTGATTTTCTCCTCATACTTCTTTGGGAAGCGCAATGTTTATTTACGCTTGGCTCAACCTTATTTCAGACTGGGTTCACTCACCGTAACAGTACCCTAGCCCCGCCCCCCGCCCCGCCCCCCGACAACGCTCCACAGATCCCGACCAACCCCGGCCCAAGCTCCAACACAATCTAGACAAAATCTCTAGACAAAATCTAGACAAAGCACCCCCCTCCCGGTACACTAGACATTCGTGGCTAGAAAAGTGCGGCTGAGACAGCCCGCCATCCCTTCCAGCCTGAACAAACGTTGTTGATAACTTCCGGTCCTAGGGTCATAACGGTTTGCTGAGTTGTGCCTAGACCTGTGAAGTCACGGGATACTGAGGCGATCGCCTTAAGTCCCACAGGCTGCGTTTTCTACGGTTCCTGGCCTGGGTGTGCATTCAGCAGTGCCCCCATAGTCCCAGAGCAAGCCGTAATCTTTTTCCCTTGCTCCCTTAGAGTTTGATCCTGACGCTCACAGCCTGAGCTATGTCTTTGGTTGCGGTAACGCTCGGCAAACCTTCCGGCGTTCCCAGCACCACAGGACTGCCATGGCTGCACGGCCCTACGGGGTTGAGCCAACCAGGACCAGCCCGATCCCCTGTCCAGCCGTAACCCAGTTGGCTGCGATCGTGGGCCAGCAGGGAGAATCACCGCAAGTCCGTGATTCCAACGACCCAATTTAAGGAAAGTGAATTGGTTCAACGCAACCAAAACGCTAACTTGGGAAATTCACCCAGCGGGTGAAATCATACTTGCAGCTTTGGCCCCGTGCGACCGTTCACCGCGAACCCTTTCCCAGGTCTCCGGTGTTGCAGTCCAAAACACAGCCAAAGCTTCTGGATACCTGGCGGCAAGAGGTCGGTGCCCTTGACCCCAGACTACCCGATGTTGATGGGGCTTCGCATCCAAGCACAGCATCAATACGGTAGGCATCCAACACTGTCCAGGGTTGAGCACCTGTGTTGCACCCTTTGCAGACCGCTCAACCCCCTAATTCTTAAGGAGATGCAAACCTGTGTCTGTTGGTATTCTCGGCACAAAATTGGGGATGACCCAAATCTTCGATGAGGACGGCAAAGCTGTTCCCATTACCGTCGTCCAAGCTGGACCCTGCACGGTTACCCAAGTCAAAACCAAGGCCACCGATGGCTATGAGGCAATCCAAGTGGGTTACCAAGAAACCCGCGAGAAGCTCCTCACCAAGCCCGCCCTCGGTCACCTCCAAAAGTCCGGTGCCCCCCCGCTCAAGCACTTGAAAGAATATCGGCTCTCCGAAGCTGCCAGCTACGCACTGGGCCAACAGCTTACCGTTGAACAATTTGAGGCCGGTCAGTTGGTGAATGTATCGGGCACCAGCATCGGTCGTGGCTTTGCCGGTTACCAAAAGCGCCACAACTTTGCCCGAGGCCCCATGAGCCACGGTTCTAAAAACCACCGCCTGCCCGGTTCCACTGGGGCAGGGACAACCCCTGGCCGGATCTATCCCGGTAAGCGGATGGCGGGTCAGTTGGGCAATAAGAAAGTCACCATCCGCAAGCTGCAAGTGGTCAAGGTGGATCTCGAAAATAACCTCCTGCTGATCAAGGGGGCTGTCCCTGGCAAGCCCGGTGCCCTGCTCAACATTGCACCTTTGGCCTAAGCGAGGCAAATAAGGCAAACAAGCGAGGCAAATAAGGCAAACAAGCGAGGCAAACGATATGGCTGAATGTGTCGTCCGAAATTGGCAGGGAGAGGAAGCGGGTTCCGCCTCCCTAGAGTTAAAAGTTGCGAATGCTGAAAATGCACCCCACATCGTTCACCGTGCCCTGCGGCGGCAACTGGTGAATTCGCGTCAGGGCACTGTATCCACCAAGACCCGATCGGAAGTACGCGGCGGTGGCCGTAAGCCCTGGCGGCAAAAGGGAACGGGCCGTGCCCGTGCGGGATCAACCCGTTCTCCCCTGATCCCCGGTGGGGGTGTGATCTTTGGTCCTAAGCCCAAGGATCACAACATCAAGATGAACCGTAAAGAGCGGCGCTTGGCCCTGCGCACCGCCTTCCAAAGCCGGATGGAAGACCTGGTAGTGGTGGAAGATTTCGCCAGCCAACTGCCCCGTCCTAAGACCAAGGACGTTTTGGAAGCCCTGAAGCGCTGGAACGTAGAGCTAGACAGCAAGGTTCTGTTTATCTTGCCGGAGCGTCAGGAAAATATCTATTTGTCGGTGCGCAATGTGGCCAACATTCGCCTGATTACCAGCCAGAACCTCAATGTGTTTGATCTGCTCCATGCGGACACGATCGTGGTGACGGCGACGGCCCTTGAAAAAGTACAGGAGGTGTACGGTGACTAGAAAGGCAAAGCCCAAGGCTCCCGTTCAATACGATTCCCGCAAGCTGGCAGATTTGATTAAGCGCCCGCTGGTAACTGAGAAGGCGATCCAACTGCTGGACAACAACCAGTATGTGTTTGAGGTCGATCGCCGCGCCAGCAAGCCAGAAATTAAGGCCGCTATCCAGGAACTGTTCCAGGTCACGGTGGTCGGGATCAGCACCCTGAACAAGCCCCCAAGAACCCGTCGCATTGGCCGTTTTTTGGGGTATAAGCCTCGCTATAAGCGGGCGATCGTTCGCCTTGCACCGGAAGATGAGATCGTCCTCTTCCCTGACGTGTAACGCCCAACCCTAAGGTCGGGCTGGAGCAAAGGTTAGACAACAGGGGGACTCGATCGAGGCCGTCAACCGCAGCGAGTTTCCCGGTCCCGCTAACCCCCCCGTATTCCAGCCCCTCAATTTACCCCCAATTCCCCAAGACAGTTACCCAAGACAGGTTTGAACGATGGGCACCCGTATATATCGACCGTATACCCCCGGCACCCGTGAGCGGATTGTGACCGATTTCTCGGAAATTACCCACGATAAACCCGAGAAGTCCCTGACTAAATCTCGCCATCGGGCTAAGGGCCGTAACAACCGAGGTGTAATTACTTGCCGCCACCGGGGCGGTGGCCATAAGCGCCGTTACCGGATTATTGATTTTCGGCGGGACAAGCGGGATATGCCCGCCAAGGTCTTGACCGTTGAGTATGATCCCAACCGCAATGCTCGGATTGCCCTTGTGCAATACCAAGATGGAGAAAAGCGCTATATTCTCCACCCAGCGGGCTTAGCGGTGGAAACTGAAATTATTGCTGGAACCGTGGTTCCCATTGAGGTGGGCAACGCCATGCCCCTGTCGTCAGTCCCCCTGGGTACGGCGGTCCACAATGTGGAATTGGTCTCCGGTCGCGGGGGACAAATTGTCCGGGCTGCGGGAGCCTCGGCCCAGGTGGTGGCCAAGGAAGGGAACTATGTGGCCCTCAAGCTGCCCTCCGGTGAGGTTCGCCTCATTCGTAAAGAGTGTTACGCCACGATCGGCATCGTCGGCAACGCCGAAATCCGCAACACCCGCCTCGGCAAAGCCGGTCGCAAACGGTGGCTCGGTCGCCGTCCTGAGGTTCGCGGGAGCGTCATGAACCCCGTCGATCACCCCCACGGTGGGGGTGAAGGCCGCGCCCCCATTGGCCGCTCTGGTCCGGTTACACCCTGGGGTAAACCCGCCCTAGGCCGCAAAACCCGGAAGAAGAACAAGCATAGTAATAAGTATATTCTGCGTCGCCGTCGCCGGTCCTCCAAGCGCGGTCGGGGCGGTCGTGACTCCTAAAATCGCCCTGTTCCAGGCTGGAAAACAGCCAATGTTGGAACGATCGCGGTTGGCAGTCACAACGTTAGGCAAAAACTGCGGCGCAGACTTAAGAACCCCTTGGGGTGCTGCTTAAGACCTGCGACGCAAAGCGGGGGCCGGGGCAATGACATCACCAGCACTTCCCCCCCACGCTTTACTCCGAATCTAGTGGTTATGTTCGAGGCAAGCTATGGGACGTTCACTGAAGAAAGGGCCATTCGTTGCAGATCATCTTTTGAAGAAGGTGGAAAAGCTCAACGCTAAGGGCGAGAAGCAGGTTATTAAAACCTGGTCGCGGGCTTCCACCATCCTGCCCCAGATGATTGGCCATACGATCGCCGTTCACAACGGCAAGCAGCACGTGCCCGTCTATGTGACGGAGCAAATGGTGGGGCACAAACTCGGCGAATTTGCACCGACCCGGACCTTTAAGGGACACATCAAGGATAAGAAAGGCGGACGCTAAGGGCTGGGGTTTGGGCGCGTGCTAACCCTAGCCCGCTGCTTCCCTTCCTTTGGACCGTTTACAACCGTTAACAACGGCTTAGGACAGCTTAGGACACTGATATGGCAATTGACACAACCACAGAAGCCCAGGCCATTGGGCGCTACATCCGAACTTCTCCCCGAAAGGTGCGCCGGGTTTTAGACCAAATTCGGGGCCAATCCTATCGGGATGCCTTGATTCTCCTGGAGTTTATGCCCTACCGCGCCTGCGACCCGATTTTGAAAGTGTTGCGATCGGCAGTGGCCAATGCAGAGCACAACCTAGGGTTGGATCCGACCAAACTCGTGATCAGTAAAGCCTTTGCCGACCAAGGGCCAGTGCTGAAGCGCTACCGCCCCCGCGCCCAAGGACGGGCTTACCAAATTCGTAAACCCACCTGTCACATCACCGTCGCGGTCGCCCCACAGGTGGACTAAGCCCAGGCAACTGGCCCTTGGGTCTTAGCACTACTGCTACCAGCACCCTCAGGCTCATCGCATTACCGCGCTATTTCCCATCGTCTAAGCAGGAGAGACAAGGTCCGTGGGACAAAAGATTCATCCAATTGGTTTACGCCTGGGCATTACCCAGGAACACCGTTCCCGGTGGTTTGCGGATACAAAACGCTACCCTGGCTTGCTCCAGGAAGATCACCGCATCCGGGGGTATGTCGAAAAAACCCTCAATAATGCCGGTATTTCCGGGATTCGCATTGAGCGCAAAGCCGATCAAATTGAACTGGAAATCCGCACCGCCCGTCCCGGTGTCGTGGTGGGTCGCGGGGGAGCGGGAATTGAGTCCCTGCGCCAAGGTCTCCAGCAGCAACTGGGGGGCAGCGATCGCCAAATCCGCATCAACGTCGTTGAAGTGGAGCGGGTCGATGCCGATGCAGCCCTCATCGGGGAGTACATCATCCAGCAACTGGAGCGCCGGGTCTCCTTCCGCCGAGTCGTGCGCCAAGCCATGCAACGGGCACAGCGGGCTGGGGTCCAGGGCATCAAAATCCAAGTCAGCGGTCGCCTCAACGGGGCAGAAATCGCCCGGACAGAATGGACCCGGGAAGGCCGCGTCCCCCTCCATACCCTGCGGGCTGACATTGACTACTCCTACAAAACGGCCCAAACCACCTATGGCGTGCTAGGGGTCAAAGTCTGGGTCTTTAAGGGGGAAATCATCCCCGGTCAAGAAGAGACCAACAGCGCTCCCCCCGCCCAGCCTCGCCGTCGTCAGCAGCGTCGCCGTCAGCAGTTTGAAGACCGTTCCAACGAGGAGTAAAGCTTGTCATGTTAAGTCCCAGACGTACTAAATTCCGAAAACAGCAGCGGGGCCGGATGCGCGGTAAAGCCAGCCGAGGGAATACGGTGGCCTTTGGGGAATTTGGCCTCAAAGCCCTAGAACCCTGTTGGATGACCGCCCGCCAAATTGAAGCCGCCCGTCGAGCCATGACCCGCTACACCCGCCGGGGGGGCAAAATCTGGATCCGGGTCTTCCCCGACAAGCCCGTCACCATGCGCCCCGCTGAAACCCGGATGGGTTCCGGTAAAGGAAACCCCGAATTTTGGGTTGCAGTCGTGAAGCCTGAGCGCATTCTGTTTGAAATTGGGGGCATTGCCCAGGAAACGGCCCAAGAAGCCATGCGCCTTGCATCCCACAAGCTCCCCATCAAAACCAAGTTTGTGGTTCGTGAAATGGCTGAAACGGCTACCCAAGAGGATACTGCTGCCCAGGAGGATAGTGAATAATGGCTCTCTCAAAAGTACAGGACTTTCGCGAGTTGAGCGATGAGACCCTGACCCAGGAAATTCTCGCAGCAAAGCGCCAACTCTTTGACCTGCGCTTCCAGAAAGCCACCCGGCAACTGGAAAACAGCCACCACCAGTTTAAGCATCTCAAGCATCGCATTGCTCAGATGATGACGGTGGAGCGGGAGCGGGAGCTGGCCAAGGCGGCTGCTGAAGCAGAGGTCGCTACCCCCGAAGATTAGTGAGTTCAGCAGGTACCCCAAGCAGCGGAGACAAATTTTATGGCGGTTAAAGAACGAGTTGGGTTAGTGGTCAGCGACAAGATGGATAAAACCGTCGTCGTGGCCATTGAGAACCGGGATGCCCACCCCAAGTACGGCAAGATCGTAATCCGGACCAAGCGCTACAAAGCCCACGATGAAAACAATGAGTGTAAGGTGGGCGATCGCGTTCGCATCCAAGAAACCCGGCCCCTCAGCCGCACAAAGCGGTGGAAGGTGGCGGAAATTTTAGACCGATCCAGCGCCTCCTAAGGAGAACAGCCATGATTCAACAGGAAACCTATCTCAACGTGGCCGACAATAGCGGCGCTCGGAAACTGATGTGTATTCGGGTGCTGGGCAGCAATCGCCGCTATGCAGGCATTGGCGATGTGATTATCGCCGTCGTTAAGGATGCAATCCCCAACATGCCGGTCAAGAAGTCGGATGTGGTTCGGGCCGTGATTGTCCGGACCCGCAAAGGACTGCGCCGGGAAAGCGGCATGAGCATCCGCTTTGATGACAATGCAGCGGTCATTATTAACACCGATGGCAACCCCAGAGGAACGCGGGTTTTTGGCCCCGTAGCGCGGGAGCTGCGCGATCGGAACTACATGAAAATTGTGTCCCTCGCACCGGAGGTTCTGTAAATGGCTAGCAAGGCAAAATCCAAAAAGCCCATCCGCCAAAAAATGCATGTCAAAAAAGGAGATACCGTCCAGGTCATCTCTGGGCGTGACAAAGGCAAAGTGGGCACCGTCACCGAAGTCTTCCCCGCCACCAGCAAGGTGATCGTGGAAGGGGTCAACATTAAAACCAAGCACATCAAGCCTCGCCAAGAGGGAGAAAAGGGCCAACTGGATAACCGGGAATTCCCCATCCATAGCTCTAACGTGATGCACTACTCCACCAAGGAAAAGGTAGCCAGCCGCATCTGCCATACCTTCACCGAAGAGGGCCGAAAAGTGCGGATGCTCAAGAAAACGGGAGAGATCCTGGATAGTTGACGGTAACGGCCCATCTCGTGTCCAATCCGATCGCCCTTCGTTCAGGGGTAAACCCACTATGACCAAACTTAAAACGCAATATCAGCAAACGATCGTTCCCAAATTGATGGAGCAGTTTGGCTACACCAACATCCATCAAGTGCCCAAACTGGTGAAGGTGACTGTCAACCGAGGTTTGGGAGAAGCCTCCAGCAACGCCAAGGCGCTAGAATCCTCCCTCTCCGAAATTACCGTCATTACCGGTCAAAAACCGGTGGTAACCCGGGCCAAAAAAGCGATCGCAAGCTTCAAAATTCGGGAAGGAATGCCCGTTGGCATCATGGTCACCCTGCGGGGTGAGAGAATGTACTCCTTTTTAGAGCGTCTCATCCACCTCTCCCTTCCCCGGATTCGCGACTTTCGCGGCATTAGCCCCCGTAGCTTTGACGGGCGGGGCAACTACACCTTAGGTCTGCGGGAACAACTACTCTTCCCCGAAATTAGCTACGACACCATTGACCAAATCCGAGGCATGGACATTTCCATCGTCACCACGGCCACAACCGATGAAGAAGGTCGGGCGCTTCTCCGGGAAATGGGGATGCCCTTTCGGGACAACTGAGGTGATTTCAGCGAGGCAATTCCAGAAAAGAGGACACTATGGCGGTTAACGATCCCATTGCAGACATGCTGACGCGCATTCGGAATGCTAATTTAGCGCGTCACCAAACAACCCAGGTACCAGCCACCCGCATGACCCGGAGCATTGCCCAGGTGCTTCAGAGTGAGGGCTTTATTGTGGGCTTTGACGAAGAAGGTGAGGGAGTCAAGCGGAACTTGGTGATTTCGCTCAAGTACAAAGGCAAAAATCGCCAACCCATTATCAAGACACTCAAGCGAGTCAGTCGCCCCGGTTTGCGGGTCTACGCTAACCGCAAGGAACTCCCCAAGGTTCTCGGTGGAATTGGAGTCGCTATCATCTCAACCTCCCACGGCATCATGACCGATCGTGAAGCCCGCCGCCAAGGGATTGGGGGAGAGGTTCTGTGCTACGTCTGGTAAAACCGATGATTGGCCCAGGTATCCCTTGCCGCTAGGCTGAATCTGGCCCGTCAGCGATTGTTTTGATGAATCTCGTAAGGAGGGATTGATTGTGTCTCGAATTGGTAAACGTCCAATTCCAATTCCAGCCAAAGTGGATGTGAAGGTGGAAGGGCGATCGGTGGCTGTTAAAGGCCCCAAAGGTGAACTATCCCGAGTCCTACCTCGGGGCGTGGTCGTGAGCCACGAAGGCAACGAAATTACCATTACCCGTGCCGACGAGTCCCGCCTCGCCCGGGAACGCCACGGCCTTTGCCGCACCCTCGTCGCCAACATGGTCGAAGGGGTCTCCCAGGGCTACACCAAAAAACTAGCCATTACCGGGGTGGGTTATCGTGCCCAGATCCAAGGTCAGAAACTGGTCCTGAGCTTGGGCTACAGCCATCCTGTGGAAATGGATCCGCCCCCTGGGATCGAATTTGCGGTGGAGAACAACACCAATATCACGGTCTCTGGCATTGATAAAGAGTTGGTGGGCGACATGGCCGCCAAAATTCGGGATGCCCGTCCACCGGAACCTTATAAGGGCAAGGGTGTGCGGTACGCCGATGAGAAAATTCGCCGTAAAGCTGGCAAGACAGGGAAGAAATAACGATGAAACTGACACGTCGGGAATCGATTCAACGCAGACACCGCCGGATTCGTCAGGTTGTGGTGGGTACTTCAGATCGGCCACGCCTCTCAGTTTTCCGCTCCAACAACCACATCTATGCCCAGGTTATTGATGACAGCGCTCACCACACCTTGGTATCCGCATCAAGCCTGGATCCGGAACTCCGGGAAAACCTGGAGTCCGGTCGCAATTGCAGCGCCTCAGAGCAGGTGGGCCAACTGATTGCTAAACGGGCCATGGCCCAGGGCATTGAACAGGTCGTCTTCGATCGGGGGGGCAACCTTTACCACGGTCGGATCAAGGCTCTTGCTGATGCGGCACGGGCTGCGGGTCTTCAGTTCTAAGCTTCACCAGTCCTCAACCTCGTCAGTAACTAGGTCATTAAGTCATGGCAAACAACCGTAAAAAGGCAAATCGCACCAAAGAGAAAGAAAGTGAATGGCAGGAACGGGTTGTGCAAATCTGCCGGGTCACCAAGGTGGTCAAGGGGGGTAAGAAACTCAGCTTCCGCGCCATTGTCGTGATTGGCAACGAGCGCGGCCAAGTTGGGGTGGGCGTTGGTAAGGCCAACGATGTGATCGGAGCCGTGAAAAAGGGAGTCTCCGACGGCAAAAAGCACCTGGTTGAAGTTCCCCTCACCAAAAACAGTTCCATTCCCCATCCGTCCATTGGACGCGGGGGCGCTGCTAAGGTCATGATGCGGCCCGCCTCGCCCGGTACGGGGGTAATTGCCGGAGGTGCAGTGCGTACCGTTCTTGAACTGGCCGGAGTGAAGAATATCCTGGCCAAGCAATTGGGATCTGACAATCCCCTCAACAATGCCCGTGCAGCCCTGGCAGCGCTTGAAGGTCTCCGGACCTTCCAAAGTGTGGCTGAGGAACGGGATATTCCCCTCGAACAACTGTACGGTTAACCCACGCTCAGGAGAAAATAACCATGCGCATTGAAGATGCTCTACCCAAGGCTGGTTCAACCAAGCGTCGCCGTCGGGTTGGTCGTGGGATTTCTGCGGGCCAAGGGGCAAGCTGTGGTTTTGGGATGCGGGGTCAAAAGTCCCGATCGGGCCGTAGCACTCGACCGGGCTTTGAAGGGGGACAATTGCCTCTCTATCGCCGTGTCCCCAAACTCAAGCACTTTACGGTGATTAATCGGAAGCAATACACTACGATTAATCTGAAGAATCTTGCTGATCTGCCCGCCAACGCAGAAGTAACTCTGGAGTCTTTGCTGGAAGCCGGGATTCTCACCGCCAGCAAGGGACCGTTAAAGATTTTGGGCGATGGAGACTTAAACGTAGCCTTGCAAGTGAAAGCGGCTGCTTTTACCACCAGTGCCCGCACCAAAATTGAAGCGGCTGGCGGCAGTTGCGAGGTGCTTTAGTCCCGACTGGGGAGGCTTGATCCCCATTTCGGGTTTTGATCTATAGCAATTTCAATTTTGGATTCGTTTTATGGTTGTTAGTCGTGGCAAAGCTCCGACTGCCCAGGAAACCTTTATGCAAATGGCCCAAGCCGCTGGCTTACGGGGCCGTTTGCTGGTGACAGTTGGGCTACTAATTCTGGTCCGTTTGGGTACCCGAATTCCGGTTCCCGGCATCGATCGCGTTGCGTTTTCTGAGCGTCTACAAAATAGCAATTTTGGCGGGGTGATTGGCTTCCTGGATATCTTTTCCGGGGGGGGCTTGTCAGCCCTGGGGGTCTTTGCCCTGGGGATTTTACCCTTCATTAATGCGTCTATTATTATGCAATTGCTGACCGCAGCATTGCCCTCTTTAGAAGATTTGCAGAAAAACGAAGGGGAAGCCGGTCGGCGCAAAATTTCCCAAATTACTCGCTATGTTGCCCTGGCCTGGTCCTTGCTCCAGGGGACTGTGATCGCCCTTTGGGTTAATGCCGTCGCCTACACCCCAGGTCCGGCCTTTATCGTGCAAACGGTGCTGGCGATCGTCGCCGGTTCCATGTTTGTGATGTGGGTCAGCGAGTTAATTACCGAGCGCGGCCTGGGTAACGGGGCTTCGCTGCTCATCTTTATTAACATTGTCGCCGTTCTCCCCCGCTCCCTGGGGCAAACCATTGAACTCGCCCAGAGCGGTGGTCGTGAGGTGGTGGGTGGCATCATCACCCTGATGTTGGTCTTCCTGGCCACGATCGTCGGCATTGTCTTTGTCCAAGAAGGCACCCGTCGGATTCCGATCGTCTCCGCCAAACGCCAAGTCGGGCGGCGGCAATATGCCGAGAAAAGCAGCTACCTGCCCCTCCGACTCAACCAAGGCGGCGTAATGCCCATTATCTTCGCCACCGCCGTCCTGTTTCTGCCCCTTCAGTTGGCCAACTCCACCAACAACGAGACCCTGATCCGGATTGTGGGCTACCTCAGTCCCAACAGTTCCGCCCCCTGGGCCTATTACCTCTTCTATCTCTCCACCATTCTCTTCTTTAGCTACTTTTACGCTTCCCTCGTCGTCAACCCCGTGGATATGTCCCAAAACCTGAAGCGGATGGGGGCCAGTATCCCCGGTATTCGTCCAGGACGGGCCACCAGCGAATATATTTCCCGGATTATTAACCGCTTGACCTTCCTAGGCGCGATTTTCCTGGGCATGGTTGCCATCATTCCCACGATCGTTGAGGGAACCACCCGCGTCACCACCTTCCAAGGTCTGGGGGCGACCTCTTTGCTAATTTTGGTCGGGGTTGCCATCGACACCGCCAAACAGGTGCAAACCTACGTGATCTCCCAGCGTTATGAAGGAATGGTGAAGCAATAGTGACACGTTTGATTTTTTTAGGGCCGCCCGGTGCCGGTAAGGGAACTCAGGCGGCCATTGTCGCCGAAAAACTCTACCTCGCCCACATTTCCACCGGGGAAATTCTCCGGGCAGCCGTCCGGGATGGGACCCCCCTCGGCCAGGAGGCCAACGCCTACATGTCTCGCGGCGATCTCGTCCCCGACAGCGTTGTGCTGGGTCTCGTCCAGGAAGCCCTGCAAAATATCACCGCCGAGCAAAAGGGCTGGATTTTGGACGGGTTTCCCCGCAATGAGTCCCAAGCCAAGGCATTGGATGAAATTTTGCACACCATCGGCCAACACTCTGATTGCGCCATCAACCTAGATGTGGCGGATGAAGTCTTGATCAGCCGGTTACTCAACCGGGGTCGCCAGGACGACTCAGAGGAGGTTGTTCGCAATCGCCTCCAGGTCTACCGCGAGCAAACCGCCCCCTTGATTGACTTCTACCAATCCCGATCGCACCTGGTCTCCATTAATGGGGATGCCGACATTGGTGACGTGACAGACCGCATCCAAAATGCCATCCATCAACGGGTTGCCGCTTAGTGCTCGGACTGTCCTGTGCGGGATGTTTCCCGCATCCCCTCCTCTCCCGGTTCTCTGGCCTGCCTTTTGTAACATAATGTTAATCTGGGGATGGGCACCTTCAACTGCCCAAGTTGCCCACGATCGCCACTGTGATGATGTAGAGGTCAAGGCTGTGGTGAAGTCTACCCACTTCACTGCGGCCCTTCAGCGTCTCTACGCTGTTTAGTTAAATGCCGTTTTGAGGAGGGGATCCGCCTTGTCTAAGCAAGATCTAATTGAAATGGAAGGCACCGTTACGGAGTCTTTGCCCAATGCCATGTTCCGCGTCGATCTGGATAACGGCTTCAACGTCCTAGCCCACATTTCTGGAAAAATTCGCCGGAATTACATCAAAATCTTACCTGGAGACCGGGTTAAAGTTGAATTAACCCCCTACGACTTAACCAAAGGTCGGATTACCTACCGCCTTCGCAAGAAGTAGCCCAGGTCATGCCCTCGGCATACCCCGGTTAAGACTTACCCCGGTTCCCAGGGTCGGCCAACCCCGGTTGGTCCCGGTTACATCCCCAATTTGCCCCAGGAGACTGTTCTTGAGGCATGGGTATGTTAAAATAGAGCGTTTGTAACTTTAAATTCTAAAGCACATGAAAGTCAGAGCATCCGTTCGGAAGATGTGCGAAAAGTGTCGAGTCATCCGCCGACGGGGTCGGGTTATGGTGATTTGTGCGGCAAACCCCAAGCACAAACAGCGCCAAGGTTAATCGCTAACCAAGCAACCATTGCCTGAGCCATTCCGTTTGGAAACAAGTCCGTTGTGGTCGTGTCTGCGGGCACGATAGTTCTGGAGACTTTCGGCTCGATCGAAACCATCATCCAACAGCGTAGAAATCCCCCCAGTTGGGGCTGAGGAGAACATTAAAAGTGGCACGAATTGCAGGTGTTGATCTTCCCCGCGACAAGCGGGTTGAAATTGGTCTGACCTATATCTATGGGATTGGTTTAAGCCGCTCCCATGAGATTTTGGCCAAAACAGGCGTTAATCCAGATACCCGCGTTCGGGATCTCAGTGACGCAGATGTGGCGGCGCTACGGGATGCCGTAGAGTCAGACTACCAAGTGGAAGGAGACCTCCGGCGCTGGGAGTTAATGAACATCAAGCGCCTCCAAGATATTGGCTGTTACCGAGGTCGTCGCCACCGGGCTGGTCTGCCCGTGCGGGGTCAGCGGACCCGTACCAATGCCAGAACCCGCCGAGGCGGTCGGAAGACTGTGGCTGGGAAAAAGAAGGCTGGGAAGAAGTAATCCTGTTGATCGCAGGTTTTCCTATCCGATCGTTTCTCGCTTCGCTGGATCCCTGCGGGGACAGACAGCGAGCGGTTCAAGCTTGGTACTAGTTAAGAGTGGAGTTTTTCAATGGCAAGACCAACCAAGAAGGGTGGCGGCAAAAAGCAAAAGCGCAATGTACCAAACGGCGTTGCCCATATCCAGTCCACCTTCAATAACACGATCGTTTCCATCACTGATCCCAATGGAGAAGTGGTGTCCTGGGCCTCGGCGGGGTCCAGCGGCTTTAAGGGAGCCAAGAAGGGAACCCCCTTTGCCGCCCAAACAGCCGCAGAAAATGCCGCTCGTCGCGCCATGGATCAAGGGGTCCGTCAAATTGAAGTCATGGTCAGTGGTCCCGGTGCCGGTCGTGAAACGGCCATTCGGGCACTCCAAGGAGCCGGTCTGGAAATTACCCTGATTCGGGATGTGACCCCCATTCCCCACAATGGTTGTCGTCCCCCCAAACGCCGTCGGGTCTAGCACGCAACTGGCTGACTCCAACGTTTTAGGGCTTGAGAGCGAGCAGGATCCATCCAGCGGGCTTGCCCTGATTCAGCCCTCAACCTGGGGTAAAACTTCCAACGACGGCAGTGGGACGCAACATGCGGGAGAAAACTATGGTGCAATTCCAAGTTGAATGTATTGAATCAAAAACTGAACGCGACCAGGCTCAATACAGCCGGTTTGTGATTGAACCCCTAGAGCCAGGGCAAGGGATTACGGTGGGCAACGCCCTGCGCCGCACGCTCCTGTCTAACTTGGGGGGAACCGCCATCACAGCGGTGCGCATTTCTGGGGTTTCCCATGAATTTGCAACCGTGCCAGGGGTTCGGGAAGATGTGCTGGATATTTTGCTCAACCTGAAGCAAATTGTCCTGCGCTCCCATTCACCCCAGCCCCACATCGGACGGCTGCTGGTCCATGGTCCCAATATGGTGACCGCAGAAAATATTGAACTCAACCCTGAGGTTGAACTGATCAACCCCAAGCAGTACATTGCCACCCTGGCCGCTTCGGCGACCCTGGAAATGGAGTTCAAGATTGAACAGGGCAAAGGCTATCGATCCTTCGATCGCTCTAAGGAAGAACCCACCGCCTTGGACTTTCTCCAAATCGATGCGGCCTTTATGCCCGTGCGACGGGTGAACTACACCATTGAAGATGTTCGTTTGGGAGAATCCACCCAAAAGGACCGCCTCGTCCTGGATATTTGGACCAACGGCAGCCTTACGCCCCAGGAAGCCCTGAGTCAGGCGGCAGGGATGTTGGTCGATCTCTTCAATCCCCTCAAGGATATTTCCTTTGAACCCCAAGGGATTGAAGAACCCATGGAAGGCCCCGAAAGCCAGATTCCGATCGAGGAACTGCAACTTTCGGTGCGGGCCTATAACTGTTTGAAGCGTGCCCAAATTAACTCCGTAGCCGACCTGTTGGAATATACCCAGGAGGAGCTGCTGGAGATTAAGAACTTCGGCCAAAAATCGGCAGAAGAAGTGATTGAAGCCCTGCGGCAACGTCTGGGCATCACGTTGCAGGAAACTCGATCCTCTGGAGGTAGTTAGGAAAACCATGCGTCACCGTTGTCGTGTCCCCCAACTCGGTCGGCCCGCCGACCAACGTAAAGCGCTCCTGCGCGCCCTAGCCACGGAACTGATTCGCCATGGCCGTATCACCACCACTAAGGCACGGGCCAAAGCAGTTCGTAACGAAGTCGAGGGCTTAATCACCCTGGCCAAATCTGGCACCCTGTCCGATCGTCGCCAAGCCTTGGGCTATCTCTATGACAAGTCCCTGGTGAAAGCCCTGTTTGAACAGGCTCCTGAGCGCTACGGCAGCCGCAACGGAGGCTATACCCGCATTTTGCGGACCGTCCCCCGTCGCGGCGACCATGCAGAAATGGCCATTATTGAACTCGTCTAGGACTGAGGACTGGTCTTGCCCGCCATGGCTGCTCTCCCGGTTCAGCGCATTGCCCTTGTGGTCCAATATTTGGGAACGCACTTTTGTGGCTGGCAAAGTCAGCCCCAGCAGCGAACCGTCCAGGGAGAGATGGAAACCACGATCGCGGCGATCGTAGGCCAACCCGTCACCGTCCATGCAGCAGGGCGCACCGACTCCGGGGTCCATGCCGCTGCCCAAGTCGTCCACTTTGATGTCCAAAGTCCCATCCCCCCCCAGCGTTGGATGAGCGTCTTGAACAGTCGCCTACCCCCCGATGTCGTGGTTCGGGCTTCAGCAGCAGTCCCCAACACCTGGCACGCCCGTTTCTCTGCCTCCTGGCGGCGTTATCGCTATACCCTCTATACCGATCCCTGCCCCAACCTCTTCCTACGGCCCTATGTCTGGCACTACTACCACCAGCCCCTAGAGGCCAACACCATGCTGGCAGCCCTACGGCCCTTACTGGGCTACCACCACCTTGCCGCTTTCCAGCGCAGTGGCTCCAGCCGTCCCCATGCCTGGGTTGAAGTGCAGGAGGTCCAGTGTCAGCGCCGCGATCGCCTCGTTGAAATCGAAGTGCAAGCCAGTGGCTTTCTCTATGGCATGATGCGGTTACTGGTGGGGTTGTTGGTCCAAGTCGGGGAAGGATCCCGCAGTCCCCAAGACTTTACCCAAATTTGGATGGACCAGCGCCGTGACCTCGTGAAGCATTCGGCTCCGGCCCAGGGGTTATGTCTGACCTGTGTTGGCTATCCTCAACCGCCCTTTCCCCCGGCAGCATGGCGTGAAGCCCAGCCCCTATATCGGTTTCCCCCTACCCCTGGCCCTCATCCTTAGACTCCAACCGGCCATCCGGATCTCTTTCCCCGCTTTCGTCTGAATCCAACCCTGTACAACCAAGATGAACAAGACCTATCTCCCCAACCCCACCACCCTAGAGCGTCAGTGGTACCTCATTGATGCCGAAGGGCTGCGCCTGGGCCGCTTGGCCAGTGAAATCGCCAAAATCCTGCGGGGCAAAAATAAGCCCACCTACACCCCCCACCTCGACACTGGGGATTTTGTCATTATTGTCAATGCCGACAAAGTGGCCGTCACCGGTCGCAAGGCTAGCCAAAAGCTCTATCGTCGCCACTCCGGCAGACCGGGCGGGATGAAGGTGGAAACCTTTGAAAAGCTGCAAGCTCGGATTCCGGAGCGGATCATTGAACAGGCCGTGCGGGGGATGTTGCCCAAGAACCGCCTAGGACGGCAGTTGTTCACCAAGCTGAAGGTCTATGCTGGGGCCGAGCATCCCCATGCTGCCCAACAACCCCAAGTGCTCGCCATTAAAACCCACGACTCTGACGGGGATGCCTAAGGGGGACAGCAAGGGTATTCAGGGGTCACCCCTCCTGAAGGCATTTCCCCCCGTTGCCGTCCTTCCAGGCATTGGCCCCATCCGGCCACAGCCCTTAAGGACAACTCCCAATTCTCCCCCACGATACTTTTAATCTGAAGGATCTGAAACGATGCAAGAGAGTGATCAATCGAGTAAAGCCGTGTACTGGGGTACAGGCCGGAGAAAGTCTTCCGTCGCCCGTGTACGCCTGGTTCCCGGCAGCGGCCAACTGATGATTAATAACCGTGAAGGCACGGGCTATCTCCAAAACAATCCCCTCTATCTCGCGGCAGTGAAAGCGCCGTTGGAAACCCTGGGCCTGGAGGCTGAGTATGACGTTTTGGTCAAGGTCCATGGGGGCGGTTTAACGGGCCAAGCCGATGCCATCCGCCTCGGTGCAGCTCGTGCCCTGTGTGAACTGGATCCTGAAAACCGGAAACCCCTCAAAATTGAGGGCTACCTAACCCGCGACCCCCGCTCGAAGGAACGGAAGAAGTACGGCTTACGCAAAGCCCGTAAGGCTCCTCAATACTCCAAGCGTTAATTGTTCGACCTCTTCTGTTCGACTTCTTCTCAGCGTTATTCCCGATCGCAACCCTTACCATGGCAAAACCTAATATTCACCCAACTTGGTACCCCGAAGCCAAGGTCTATTGCAACGGCGAAGTGGTCATGACCGTTGGCTCCACCCAGCCGGAAATTCATGTGGATGTGTGGTCTGGTAACCACCCTTTCTACACTGGAACCCAAAAGATTATTGACACCGAGGGGCGCGTTGAGCGCTTCTTACGCAAATATGGCATGTTAGAGGAGGGGGCTGAGTCCTAGTCTGGCGTTGAGTTCTAGTCCTAGAGGGTCACTTCTGCTGATGCAGGCAAGCTGCCTGGGTGACCAGGACAAGCAAGCTGCCGGGACAACAGGGGCTGGGAATTCATGCCATAGTGGCCTCATCTAGTTGTGGGGGGCTGCTGTGGCTCCTGTGACCCCTACGCTCCACCGCCCTCCTGTGACTTGAGGAATCCCCGATCGGGGGTTCCTAACTTATTTTCACGGCTCGTTTCGTTCAGATTAGTTGCAGAGCATTCCCCATGGCTGAATCACACTTATTGGAAAAATTGAACTCCGTTGAGCAAACCTTCCATGAGTTGACCCGGCAACTGGCGGATCCCGATATTGCCAGCGACCCCAGGGAGTTCCAGCGGGTAGCCAAGGCCCGATCGTCCCTAGAGGCGGTGGTCTTAGCCTATGAAGAGTGGCAGAAACTGCAAAAGGATTTGGCCGGAGCGCGGCAGATTGCCAAGGAGTCTGGGGGTGACCCAGAGCTAAAGGAGATGGCCGATCTGGAGGTGGAGGAACTGGAGGCAAAGTCCGAGACCCTAGAGCAGCGCCTCAAGATTTTACTGCTGCCCAAGGATCCCAATGATGAGAAGAACATCATGTTGGAAGTGCGGGCGGGCACGGGCGGCGATGAGGCCAGTATTTGGGCTGGGGATTTGGTGCGGATGTATTCGCGCTATGCAGAGAGCAAAAAGTGGCGAGTGAAGCTGCTAAGTGAGTCCCTGGCGGATATGGGGGGCTTTAAGGAGGCAATTTTAGAGATTCAGGGCGAGGGCGTGTACAGCCAACTCAAGTTTGAGGCGGGGGTTCACCGAGTGCAGCGGGTGCCGGTCACGGAGGCGGGGGGACGGGTCCATACCTCGACGGCAACAGTGGCGATTATGCCGGAGGTGGATGATGTAGACGTGACGATCGATCCCAAGGAGATTGAAATTTCCACGGCGCGATCGGGCGGGGCCGGGGGCCAAAACGTCAACAAAGTGGAAACCGCCGTTGATCTCTTCCACAAACCCACCGGGATCCGGGTGTTTTGCACCGAAGAGCGATCGCAGCTCCAGAACCGGGAGCGAGCCATGCAGATTTTGCGGGCCAAACTGTATGAAATGAAGCTGCGGGAACAACAGGAGGCCGTGACCTCCATGCGGCGATCGCAGGTGGGCACCGGAGCACGATCGGAAAAAATCCGCACCTACAACTACAAGGACAACCGCGTCACCGATCACCGCCTCAATCGTAATTTTGCCCTAGAATCGGCCCTGGAGGGCGATCTAGAAGATCTCGTTCAATCCTGCATTAGCCGGGACCAACAGGAGCAGTTAGCCGAGCTAGCGGCGGAGTCCACCGGCAACGCTTAGGATCGCAAGCGAGCATCCCCCGCAGCAATCCCAGGTTAGGTTCCCAGGCGCTGCCGTTGACCCAGTTTGACAATTAACTTAACCCGCCGCTGAAAATAGCGAATGTCCTGGTCACTGAGGCAGGTTTGCTGCCAGACGGGACGGGCTTGGAGCCGCTCCCACCAGCGCTGAAGCCGGGGATAGGACACCAGCCAGGGATCGGGCGCAGGCAACAGATGTAGGGCGGTCCCTAGGGTAATGTCGCCGTTGGACAGCCGATCGCCGCCAAAATAATCGAACCCAGCCAGTAATTCCTCAAAAAAGGCCAATACCTCCGCCAGCTTAACCTCCGCCTGGGCATAGTTGAGGCTCTGGGGACTCTCGGACAGCAGCGTGGTTGCCGGTTGGAAAAGCTTGTTATCCACCAACAGTTGCACCATCCGCGCCCGTGCGAAGTCGATCGGGTTCTGGGGCATGAGGGGAGGGTCGGGGTAGCGAACTTCGAGATAGTCCAAAATCGCCACGGATTCAATCAGACGCAAATCCCCCTCAACCCACACCGGCACTTGGTGAAAGGGATTGAGCCGGAGAAACTCTTCAGTACGCTGATCCCCATTCAGTTGGAGCGCAACCGGCGTGAATTCAATTTGCTTTTCCAGGAGCGCCAGCCAAACACGGCGGGCATTGGGGGAAAGGGGGCTGTAGTAAAACGTCGGCATGAGTAGCTAGGCACCCTTAGGCAACGGGATTCGGGTGAAAGGTTGTGGGGTGGCGGGTTTCAGGATACAGGCTGACCGGTCGTAGGCTGACCGATCGTAGGCTGACCCGTCCCAGGGTGACCAGGGGCAGGGTCAAGGGTTGCGGGTGAAAACTTGGCGATAAACGGGGTCACCCCGCTTGAGGGTGGCAATTTCTCGCTCGGTGGGCACCGGAAGCGGGTTAGCAGGTAGCCAGGTTTGGGCCTGGGGGGTAAAGGCACCCTGATCTTGAAAGCAGTCCACCATGGCAGTAGCCACCTCCTCAACATCGGACTGGAGCAAAATCGTAGCTCCGGGGGCGATCGCAGCAGCCAGAGCCTGCACCAGTTCGGGCTGGACAACACGCCGCTTCTGATGGCGCTTTTTGAACCAGGGATCGGGAAATTGGAGGGTGACGTATTGCACAATCCCGGTGGGCAGGGAAGCCAAAATCTGGGCCAAGCTAAGGTTGGCATTACAGAAGAGGAAGTGGAGGTTGGCAAGGTTGAGGCGATCGCGATCGCCCAAGGCCGCCGCCACCAAAGGCTCCCGAATTTCCAAGCCTAGGAAGTTCCAGTCAGGCCGCAGCGGAGCCAACTCCAACAAAAACCGCCCCCGTGCAGCGCCAATATCGAGGTGCAAAGGGGCTTGCAGATTGCCATAGCAACGCTCCCAGTCCGGCAGAGACACTCCCTGCTGAAATTTCTGGCTGAGAGGATTAACATGTTGACGAACCCGGACACTCACAGACTTCCTTCAATCCTCCGCTCTGCTTGGGGTTGAATAGTTGGCAGGATCTGGGGCGTTCATTGCCCTGAACGGCTAACCCAGCAGCTTGGACCTAACAGCCTGGATCCCCCTAACCCTCCTGGGGCAGGTTAAGCCAGGGCGGGCCGGTGGGCAGTGGCTGCGGTCAAGCTCGCATCACTCAGCACCTGAAGGGTCAAACTGCTGGGCAAATTCCCCGTGCTCATTTGCAGGGTATTGGTGGTGCTGTAACGAATGGGCACATTGGCCATCAGCGCAACAAAGTCCTGAATGGCCACGAGATCGCAGGCATTGGGATTGGCGGCAGGGGTGCGGTAGTGGGTCGGAATCACCAACTTGGGCGCTAGGAGTTCGATCGCGGCCTTGGCTTCCTGGGGCGTATAAACCTCAGGCCAGCGGCTGTCATAGGGTGACGTTCCGGGCGGCGGTTGTTGCCCCCCCACGGGAATCAGAAGAATATCCGGGGATCCCATCAAGATTTTCTGGCTGGTGCTAATTTCTGAGGCCAAGCCCCCCAAGTGCAAGATCTCAACACCATTTTGGTTCCAGCGCCATGCGACATTGCGGCCAAAACGTTTGCCACCGAGACGATCGTGATCGGTGCGGATCCCCTGGATTTGGTTGTTGCTGCCCAGACGATAGGCTCCCGGCTCCGACAAAATGCGAGGACTACCCGGAACGCCCTCAGCGGATCCTTCATCAAGCTGACGGCTACTGATCAACACATAATCCGCACTGACCTGGGGTGCAGCATAGCCTGCGGTAC
This sequence comes from Prochlorothrix sp., assembly GCA_035286285.1. Taxonomy (GTDB): domain Bacteria; phylum Cyanobacteriota; class Cyanobacteriia; order Prochlorotrichales; family Prochlorotrichaceae; genus Prochlorothrix. Next base: position 30,822 of record JAYKJG010000427.1, read on the forward strand.
AGCCCATGGGCTGAAACGGGTTGACTAAAACCCGCTGCCCGCCCCCTTCAAACAAAAAGCAGGTATGGCCGAGCCAAGTGAGGGTAATCCCCCCGGAGGCCGTGGGCTGAGGCGCTTGGGCTTGGGCTACCTCGGAGTTTTGGAGCCAAGACAGACCCAAACTGAAGGCCAGCCCTGCGCTGGCATGTTGAATAAACTGTCGCCGTTTCATCGCGTTCCTGACTGGATGACTGCAAAACTGGAGGATTGCAAGCCTTGGCCCGGTCCAGAGCTTAAACTCTGGCAGGCTCTAAAGCCGCAAGAAAATTACTTAAGAGAACCTTACCCGCTTCGGTTAAAACGCTCTCTGGATGAAACTGGACTCCCTGCACCTGGGGATAGTTCCGATGGCGCACGCCCATAATCGTCCCATCCTCAATCCAGGCGGTGATTTCCAACTCTGGGGGGCAGGTGTCCCGATCGATCACCAAACTATGGTAGCGGGTTGCGATAAAGGGGTTGTCCAGACCGGCAAAAACCCCAACCCCGTTGTGGTAGATGGGCGAAACTTTGCCGTGCATCAGTTCAGCAGCCCGGACCACTTGGCCGCCAAAAACCTGGCCAATACTTTGGTGGCCAAGACAAACCCCCAAAATGGGGATCGTGGGGCCAAGGGCTTGGATCACGGCCAGGGAAATTCCGGCTTCATCGGGGCAACCGGGACCGGGGGAGATCACAATGCCGTCGGGCTGACGATCGGCCAAGGCTTCCACCGTAATTTGATCGTTCCGGTAAACCTCGATCGCATGAGCCACCGGAAACGTTTGCCCCAGTTCACCCAGGTATTGCACCAGGTTATAGGTAAAGCTGTCGTAGTTATCAATAACAATGAGCATTGCAAGGGTAGCAGGCAAACCGTTTGGGAGTTTGGGGAAAAGCCTGTTGGTTTCCTATTCTACCGTTTCCGGTCAGTCTAGGCGGTTAAAACTTCTGGCCCCAGCAGCCCCCCAGGTTAGGGGAGCAGCGCCTGGATACGGCTCCAGAGGGGAGGCACCAGAATCAGGGCACCAACCCCCAGGGAGGCCAAGGCCGAGACCAGCACCGCCCCCGCTGCGCAATCCTTCGCAATTCGCGCCAAGTCATGGTAGGTTTCCTCAACCACTAGGTCCACAACCGCCTCGATCGCGGTATTAATCAATTCCATAATCATGACAGCGCCCACCGTGAGCAGAAGAATCGCTAATTGCGGCGGGCTAATCTGGAGCCAGAGGGCCAGAAGCAAAACCCCACTGCCTACGCCAACGTGAATGCGGAAATTGCGTTGCGTTTGGAAGGCATACTGAAGTCCTGAACCGGCATACTTAAAGCTCACCAGCAGATTGTGGGCAACTTTCCAGGACGGGCGACGAGGGCTACGGTTGAGGCGGCTGGGCATAGCCTGGGAGGCAACGGGGGCAACAGGGGCAGCGGGAACAACAGGGGTAGAAAGACGTTGAGCCATGGAACGTTCTCAATAATGGCTTTTAGGCGTGTGGGGCAACCACGATCGAGCGAAAACGTGAGGAGGGGTAGCAGCAAAGGTCCGATCGGGTCAGGGAGGGGAAAACAGTCCGGCTCACGGGGGCAAAGGAAGACGGGCTAGCCCGCTCATTCCCCCGGTGGACTCAAGGCATGGGAGCAAGCAGGGCTGATTCAGGCCGGACCCTACCCATCCCATTGCGGTCCTACCATGCCAATCTGTTCTAAGAGCCGTTGCTGTTGCTGTAACATTGCTTGCAGTTGCGCCTCATCGGGATGATCCCAGCCAAGAAGGTGTAAAAATCCATGGGCAGCTAACCAAATCAGTTCGGTCAGCAAGGGGTGACCCTGGGTTTGGGCTTGGGTTTGGGCAACGGGAACAGCAATCAGAATGTCCCCCAGATACAGCGGTTCAGCCGTGGGATCAGGGCAAGGGGGCAAGTCATCTTCAAGGGCGGCAAAGGCCAGCACATCCGTCGGGCGATCGATCTGGCGATAGTGATGATTAAACGCCTGAATCTCGGCGGAGTCCGTGAACCGTAACGAAAGTTCGTAGTCTGTAGACTGTTGCCAGGAGGGAGGCAAGGTGGGATAGAGGGTCTGGAGCCAAGTTTGCAGCCAAGCCTGCCAGCGATCGGGAGCCAGTTCCAGGCCACACTCCGGTCCAAGGTTAGCGGGGACAGGCCCAAGCGCCGTAGACCCAGACGGCCAAGCCTGGTAGTGATCCTGAAGGCTAAGACTGAGGGAAGGGTGATCCACAGCGTTAACGGGTCAAGTAGGCCAGACCCACCATCACCCCCAACAGACCCAGGGTTGTCAGGAAAAAGTGCGTCAAGGATTTGCGCCCCTTTTTCACCATGTTGCGCATGGCAAGTTTGACATAACTGGGGGGGGGTTCCGTGGCAGAGGCAGTCTCAGACGCTAAGGCTTCGGGTTGCCCTGCCGCGACGGAGGTCGATGCAGCCGCAGCCGGTGAGGCATCCAGGGGTGAGGCATCCGGCAGGGACTCAGGGCTAGATCCAGCGGCGATCGGAGCGCTTGGCTCCACAAGACTGGAGGGGGAGGAATCGGGGGATGACATGGAGGGGGTGGGTAGGGGGCAATGGGGAGAAAACTTTAAGGAATATTAACAAATCCCCTTGAGGATGCAAAGGTCAAAGACAGCCCGTCTCACCTCCGGTCGGGTTCGCTATCCTAAAGAAGCAGCCAGGAATCATAAGTTTACAGGTTCCGGATCTCAGGGATGTAGGGAATGGCAATGGCTCCGTCCTCCGGCTGAAAGCAAAAAATTGGGACAACGGGGGGCTACAAATTAGAGCGACTTGGGGCTATAAACTGGGGGCAACAGGGGACTACACATTTCGACATTGCTGGACGGTCCAAGCTCCGCCGTCTCTTTTGCTCCTAACTTTGGTGTGCTATCTGGGCCATCATCCTCTAGTGTTTGGCTGTACTCTCACGGGGGTCATGTTTGGTTATACCCTCCTTCTGCCTGCGATCTCTCTAGACTCGTTCTATGTCTCAGACTCAACCTCAGCCTTCTTCACAGGATGCCGCATCGGTCCCGGCCCCGTTCCAACCCGCCCCTGCTGCGGCTGCCCCACCTCTCCGCTCCGAGGTACTCGCTCCGTTTGAGCAACAGGAGCAAACCTATGAAGAATACATTGAGGAACTGGATCTCAATCGCTATGTCCTGATCATCAAGCGCCGCTGGTGGGTGATGGGGATTTGTGGCGTGTTGCTGATGATTCCGGCGACCCTGTTTGCCCTGTGGCAGCAGCGTTTACCCCAAACCCACATCGCCTACGGCAAGCTCCTCATCCAACGCCAGGATGCCCAAGCCGTGCTCACAGGGGTTGGCGAAGGCGTGGGCGAGCTTCAAACCATCAGCCGTGACCCCTTTAATACAGAAATTGCGCTGCTGCGCTCCAGTTCAGTCATTGAGACGGCCATTGAAGAGTTGGACTGGCGCGACCCGGTGAGCGGTGAACTGATGAGTACCGGTGCTTTTGGTCGCAACCTTAAGGTTAGTCAGATGGCCGATACCGATATTTTGGAGTTGGCCTTCTCTTCGCCCAACCAAGCCCAAGCCGAGGCAGCGGTCAATACCTTGATGGAGGTCTATATTCGACGCAACACCGAGATCAACCGCGCTGAGGTGGTCGCAGCCCGCCAATTTATTGAGGAACAACTACCAGACCTGAAACAGCAGGTCCAGGAAGCAACCCAAGCCCTCCAAGACTTTAAGCAGAAGAATAATATTGTCGCGCTGGCAACGGAATCGGGAACCCTATCCGAGCGGCTCACCGCCTTAACCCAACAAATTGAAGAGCTGCGCACCCAACTTTTAGCCGCAGATGCCCGCGCCCAGGCGCTGCGGGAACAACTGAAAATGGATGCGGATAAGGCGTTGGCCTTGACCGTGGCGATCGAGGATCCCGGCATTCAAGAGGTCTTGGGCAATCTCCAAACCGCCCAAACCAACCTAACACTACAAGAGACGCTCTATACCCCAGAACATCCCACCGTTGCCAACTTGTCCCGCCAAGTTAGTGCTTTGGAGAGCCTCTTGCAAGAGCGTTTAGATGGAGTCTTGCAGAATTCCGGCCAACGGTTACAGGTCAGCGATTTGCATCTAGGGTCTATGGAGCAGGGGTTTGCGGGGGAATTGGTCCAGGCGGAGGTGAACCGCGCCAGCCTCAACGAACAACTGCAACAACTCACAGCCCTTCAGGAGCAGTATGCCCGCCGGGTCCAACAAATTCCTGAGTTGGAGGTCACAGAACAGGAGTTACAGGACCAATTGGTCTTGGCCCAGACCAACTACCAGCGCCTGCGCAACCGCCTCCCGGAGTTGGTGATTGCGGAAAGCCAAAGCATGGGCATCTCGCGGGTTGAAATTATTGAGCGGGCCGTTGTTCCCCCTTTGCCGCCCCCTAGTTTTAATGTCATCTATGTGGTTGCTGGGGGCGTTGTGGGAGTCTTTGGGGGATTGGGCCTCCTGATTTTCCTGGAGTTAATCGATCGATCGGTGAAAACCATTGGCGATGCCGAGGCAATTACAGGACACCTGGCCCTGGGGGCGATCGCAGAATTTACCACGGCGGCAGAACGGAATGTGGGGGCGTTGGTTAACGATGATCTTTCCCCCCGCTTGGTGGTGCTGCGATCGCCAGAGTCACCCATTTGTGAGTCCTACCAGATGATGAGTGCCGCGCTGCGGCTGCGGGGATTTGGCGATCGGCTGCGGTCCCTGGCGGTGGTAAGTGCGATCGGCGAAGAGGGGCGATCGGAAATTTTGGCCAACCTAGCCGCAACCCTGGCCCAAGGGCGGCGGCGGGTCTTAATTCTGGATGCAGACCTACGATCGCCCAGCCAACACTTGCTTTGGAAAGTGCCCAACGATCAGGGCCTGGGCAACATCTTAGAAAACACCCCCTCCCTAGACCCTGCCACCCTCAATCCCTTTATTCACGTCCTCAACCCCTACCTGTCCCTCCTACCCTCCGGCACCCTACCCGTCAATCCCCTCGCGCTCCTCGACTCCCAGTTCATGATGGATCTAGTCACCACGGTGTCGAGCCGCTATGACTGGGTGCTGATTGATACGCCTCCCCTCACCCGTGCAGCAGACGCAGCCCTGCTGGGCCAGATGGTCGATGGTGCGCTGTGGGTCGTGCGGACTCAATTTGTTGATCCCAGCTTGATGGTGGTGGCGCGGGCGCTGTTGCTCAAGTCCCGAACCCCGATCGTGGGTCTAGTTGCCAGCCAAGTAGACTTCCGAATCGAAGCAGCAGCCTATGCCCACTTTAACCGCCAGCACCGAGAGGCCAAGTCTGGGCTGCTGGACGGTCTTTTGGGCGGTAGCGCCACATCCCTATCCAAGGAAGAGATGCTCCTCACCAACCTTGATGCCATGGCGAGTACCCTGGATTTTGCACAGGATTTGGGTAGTACTGGCCCCATGCCTGGGATGGATGCAGAGCCAGTGACGGGACAGCGCACCGGTCAAGGCCAGCCATCCTACGCCAAACCAGACTACCTCGGTGAACTCAATCT
>JAYKJG010000428.1:0-10291 GCA_035286285.1 Prochlorothrix sp.
TTGTGCCCACACAGGCGGATGAGCCTTGCTTACTGTTTAGGGATAGTGCCGTTGTTGAGAGTGGGACAGTGACTCAGCGCCAAAGCAACTAATTTCTAGGAAGAATTGCTACAAATAGCCTGCAAACTGCCTAGAAACCTATTCAATACCCCAGGAACAGCTACCATGACGATCGCCGCTGCACCCCCAACCTGGACCGATGCAGCCTTTATGGCCCTGTCCCAAGATGGGCATCAGGGCACCTCGATTAAGAACCCTTATTCTTATACCAAATCCGTTGGCCTGAAACAGAATAAACGGGTAGGGGTCGTGCCCCTGTGCCGACCCTCGACCAGCCAAATACAGGGGCAACCACGGGGGGATTGCCCCTACCAAAACGAATCGAGATGAGTCGGATTTGGTATGAGGGGTTGGGGGGGTTAGGGATCGGGGGTCTCTCGCGATCGCCCGCTGCGTTGTCAGGATTCCCAATCCAGGATTCCCAACCCAGGATCCCCAACTGATGTCTTTTGCTTGTCGCTCCCAGTCCAAGTTAACGTGAGTTCGACCCAGGTGTTGTAAATCCCTCACCCCAACCCCTCTCCCCCAGGGAGAGGGGCTAAAACCCTGATTCTAAGGTTGCTCCCCCTCGCCTTTTTTGGGAGAGGGGGCTGGGGGGTGAGGGTCATCGAACTCACGTAAGTTAGGTAAACCGGGCATAGGGCGGGGACCATGGCGGCGTAAAATGCTTCTAGCCCAGTGCCCAGTCTTGCCATTTAGAGTGGGGGCTGGCTGCTCTTCCGCTGTGTCCTCAACCGTTTACGACTGACGATCGCCCCCTTGAACCTATGTCTACTGCCCCTCGCAAACCGATTTTGTTGGACTTTGAAAAACCCCTCGTGGAACTGGAGGCCCAAATTTCCCAGATTCGGGAACTGGCTGAGGAAAACGAGGTGGATGTTTCCCAGCAGATCCAACAATTAGAGCAGCGGGCGGCCCAGTTGCGGCAAGAGATTTTTAGCAGTCTCTCTCCGGCCCAGCGCATCCAGTTAGCCCGCCACCCCCGTCGCCCTAGCACCCTGGACTATGTGCAGATGATGACGGAGGACTGGATTGAACTCCATGGCGATCGCCGGGGGGGAGATGACCTTGCCTTGGTGGGGGGGATTGCACGGCTGGAAGGACGGGCGGTGCTGCTGTTGGGGCACCAAAAAGGGCGCGATACGAAGGATAATGTGGCCCGTAATTTTGGTATGGCTTCTCCGGGGGGCTACCGGAAGGCGATGCGGTTAATGGAACATGCCGATCGCTTTGGGATGCCGATTTTGACCTTTATTGATACGCCGGGGGCTTGGGCTGGCGTGGAGGCCGAAAAACAGGGCCAGGGTGAGGCGATCGCCTATAACCTGCGGGAAATGTTTCGGCTAGACGTGCCCATTCTCTGTACGGTGATTGGGGAAGGGGGATCGGGCGGAGCTTTGGGTATTGGTGTGGGCGATCGTCAGTTGATGTTTGAGCACTCGGTCTATACGGTGGCCAGTCCCGAAGCCTGCGCGGCTATCCTGTGGAAAGATGCAGGCAAAGCCGGTCAAGCCGCCGAAGCCCTCAAAATTACGGCCCCTGACCTTAAAAACCTTGGGATTGTCGATGACATTTTGCCGGAACCCCTCGGTGGTGCCCACTCCGATCCCCTCCAAGCCGCCAAAGTCCTCAAAGACTCGCTGCTGAGTCACCTCACCGACCTCGATCAGCTTACCCCTGAGCAACGACGGGAGCAACGCTATCAGAAATTCCGAAAGTTAGGCGTTTTCCTAGAGTCCTAAGGAGTTAGGCCGGGGCAACCACGGGGGAGTCACCCCGACCCAAGGGGTGCCTCTGCCACAGTCATTGCCTCTGTCAACGTGGGATGGCTCCTCTGAGATGAACCCCGTGAGATGGCCCCTGTGAAATGACTCCTGTGAAATGACTCCTGTGAAATGACTCCTGTGAAATGGTCCCCGTGAGATGCTCCCCGTGAGATGGTCCCCGTGAGATGGCCCCTCAGGTGCCCATGGCACCTCAACCAATTCCCAAAAACAGGCGTAGGGATTGGAACGCGCTGCGATATAATAAGAGTTAGAAATAATTCTTTACTTTTTGGGGAAATTGTGGTGGCGCTTCAGTGACCTGCTGAGTCGAGTTGGCCTAGCTGCCCCCGGAGACCACTTTCAAATACCGAAGTGACCCCTGCCCTTGGGGAGGATCGTCACGTTTTGCAAGAGGGCTAGTGAAGAAGCGCATTTCTAGACCCCAAGGGTCTGGAACCCAGCGGATGCAGTTTTGGGACTTTCTGCTGCTCCTAGGGTTTCTTGCCTGAGGCCAGGGAAACCAGGGTCCATTCGGTCCCCCAACCCCGGTCCTGCCTCCATTTCACAAGGAATTCATGACATCTCCAACACAGAAACGCGCACTCATTACCGGTGCGAGTCGTGGGATTGGTCGATCGACGGCATTAGCCTTTGCCCAGGCGGGTATTGACTTAGTTTTAGTGGGGCGCTCCCAGGGAGAACTCGCATCTGTGGCTGAGTTAGCCCAGCACGCTGCCCAGCACGCTCAAACGTCGATTCAGGTCCAGGTTTCCGCTTTAGATCTGGTTGATCTCCCCCAGGTCAAGCCACGCATTGCCCAACTGTGTGATCAGTATGGCCCGATTGACATCTTGGTCAATAACGCAGGAATGGGCTATACCGGCCCGCTCGGTGCAATGCCGCTAGAGGACTGGCAGCAGGTTTTGAATTTGAACTTAACCAGCGTTTTCCTCTGTATTCAGGGTGCTTTGCCAACTCTACGCAGCCGGGACTACAGCACCATTATCAATATTTCTTCCATTGCCGCCCATCAAGCGTTTCCGGACTGGGGAGCCTACAGCGTCAGTAAGGCGGGTTTGGTCGCCCTGTCCCACGCGATCGCGGTGGAAGAACGCTGTCATGGGGTGCGGGTTACCGTGGTGACCCCAGGGGCCACCAATACTGGTCTATGGGATACCCAAACGGTGCAGGCCGATTTCGATCGCGGCCAAATGCTTCATCCCGATACCATTGCCCGATCGATTCTCCATGTTGCCTTAGCTCCGGCGGGTTCTGTGGTGGAGTCCTTAGTGGTGACCCCCAGCGCAGGCGCACTGTAATGACTCCCAGGCGTAGCTAGCCCTGCGGCTTGGTCTGCGGCTTGGTCTGCTCTGCGGTTGCGGCCTCGTCTTGCCCTGGCGGTACTTCCTGAGATTGTCCACCTGAGATTGTCCACCTGAGATTGTCCACTGACGCAGTTCACTCAGTCCTGTGGGCTGGGATGTAATGCTGTGGGTTTTGCTGAGGGTGATTGGCTCGCATTTTCCGGTTTGCGATGCCCTCAATCCTTCCCCCGCCGTGACCGTTCTCGGTTGAACTGCTCCTAGGAACTGGATAGTTTAAGCTGGTTTCTCCAATTTTGACTTTAGACCTGCTCTTTCTGTGGGTCATCGCCCTGTTCTCTTCTCATACTCCTGTTTTAGGTTTGATTTTATGACTATTGCTTCTGCTTCAACCCCCAGCATCAACGGCAACGGCCATGCTTCCCTGAAGACTCCTGAAGTGCGGCCCGATCGGGCTAGCCGTTTTGTCCAAGAGGCAACGCTTGAGCACCCCGAAGTGGGGCAAGCCGAAATGCAAGAGGCAGTCCGGACGATATTGCTGGGGGTCGGGGAAGATCCCGATCGCGAGGGCTTGCTCAAAACCCCCAAGCGGGTTGCAGAAGCCATGCGTTTTTTGACCAGTGGCTATAGCCAGTCCTTAGATGAACTGGTGAATGGCGCGATTTTTGACGAAGGCCACAATGAAATGGTGTTGGTGCGGGATATTACGGCCTTTAGTCTCTGTGAGCACCACATGCTGCCGTTTATGGGCCGGGTTCATGTGGCCTACATCCCCACCCAAAAGGTGGTGGGCCTCAGTAAGCTCGCCCGCATTGTGGAAATGTATAGCCGTCGGCTCCAGGTGCAAGAGCGCCTCACCCGCCAGATTGCGGAAGCGGTCCAGGAAATCCTCGATCCCCAGGGTGTGGCGGTGGTGATGGAGGCGACTCACATGTGTATGGTCATGCGCGGGGTGCAGAAGCCCGGATCCTGGACGGTGACCAGTGCGATGCTGGGGGCGTTCCAAGAGGATCAGCGCACCCGCGATGAGTTCCTGAGCCTGATTCGCCACCAACCTGCTTTCATGGCCTAGGGTCCCAAAGTCTCTTGCTCCCCTCTCTCTTTGCAAAATCTCTTGCTCCCCTCTCCCCTGGGGGGAGGGGCTGGGGGTCAAGATACGGACTAAAGTCCGTACTACGAGTGCCAAGATACGGACTAAAGTCCGTACTACGAGTGCCAAGATGCGGACTGAAGTCCGTACTACGAACGAGTGCCAAGATGCGGACTAAAGTCCGTACTACGAACGAGTGCCAAGATGCGGACTAAAGTCCGCACTACGAGTAGTGTGGGTTTTTTAAGCGCCCCTGAGGTTGGCTTACTTTTCAAAGATGATTTTAATTTCGGCGCTAAACCGTTCCCGCACTTGGGGACGGCGTACCTTGAGGGTTTGGGTTAAGAGACCATTGGCCATGGTGAAGCCTTCGCCCACAACGCAAAAGCTGGCAATGCGATCGTCGGGGCGATAACCGGGCCGGTCCTTGACTTCGCGGTTGAGTTCTTGGCGCAACAGGGCCAGGATGCTTTCGTGGTTGAGGGCTGCGACTTGGTCTGGGGTGGCTGGGGGGTCGAGGGTTTCGGGGAGATCAAGGCCCAAATTTTGGCTGTTAGCCCATGCTTGGAGATTGGCTAGGTTGGGGACGATCAGCGCCCCTAGGGCTTTTTCGTCTTGGCCCAAGAGCATAATTTGGTCGATGTAGGGGCTGCGGAGGCAGGCATCTTCGATCGGCTGCGGTTCAATATTTTCGCCATTGCTGAGGACGATCGTGTCCTTGGCCCGTCCCGTGAGGACCACATCACCCTGGGCGGTGAGATAGCCCAAGTCCCCGGTGTCAAACCAGCCGTCGCCATCGATCGCCTTGGCCGTGGCCTCAGGATTCCGGAAATAGCCCTGCATAATTTGCGGCCCCCGCGCCAAGACTAAGCCGCGCTCTCCCGGCGGTAGCGGTTGGCGGCTTTCGGGATGAACGACCTTTAACTCGGTGCCGGGAACCCCTAGGCCCGAAGACCCGCGCACATTGCGCCAAGCCCGACGGGCGGAGAGAATCGGGGAGGTCTCCGTGAGGCCATAGCCCACCAGTAAGCTAATGCCGACGATTTCATAGAAGGTTTCGAGGTGGGGCGCAAGGGATCCCCCGCCGCTGATCACGTTCTTGAGCTTGCCCCCGGTTGCTCCCTTGACTTGCTTGTAGATGAGTTGCCCCGCTAGGGTATGGAGGGGCCATAGGGTCAGTGCTTTGAGTCCTGCTTGCAGCCAGGTCACTAGATCCGGTTGCCATTGCTCTAGGTTGTGCCCTTGCCAGGTGCGTTTGGCTTTGATGAATTTTTCGCTGAGTTTAAAGCAAGTGGTGATCAGCTTGCGCTTGCTTTCTGGCTGGCTTTGGAACTGCTGCTGTGCCCCTTCATAGACGGACTCCCAAATGCGGGGTACGCTGACCATGAATTGGGGGGTGTAGGTTTTGAGATCCTTTTTGACGTTGCGAATACTGGTGTAGACCTGGGTGCAGCCCTGGGAGAGGAGGAAATACTCCACCGATCGCTCGTAGGAGTGCCAGGTGGGCAAAATACTGAGGGCGGTGTCTCCCACTTCGGGCTGGACGATCGTCCCAGCGGTGTTGATCTGGTGGAGCAAATTGCCGTGGCTGAGCATGACCCCTTTGGGCTGGCCCGTGGTGCCGGAGGTATAGATTAAGGTGGCTAGGGTGTTTGGGTGTAGGGTGACGGGCTGCAAGGTCTGACCTTTGCCCCGTTCTAGAAACTGGCTAAAGTTGAGCACGGTGGTGCCGGGAAGGGGATCGGGGGTTTCGTCGCTCAAGAGCACAATAAATTTGAGGCTGGCTGGATCGAGGCCATCGCGCAGCTTACTGAGGGTGGCCTGATTTTCGAGGACGAGGCCCACGGCCCCGCTGTTGTGGAGAATGTAGAGCAGTTCGTCGCGATCGGCCTGGTGGCTGCGCACGGCGTTGGCGGCTCCAGCGGTCATCATGCCTTGGTCGGCCATTAACCAGCGGGGGCTATTATCGGCAAATAGGGCAAGGCGGGGGGGCAAATCGCTGCCATCGAAGTGGATGCCAAAGGACTGGAAGGCGGCGGCACAGGTCTGGATTTGCTGGAGCAGTTCCCGGTAGGTTAGCTGGACGATGGGCTTGAGGTGGGGGGCGTGGAGTGCGGTGATGTGGCCAAAGTTTTCGGCGGCGATCGGCCAAATTTCAGGGACGGATTGGATGTTTTTGTAGTCTACAAGGCGAGCTAAGAAGGCTTGATCGCGATCGCTGAGCACGTAGGGCAGTGCAGGGGCAGGGGTTGAGGTTTGGCTAACAATCATAGGTTGGGTTCTGGGGTAAGCGTTGCAGGGCTGTGTTTGATTCTAGGGGACGCGGTTCTTGCCTTGACCCCGATCGAGCCGGTTTGAAGATTGTCGCGCGGGTTGCCCTAGGGAATCTGGGCCTACGGGTCCGATCGTCGCTCTGATCCAGACAGTTCGCTTGTACTGTTATGATCCCGCTCCGTGCGAACCCAATCGGCTTGGGGTTTGACCAAAAACTTTAAGTAAAGGGGAATTTTCCAGAGGATATAGAGGGGAATGGCCAACAGCTTTTGGGCGGGGAGTTGCTGGCGGGCGAATCCGGCCCAGGCGGCGAGAATGGCACTGCCGAGGAGGATCCCGGCGATCGCCATCAACCCCAAGGGCAGCCAACTGCCCCCCAGCAGCAGCAGCAGACCGGTGGCGATCGCCAGCCCTAGCCACAACAGAACCAGAAGCGAGAGGGGCGGAATCGCTAAATCCAGGGCCATAACGGCTAAATCGAAGCGCCGTTGTTGCAGGGCGGCTCCGGCTAAGACCGGCACATAGTCCCGCAAGACTTGGAGGTGACCATGTTCCCAGCGGGTGCGCTGGCTGGTGCTGGCCGCTGCTTCGCTGGGTAGGGAACCGGTGACCTTGGCTGCGCCCCAAAACAGTGGTGGATAGCCTGCGATCGCCAAATCCAGCCCCAACTTCATATCTTCAACAATGTGGCCACTGGCGAGGTCCACGGTGCCCAAGGCGGCCCAGGGAAAGGCCATGCCGGTCCCTCCCAGGGGGCAGGGCCAGCCAAAATGCCCCAAACCGCGCATTCGCACCCCATTTTTGACGGTCATGGCAAAGCTAGAAATGAGATCCTTGAGGCTGGGATCTGGGGGACTGTCCAGGAGGTACAGGCTTTGGATGGGGCGCTGGAGTTGGTGGGCGGTGTGGGCCAGGGTGGGGAGGGCACCGGGGTGACAGTGGCAGTCGGCATCAACAATAACCAACACATCGGGGGGATTGGTCTGGAGAAAGCGCAGACCATGGTCGAGGGCGTAGCCTTTGCCGCGCTGCTGGGCATTGTGCCGTTCTAGGACGATCGCCCCCGCCGCCTGGGCCAGTTCTGCCGTAGCATCGGTGCAGTTGTCGGCCACCACAACGACCCGATCGTGGGGCTTAAGCTGGGGCACGATCGCCGCCAAGGTCTGGCCAATCAGCAATGCTTCATTGTGGGCCGGGACCAGGACCGCCACTTGTAAGTGTTCCCAGTCCAAGGGTTCCGGGGTGGGCCGTTGCGACGGCGATCGGCGGGCAGAAACGCCGGGAAAAAAGGCGGCTCCGACTTCCAACCCCAAGGTCAGGGTCAGCAGAACCCCCACTGCCCCTAGACCCCCCAGCACAATCTCCAATCCCCTTAAAGCTAGCTGCATCCACCGTCACTCCAATCCTGCATGATCTCTCGTTGACCCTCTTAAAACCTTTCCCCGCCGTTGTTTCAAGTCCGTTGTGGAATAATCCTCAGTTCGATCCTCCGATCAAGCCATTAATTAACTGATACAGGTTGACCGGCGCATTAATGGCGTTGGTAATGCGCTGGGTCCAGTCCACCAAATTGGGAACAAAGCGTTTGGAGACAATAATAATATCCCCATCCTGAACTTGTTCGGCGTTGCGGTAATCCGTGAGGCTGATCTCCCGTTCTTCCACTGTGCCATCGTCCCGGCGACGCAGGAGGGTAACCTTGCCGGTTCGTGCTCCGGGAGCCGGTCCCCCGGCAAGGGCGAGGGCCTCTGAGAGGGAGAAGTGGGGGGGGACGGCCAACTCTCCTTGGCTGACGACTTCCCCTAAAAAGCGGACCTGTACCTCTGTTGGTGCAAGGCTCGATCGGGCAATCAGCCGTTGATCTAACCCTTCTTCTGCGGTGAGTCGGGGCACAAAGATCACGTCCCCATCCCGTAACAGCAGCCGCTGACCGGCCACCTCCGCTTGAATGGTCTGCCAGAGGTCTACCACCTGTAGCTGCTCTTGGCCTTGGGGTAGGGGACGACGGATGGTAATCCGGCTGATATTGGCACTGCGACGCACGCCTCCGGCTTGGATCAGGGCTTGGGACAGGGGTAATCCCCCCGTATTTAACTGGAGGGGGCCGGGGCGATGGACCTCCCCTGTGACGGTGACGAGGAGGGGGCGCTGGGATGAGAGGCTCAGGCTCACCACGGGGTTAACTAAATAGACCTGAAGGGCGGTTTGTAGGGTTTGTTTGAGTTCCTCCAAGGTCTGGCCTTGGATGTAGAGGGGGCCAATGAGCGGCAGGTTGATGGTCCCATCGGGCAGAATGGCCTGCTGGCTGGTGAATTCGGGATAGCCGATGACTGAGATAGAGAGGGTATCCCCGGCTCCGAGGAGGTAGTTAGAGATGGGGATGCCGTTGTCGATCGGCGCGGGTGAGGGCAGGGCGGGGGTGAAGGGCCGATCGGGCTGGCGATTGAGGTTGAGATCTAAGCTGGCGGGGGGAGCTTCGATCGCACTTGGACTCTCCGGATCCAGCCCTGGCCGCAGGGGCAGATTGTTCCCCTCTGTAGTGCCGCGATCGGGGTTGGCTGTTTGGGCTAGCCCTGCTGGGGGCACTGGCAACACCAACAGCCCTAGGGCAGCGCTCCATCCCAGAATGCTGCATGGTAAACGCTGGCCCGCCCTGGGATGTTTCCCGGTTTTCCCTAACCAGGGGCCACGGCAGCGCCTCCTCGATCGGGCCATCGGAAGGCCAGCCCACAACGGTAACCAAACTCTAGCCATACTTAATTCGCTCTTAATTCGCTTAGATGAAAACGGCGGGGAACAGAGGGGAGCGGGGGCCGATCGCCTTACTTAGACTTAAAAAGAAGTTTTTTGAGCCAGCCTTTGCAGCGACGGACCAGGGATAAGGGAGGGTGGGACTTAGCGGTGGGTTGGGGACGGGGGGCGGCGGGATTAGACCCTTGGGGTAGCACGCCCAAGGCTTGCAAGAGTTCTGGGTCTAGGGTTCCGTCAAGGTCGCTGCTGGCCGCAGTGTTCTGTGCCAGAGCGTTCTGTGTCGCAGATTCCTGGAAGGTGTCCTCAACGCTGGGGACGGCCTGGGCGGCGCTGATCTCCGGGGGCAGATCCGCTGGGGGTCGGTTCGTCGGGAGCGGGGGTCTTGGATGAGCCGGGGCTGGAGCGGCGGGGCTTGCTGCCGATCGATAATGGCCTAACGTAGAATGGCCTAACGTAGCGGCTTGGCGCTGTGCGGGTGGGGCTGCTGGGCGGTGGAAACGGGGCGGTGGGGGCGGTGGCAGTAGATCTTCTGCAAAATCCTCGGTCAGGGGAGGGGTTGTGCCCCGATCGAGGGCTGGGCCAGTTGGGGCTGTTACGTCCTCGATCGCCCATGGCTGGTCCACAGCGGGCGGATTGACCCTGGCTGTGACTCCCTCAGGCTTAGCCCCGTTAGCGTTGCCCCCGTTAGCATTGCCCCCGTTAGCATTGCCCTCGCGACTGGCTGAACTGAAACCTGTCCCACGACTGGTCTCGCTGGAATGGGTCTCGCTGGAATGGGTCTCGCTAGAACTGGTCTCGCGATCGCTGCCATTGGCCCCGGAATTGGCCCCGTTAGCCTGGGTTTCACGGCTGGCCCCGTTAGCATTGGCCCCACGACTGACTCTGCTGGAATTGGCCCCACGACTGGCCCCGTTCGCATTGGCTTCGCGGCTGGATCTGCTGGAATTGGCCCCATGGTTGGTTTTGCTGGAATCTATCTCGCGATTGACCCCGTTAGAGTTGGCCCCGTTAGAGTTGGCCCCGTTAGA
>JAYKJG010000429.1:0-42793 GCA_035286285.1 Prochlorothrix sp.
AATCTCGATTCGTTTTGGTAGGGGCAATCCCCCCGTGGTTGCCCCTGTATTTGGCGGTCAGAGGGTCGGCACAGGGGCACGACCCCTACCCGTTTATTCTGTTTCAGGCTCAACGGATTTGGTATAAGCTGGGGTTAGGGCTGAAGGTAGGTTGCGGTGACGGACTCAAGGGCGAGGGGGTGGGGTGGGAGCCAGTGAATGCGATCGAGGCTCTGGGGGGCATAAAAGGGCCGGATGAGGTCTTGTTGGGGGGCAGGGAGCGCGTCTACCGTGGCGGCGATCGGGGATAGGAAGCCACTGCTGAGGGTAAAGGCAGCGGCCTGATCGGGCTGATAGAGGAAATTAATCCAGGCATAGGCAGCATCGGGGTTATCTGCGCTGTGAGGCAAGGCGAAGACCGTTATCCAGCCTAGGGCACCTTCCTCCGGGGTTATAAACTTAAAGTTGGGGTTCAGTTGCTGAAGGAGCCAGCCGGTGTTATCCCACACCAGAGCGGCGATCGCGGTCTCATCGTAAAGTAAATCCAGCATTTGCTGGTGGTCTTGCCCTTGGGCTAGGATATTGTCCTGGCAGTCCTGGAGATATTGGTCGCTTGCGTCTAGTACCTCGTCCCAGGCTTCTGGATCGGGCGGAACCTGTTCTAGAACCTTAAAGGGATCGAGATTTTGGGCGTAGGCAGCGGCCATGAGGCTGAGGAAGCGATCGGGGAGGGCAATACCGGGACTGAGGGAACGATCGCACAGATGACGGTAGGCCGTGAGGTCTGGATGGCTTTGCTGCTGGACAACAAGGCCCACTGTCCCCCAGGCTGCCGGTAAACCATATTGTCCCTGGGTTCCCTTCGGGGTTTTTGGACGATCGGGGTTGTTATTGGCGGTAGTTGCGCCGGAATTGCCTTCGCTCTGTTGCTGACGGCTGGAGGGGGAGGAATTCGTTGCCGGTCTAGCCTTTCCCAGGTTGAGATTATTCCATTTCACGGCTTGACGACTCAGGGTTGGGACTAGCCCCTTGAGGTTTTCAATGCGCTCCAGGTCTAGGGGCTGGTAGGGCAGATATTGATTCTGGGTTAAGGGGAGGTCACTGGCTAAGGGGGTGACTAAATCATAGGCTGTGGGGGAACCTGCCTGACCCTGCTGGGATAGGTGCTGAATTAGCTCTGCGTTGGAGTTGATATAGGTGACTTCTACCGGAAAGCCCGTCGTTTCTTCAAATCTCTGGACCAGTTCCGGGGGAGCATAGCCCTGCCAAGTGAGCAGATGGAGGGGCTGGACTGTGGGGTTGGGTTCAGGGGGGCTAGGTTCAGGGATGCTAGGTTCAGGGGGGCTGGCTTGGGGGGCAGCCGTGGGGAGGCTGGCGTTGGGGGGAGTGGGGCCGGGAGCAAGGGCTTGACAGGCACCAAGGCCGATCGCCACAATGCCCCAGGTGAGCCGCAGGAGGGCTGTGGGCTGGGGGCGGAGGGACTGAATCTGGGGGAGGGCAGAGAGCACCGATCGAGATAGGTGTAGCATAGAGGCAGGGTCAGCAGGGGAGCAATGACAGCACTTGCAAAGCTCAGTTTACGGGAGTCGGGCACCAATGGATCTCAATTTCTACAGTCTTTTTCGTCTTATCCTGACTGGGGTGACGGTCTACAATCTGGTGGACTTCATCCGCACGGTGCTGCGCTACAAGCCCTACTACGATCGCATTCCCGCACCCCTCAAGCGTTTTCTCTTTCGCCAAATTCAGGCCCAACTGCAAAACCCTTCGGCTCCGCCTCCCTTTGTTTACCGTAAATTAAGGGAACATAGCCGCGATTTCGTAATTAATACGGTTTTATTGCTGATTCTAATGGTTTTGAATCTTTCTCTGTACTTGATTTAGGGCTGAGTCAATGTCTCTATTTTTACAATGGATTTCCCCGTTTCGCTCTCGGTTGCCTAGATTATCTGGATTTCAGCGATTTTTAGGGTTTCGGCTCAGTAAACAGCCCTATTATTGGGGGTTAACGGTTGCAGTCGCTGCCAGTGGCGCTGGGGTTTCCCCCAGTTGGGCCGCGATCGATGCCGTCGATCCGTCCCCCGATCGGGTTGCTGCTACGATCGCCCCCTTAACCCCCGATCGGGTTGCTGCTGCGATCGCCCCTTCAACCCGCGATCGAGCTACCCCACCTCTCCTGCAAGCCCAGGGCAATCCTAGCGAGGCACTACCCCCAGACTTTGAGCGACAAGTGGCGATCGATCGTCGTCTTGTGGCTGCTGAAACTCTCCTGGAGACTGGGGAGAGGGAAGCAGTCCTGAGGGAGGTAGAGGCCATTCTGGCAGATTTGGAGGCAATTCCAATGGCTTCCAATTGGTTATGGGTGCGGGCCTGGGAATTGGGGGGACTGGTGGCAACACGGCTGGGGAACTATGGGCAGGCGATCGCGTGGTATCAGCAGGCGATCGATCGCCGCAGTCTGCTCCCAGACTCACCCCCCCTAGAGTTGGTCCCTAGCCTCAACGGTTTGGCCCTGGCCCATCGCTACCAGGGAAATTATAGCGCCGCAGAGCAAGCCTATCGCCGTGCAATTGCCCTTTATGGAGATTTGGCTGATCCCCAGCAAGCTTCGGCAAATCAGGGTATATTACTCGATAATTTAGCCAATTTATACCGCGTTCAGGGTAATTTGGAAGAAGCAACCCGTTTAGCCCAACAGGCGTTTGTTATTTTTGAGGCAACCTTGGAGCCAAACCACCCCACGATCGCCACCAGCCTCAATAATTTAGCGGCACTATATAAGGCTCAGGGTCAGCGATCGGAAGCGATTACGGCCCTAGAGCAAGCTTTACAAATCCTAGAGGCTAATCTCGGCCAAAATGATGCTACCTTGGCGATTCCCCTGAGTAACCTAGCTGCCGTGTATGAAGATCAGGGGGACTTCCAGCGGGCGGAGCCGTTATATCAGCGCTCCTTAGAGCTGCTCCAGAGCCAATGGGGTGATTCCCACCCCAATACCCTGGTTACGGCCAATAATCTAGCCCGTTTAGCCTATAATCAAGGCAATTACCGCACCAGTAGCGAGCGTTACCGATCGCTGTTGAGCCGAACCCGCCAAAGCTTGGGCGATCGTCACCCGGATTTAGCTGTTTATCTGAAAAATAGCGCCGAAGTGAGCCTTGCCCTGGGGGATTTTGGGGCAACCCTGGCGCAACTGGAAGAAGTCTTGGCCCTGGAAGAGCAGAACCTTCAGATTAACCTCGCTGCCCTGACTGAGCGCCAACGCCGCAACTACTTGGCCACCCTCAACACGACGGTTTCCCTGGCCTTAACTCTGAATTTTCAGCATCAGCCTGACAGCGCCGGGGCAACGGAACTGGGTCTAACGGCACTCCTTCAGCGCAAAGGGCGGATTCTAGATGCAACTAGCTTAAGTTTGCAGCGACTGCGCCAAAATTTAACCCCTGAGGATCAACGGCAGTTCGATCGACTCAACCAACTGCGGGCAGATTTGGCCAGCCTCCTGCAACAGGGCCAAGGCGATCGCCCCCCCGCCGATTACCAAGCCCAGATTGCCAGCCTAGAGCAGGATATTCAGGTTCAGGAAAAGGATTTGGCGGAAAAAAGCGCAGCTTTTGCCCAAGAAACCGTCGATATTACGCTGGAGGCGATTCAACGGCGGATTCCGGCGGATGCTGTGTTGCTGGAGTTTTTTCGCTATCAGCCCGATGTGGTGACTGCGCCCCAGGGCCAGCGATCGGCCCCAGCCCGCTATGGGGTCTATGTGGTGCCGCCCCAGGGGCAGGCGATCGGGATCGATTTGGGGGAAGCCACAGCCCTAGAGCAGCGGCTAGCCCTAGCCCGTGAGCGCTTTCGGGATCCGAGCCAAGGGCCACAGCAGGTTAGGGCGATCGGGCGGGTACTCTATGAGTCTCTGATCGCGCCGATCGCTCCCTATTTGGATCAGGCCCAATCTTTGCTGATTTCGCCCGACGCTGACTTAAATCTCTTGCCCTTTGCGGCTTTACAGGACTCAGAGGGTCAGTATCTCATCCAACGCTATGAACTGACCTATCTCTCATCGGGGCGAGATTTGTTACGGCTGTTTCCCGATCGCCCGATTTCAGTCCAGTCCACAGGGCCAGTCATTTTGGCCAATCCCACCTATGATTTACCGGAAAATCCCGCTAATGCTGCTGGTGCCACTACTGTGCCTGATTTTGCGCCCGATTCTGCGCTTGATTTTGCGCCCGATCGCCCATCCCCTGCTACCCGCTCCCTAGATTTTACTGCGATCGTCTGGTCTCCCCTTCCCGGCACCGCTGAAGAAGCCATAGCCCTCCAGGCTCTTTTGCCCCAAGCTGCTCTCTTTACGGAGGATTATGCCACTGAAACCGAGGTTAAAGCCCTTAAAAATCCAGAAATCCTACATTTAGCAACCCATGGCTTTTTCCTACCGGCTGAAGTCGGCAGTTTAGGGGCTGGTGCTCAGCCTGAAACGGGGGAGAATCCCCTGCTGCGATCGGGGCTGGTGTTTGCGGGGGTGAATCAGTTGGTGTCGGGGGATGATGATGGGGTGCTGACAGCGCTGGAGGTGACGGGCCTGGATCTGCGGGGGACGGAATTAGTCGTTTTGTCGGCCTGTGAGACAGGATTAGGAGATATTAGCAGCGGAGAGGGGGTTTATGGGCTACGGCGGGCCTTTACGCTGACGGGGGCAGCAAGTCAGGTCATGACCCTCTGGAGTGTTAGCGATGAGGTAACGCGGGATTTAATGACCTCCTATTACCGTGCCCTGCTGCAAGAGGATCAGGGCCGCAGTGGTGCTTTACGCCAAGCCCAATTGCAGATTCTCCAGGATCCCAATACGGCCCACCCGTTCTATTGGGCTGCGTTTATTGCGGCGGGCAATTGGCAACCCTTGACAAGGGTTCAGGCTCCATAGGATGATGGAAGACCGTCGCTATCACTTGCTCGGATCAGGTTATCGACTCGGATCAGCAGGACTCTCCTGAATTAGACGATCGATCACGGTTCTAGAAAAGCTGGTGTGTTGCTGGCTACCTGTACGGCATCCCTTGAGAATTAAGTTATGAGTACTTACGCGATTGTTGAAGCAAGCGGAAAACAGTTTTGGGTGGAACCGGGTCGCTTTTACGACCTCGATCGCCTGGGCTTGGATCCCGACTCTTCTCTGACCTTTGATAAGGTGCTGCTCATCCAGCACAATGGCGAGACCCATGTCGGCCAGCCCTATGTGGAAGGGGCGACGATCGAAGCGACTGTCATGAGCCATCTGCGGGGCCGGAAGATCTTGGTTTACAAAATGCGCCCCAAGAAGAAAACCCGCAAGCGCCAAGGTCATCGCCAAGATTTAACGCGGGTGATGATTGAATCCATTACGGTTGGGGGCAGTTTGCTGGCCAAGAGCCAGGGTTCAGAGGATCTGCCGGTTTCTGAGTCTGAGGTAGACTAGGAGCTTAACGGCAAGTACAACGTTATTTACATCTATTACACAAGGACGGTAAACGATGGCTCATAAGAAAGGAACGGGCAGTACCCGTAACGGTCGCGACTCCAATGCCCAGCGCCTTGGCGTAAAGCGCTTTGGGGGCCAAGTGGTCCGGGCGGGCAATATTCTGGTGCGTCAGCGGGGGACCAAGTTTTTCCCTGGCGTGAATGTTGGTCGTGGCAGTGATGATACGCTCTTTGCGACGGTTGACGGCATTGTCACGTTTGAGCGGAAGGGCAAGAATCGCAAGAAAATCAGCGTTTATCCCGCTGCCCAAGAAGCCTAGGGCCATAACCCTAGGTCAATCACCCCAAAACTCCCTCGTTCCCCTGCTCTGAGCGGAAACGAAGGAAAAGTTCGTAGTGCGGACTTTAGTCCGCACCTCCCCATGCTCTGTGTGTGAACGAGTAAAAGGTTCGTAGTGTGGACTTTAGTCCGCCCCTTGGCAAAGCTGAGGTGCCCAGCAGGAATTTCGGTAGAAACCCGCCTTTGCGGGAACCTGATTCCAGGCCAATTTAGGTGGGTACTGGCAAACTTTCTAAAATTTCTTGAACAGCCCCGGCGGCGGTGAGTCCCGAAAATCGCGCCTGGGGATCCATAACCAGACGGTGGGCTAAGACATCCTGAGCTAAAAACTGGACATCCTCTGGGGTTACCATAGCCCGCCCCTCAAACAAGGCGATCGCCTGGGCAATTTTCATCAGCGTCAGGGAAGCGCGGGGACTGGCCCCCAGTTGGACCCCGACCTTGCTGCGGGTGGCATGGATAATATCGACCACATAGCGCTTAATTTCAGCGGTTACCCCGACTTGTTTGGCCAAATGTTTGAGGTTTATGACTTCTTCTAGGGAAAGGCAAGGCTGGACGGCTTCGATCGGGTGCTGTTGCATTTGGGCCGAAAGAATTTCCACCTCTGCTTCCGGGGTGATATAACCCAAACTGAATTGCAGTGCGAAGCGGTCCATTTGAGCTTCTGGGAGTGGATAGGTGCCCCTGGACTCAACGGGGTTTTGGGTCGCAATCACAAAAAAGAGTTGCGGCAGTTTTCGCAAGGTTCCGTCAACGCTGACCTGGGCTTCTGCCATAGCCTCCAGTAAGGCCGATTGGGTGCGGGGGGAGGCCCGGTTAATTTCGTCCGCAAGGACGATATTGGCGAAAATTGGCCCTTCATGGAAGCGGAAGGAGCGATCGTTCTGATCAAAAATCGACACCCCCACAATATCCGAGGGCAGCAGGTCCGGTGTAAACTGAATCCGCTTAAACTGGGCCGTAATCGACAGGGCTAGGGTCTTCGCCAAAGTCGTCTTCCCGGTACCGGGATAGTCCTCTAGCAGCACATGGCCACCGCTAATAAAGGCTGCGAGGAGTTTTTGAATGGCGGGTCGCTGCCCTTTAATCACAGTTTCGATATTCTCGACAATGCGACCATAGAGGGCTATCCCCGCCCCCGCATTGCCCGCCCCCGCATTGCCCGCCCCCGCATTGTTAAAACTTGCTGCGATTTTTGCAGGTTCTCCTGCTGAAGAAGCTGAATCCAACGCCATAGAAAATCACTCCCGCAACTGGCCATGGGTATTGTAGCCTTTGGTTTCCCGAAACAACACCCTTGATGATCGCAGGGTTCAGGCGAGGCTCAGGGCACAGATCCTACTCTGGCTCTGCGATCGCCAGGGTTTCCGCAATTTCCGCCTCCATAAAGGTCAGTTCATTCAGAATTAGCGTGTGGCGACCGGTTGCGTTTTCATACCACTGGGTCACTTTGACCTTGGCCTCGGCTAACCCCTTGAGGCTCTTGGCAAAATTCTTGTCCGCCACCTGCTCACATTCCGCTGCCGTCAGGTGGCCGCTGTCGGGGGCAACCACCTTAACCACTAAATCCTTATACTCCTGGGCGGCAATGAAGGCTTTGGCTAGGTCAACCTTGAGCCGAGCCAGTTCAATAATTTCCGCAGCAGCTAAAATAATGTCGTGTTCTTCTGGGGTGGCGCTCATGGGGATCTCCAACGAGGGACAGTCAAGGGGAATATACAGCAGATCCGAGGCTCCAAGGCCGTTGGTGAAACAGCGATCGAGATCGAGGGTATCTAACAACTGCTCTAGGGCTTGTTGGCGGTTGCGGGGCGTGTCCCGTTGGGAAGATCCGGCGATGCGAACCAAGAAGGCTCCTTGGGCCAAGTTTTCCCGATCGTCAGGGGCTGCATAAACCGCACCACGCTTACTCAAGGGTTAGCCTCCAGAGGAATGAAAGGCAAGGGAAAGGAACGCTTGGGGATACCCAACCTTGGGGATAGGGGGCGTAACCCCCAAGGCATCATAGCAAAGGCTCGTGGTAATCTTGTGGTTAATACGGACAAAAGCTGGTGACGGGACTCGAACCTGCGACCGGCTGATTACAAATCAGCTGCTCTACCAACTGAGCTACACCAGCGTGGGGGGGTAGTTTGGCCTCAAGCCTCAGTAATTGCGGGACCAAAACGGCGGGACTGAAACGGCAGGACTGAACCAAAACACAGCGGGTATTGTAGCACAGATCCGGCGGGGGCGGGGAGTTTTGTGGGTGGGTAAAAATCTGAGGGACGGGTTAGGCCGTTCAGGAAGGGGACGGGATGCGATATGGTTAGAAACGGCTTAAGCTTATTTGGGCCAGTGCTGGGGCGATGTTCGATCGGTGTCTCGATCGGCTCCCCGCTTAACTTGATTCCCGACCCATTTCCAGAATCCTACCGTGGCAGACTTTACCGTGGCCGATCCAACTGTGGCCGATCCAACTGTGGCAGAGACAAACGCACTCCCTGGACCCTCCCCCGCTTGGCTCGATCGCGGCACCAGCGAAATTTTCCCGTCCCAGCCCCAGTCCAACGACCCCAATGAAAACCTGGTGGCACGGCTCCAGCAGCGCGATCGGCCCCTGCGGGTTAAGCTGGGCATCGATCCCACCGGAGCAGATATTCATCTGGGCCACAGTATCCCGATCCGGAAGCTGCGGGCCTTTCAGGATGCGGGCCATACGGCGGTGCTGATTATTGGGGACTTTACGGCCCGGATTGGTGACCCTACGGGTAAGTCTGAGGTGCGCAAACAACTGACGGAAGTGCAGGTAAAACAGAATGCGGAGACCTATTTACAGCAAATCCGGCCTATTTTGGACTTTGAGACTCCGGGACGCTTAGAAATTCGCTATAACTCGGAATGGCTTTCCCAGTTGGATTTGGGCAAAACCCTAGAGTTGCTAACGACGATGACGGTGGGCCAAATGCTGGCGAAGGAGGGCTTTTCTGAGCGCTATGGCCAGGGTTCCCCGATTTATCTCCATGAGTTTCTCTATCCGTTGATGCAGGGGTATGACTCTGTGGCTGTGCAGGCGGATGTGGAGCTAGGGGGAACGGATCAGAAGTTTAATATTGCAGTTGGGCGAGATCTACAGCGTCATTTTGGCCAAACGCCCCAGTTTGGTCTTTTGTTGCCGATTTTGCTGGGTACGGATGGGGTTCAGAAAATGTCCAAGTCCCTGGGGAATTATGTGGGATTGGGGGAAGATGCCCTGACGATGTATTCCAAGCTGGAAAAAACGCCCGATGCGGTGCTGGAGTCCTATGTGGAGTTGCTCACGGCTTTGGATTGGAGCCAGTTGCCGGAAAACCCCCGCGATCGTCAAAAATGCCTTGCCCTGGATGTGGTGAGCCAGTACCACGGTTCTGGGGCGGCCCAAGCGGCCCAACAGGCGGCTTTGACCTTGGTGCAGGGGAGTGCTGCGGAAGCGGAGGCGGTGCCGGAGTTTTCCATGGCAGAGGTGCAGTTTCCGGCCAAGATCTTTTATTTGGTCAGTGCGGCGGGGCTGTGCCAAACCAGTTCGGAAGCCCGTCGCCAAATTCAAAATGGGGCGGTGAAGTTGGATGGCGATCGGATAACGGACCCTAACCAAACCTTTGAGACTGCCGATGCTTTGGCGGGTAAGGTTTTGCAGGTGGGCAAGAAAAAGTTTGCCCGTTTGATGGCTTAAGGTTAGTGGTGGAGGACCGATCGGCGATGGGTAGTCCGGATTCAGGCCAAGATCTAGGTCGGGATACGGGTGCAGTGGGCTATACTGCGACGATCGTGGCGGCTAAACGAGGGTTGGAGCAGCATAATCCCCAGCCCCTGGTGACGGATCCCTATGCTTTGGCTTTGGCGGGGGCAGAATCGGGGCATTTGCTGGCGAAATGGGAAGCTGTCGCCCAAAATCAAGGGATAACCTTGGCGGAGGTGCTGGCGAAGCGGACTCGCTATGTGGCGGTGCGAACCCGGTTTTTCGATGAAGCGATCCAAGGGTTTGTGCGATCGGTTGGGGCCAAGGCTCTTGAACCTTCAGCCCAAGTTAAAGCCCAAGTTAAAGCCCAGATTAAACCCCAAGTTCAGGCCCAGGTTGTGATTTTAGGGGCTGGTTTGGATACAAGGGCGCTACGGTTGCCGGAACTGGCCGAAGCTTGCTGTTATGAGGTCGATCGGCCTGAGGTACTGGCTTACAAGGTGCAGTGCCTTCAGACCATATCCCCCATCTCTCCGGCATCCCCCTTGGTTACGACTCAATCTGTTACGGCCCAATCTATCGCGGCCCAATCTGTTACGGCTCAATCTATTGCGGCTCAATCTATTGCGGCTCAATCTATTGCGGCTCAAGCCATCGCGGCCCAATCTGTTACGGCCCCAGGTAGGCTGTACCGGATTGCGGCTGATCTAGCCCAGCCCCAGGACTGGCTCAATGCCCTAGAAGGACAGGGTTGGTCTGCCCAATGTCCTACGTTTTGGGTCTTGGAGGGGGTTGTGATGTACCTGACGGCGGAGGAGGCGGGGAAACTGCTGCGATCGCTGCGGGAGAGCAGCAGTCTAGGCAGTGTGGTGGGGCTGGATGGGGTGCGATCGGGGTCAATTCGGGCGGCCCAGGACTTGCAACAACAGGCGCGGGGTCGGGTGGTGCGCCATTGGCAGTTTGGCCACGATCGGCCCCAGGATTGGTTCCAGACCTGCGGCTGGTCTGCCCAAATTTTTCGCCCCTCGCAACTCCCCTGGGCCAAGTCTCGCTATCCTGCTCAGGTGCCGGAAAGCCCTGAAATGGGGGGCTATGACTCAGAACGGGGGGTTTGGCTGGCCCTTGCCGATCCAGACGGAGCCTAAGAAGACAAGGACGGGCCAGAGGCCCATCCCAGGGGTAGGCTGACTAGAACCGAAGCGTTGGCCAGTCGGTTTCACGGCTATAGGTGTGCATATTGTCAAATTTTCGCAGTTCTACCCGATCGAGGGTAAATTCCGGGGAATCTTCCAGAAACTGCTTATTTAACTCCGTTAGCGCTTGACTGAGGGCCATGGTGTCCACTTGGTTCGGCAGTTGGCCAAAGTAGCCCAGGGTGATATGGCCGGTAAAGTGGTACTGCTGCTCAATGCCTAAGCCCAGTAGGTTAGGGTTTTGGTAGACAGCGCGGCGTACATCAAGGAGGCGATCGTAGTCGGCCTCGGTGTGGGGGGCTAGGCAGATTCCGATCGCCCGCGTCATCACCATCAAGCCCAGCCCTTGGAGGAGAATGGGGTCGTCCTGGGAAACCTTGGGAGCCTGTTGGTCAAAGGTTTCTCGAATACTGGCCTGGAGCTTGGTTTCATAGTCTGGATCCCGCTCCGCTGCCTGGGCATAGGCTCCATCCCAAATTAAATCTGCCAGGGTGAAGTGAAAGCTGGCTGGGGGCAGCAGCAACCCAAAGGGAGCGGGGAGGAGTTCCGCAAGCCTGTGTTGGAGTTCGGTTAGGGCACCATAAAAACGAGGGTTGGCGCTATCCTCCGAACCGGGCGGGGTGACAACGGTATAGCCTGGAAATGGCTTTGGTTCCCAGGCTCCAGCCGCATTAGGGCTAAATTTGGGCGACGACTGGATCAAAGACCATTGATTTTGGTAATGGTCCGATCGGGTCATGCCCAAAACACGGTTCAGGTAAACTTGGTATTGCTCGTCCAATCTGGATGTCCTCAATTGCTTCTAGCAATCCTTGGGGAGTGGAATTCCGCAGGGGGGTCCAGGACTGCCATAAATCATGATCTATTATCCCCCCTCACGTCCTCCTCGGACCATTGCTGGGGAGATTTCAGGATACAGGGCGCAAGAGGGGAATGGGGCGATGGGAATGGGGCGATGGGAATGGGGCGACGGGGAAAAGGGCCAAAGGCTGAGGGTGCTGCTACTCCTCGTTGCCCCGTGGGGGAGAGGTTGGGGGGAATCGGGAAACCACCTTGGCGGGCTGGGGGGTCATCGCCGGAAGGCCACCCACTTCTGCCACGGTATAGAGGGGACGGCCCCGGACTTCTTCGTAAATGTGGCCAATATATTCCCCCAGGATGCCTAAACAGATGAGTTGGGCCGATCCCAGGAAAAACATGGCGATAATAATGGCGGTGAGTCCGGTAATGGCGATCGGGGCTTGGACAATGCGCCAGTACAGGACGATCGCCGCCATGATTAGGGAAAGCCCCCCCGCTGCCAGTCCGAGGTAGGTGGCCAAGCGCAGGGGCACCCTGGAAAACGAGACTAAACTGTTGATGGCAAGGCTGAGGGACTTGCGAAAGGTGTATTTGACGCTTCCGGCATAGCGAGGGGGACGCTCAAAGAGGACGGAGGTTTGGCGAAACCCCAGCCAAGCCCGTAGGCCACGGATATAGCGGTTGTGTTCGGGCATGGAGTTGAGCAAATCGACAATTTTGCGATCCATCAAGCAGAAATCGCCGGTATCTGCGGGAATATCGACACTGGCTAGCCACCGCAGCACCCGATAGAAGCCGTAGGCCAGGGTTTTCTTTAGCCAGCTTTCCTGCTGCCGACTGCGCCGCTGGGCATAGACCACTTCATAGCCCTGCTGCCACTGGGCCACCATCTCCAAAATCAACTCCGGTGGATCCTGCAAATCCGCATCTAGGACAATGACCGCTTCGCCTTGGGCCATGCTTAGCCCTGCGGTCACGGCGATTTGATGGCCAAAGTTGCGGGCAAGGCTGAGGTAGCGCACCTGCTGGGGGTTTTGTTGGTGCAGTTCCCGCAGCATGAAGAGCGATCGATCGCGGCTGCCATCATTGACGAGAATGAGTTCTGCTGACCCTTCTAATTGGTCTATAACGGCCTTAACCCGCCGATATAGCTCATGGATCACGTCTTCTTCGTTGTAAATTGGAATAACCAAGGAGTATTTCACGGGTCTGGGGGGATATGTCAGGGTAGAACAAAATGGTTATGATGATGAACAGTAACACGCTAGCGGAGGCTCCCGATCGTGATTGCCCCCATTTCCACCCCGACCGTTCCCCAGACCACTGACACAGACCCCCCCATTGCCCCAGTCCTCAGTCAGTCCCTACCCCCCGCAGATGAAGTCTTCTACCCGGATAGCGATGGACAACCTATGGCCGACAATACTAAGCAGTTTCGCTGGATTACGGTGATTCAGTACAATCTAAGCTGGCTTTTTGCCCAGGATCCGGCTGTTTTTGTGGCGGGAGACCTGTTGTGGTACCCGGTGCAGGGGAATAATAAACTGCGCCAAGCACCGGATGTGATGGTGGTGTTTGGGGTGCCCAAGGGCGATCGGGGATCTTACCAGCAGTGGAAGGAAAATGATATTGCGCCCCAGGTTGTCTTTGAGATTCTATCTCCGGGCAATACTTTGGCGGAAATGACCCGAAAACTGGCGTTTTATAGCCGTTATGGGGTAGAGGAGTATTATATTTATGATCCCGATCGCGATGAGTTGACCGGCTGTCTCCAGCGGGATGGGGCTTTGGAGGTAATTGAAGAGATGGTGGGCTGGGTCAGCCCCCGCTTGGGGATTACGTTTAAGGGGTTAGACCCCGATCTGCAATTGCTCCGCCCCGATGGAACAGCTTTTACCAGCTATGAGGCGGTCAGTCAGCAGCTAGAGGAGACAAGTCAGCAGCTAGAGGCAGCGAGCCAACAGCTAGAGGCAGCGAGCCAGCAG
Source organism: Prochlorothrix sp. (assembly GCA_035286285.1). Classification (GTDB taxonomy): domain Bacteria; phylum Cyanobacteriota; class Cyanobacteriia; order Prochlorotrichales; family Prochlorotrichaceae; genus Prochlorothrix. The sequence goes on from JAYKJG010000429.1 coordinate 13,456, forward strand.
CTAGAGGCAACGAGCCAACAGCTAGAGGCGGAACGGGACCGGGCCGATCGCCTTGCGGCCCAACTGCGTGCCCTGGGGATTGATCCCACCTAAGCCCCTGCCCCTAGGCTGGGTCCATCTGCCTGGGGCGGGTTAACCCCCTGGGGAGGGATTGGGCGTGGAAACCGCGCCCCTCCAGGAATCCGCCCAAGAGGGGGAAGCCTAGGGGTATAACGGGGCTATGACAGCGGAGGCCATCGCGTTACGGGTCGATCGCCACAACTTCCGCCTCCAGCACCTTGGTCATCGCCAAGCGTTCGTTTTGCTCGTCTACTTGGATGGTGTCGCCCGCTTGGAACTCGCCCCGGAGAATTGCCTTGGCGATCGGCGTTTCTAGCTCCCGCTGAATGGCTCGCTTGAGGGGACGGGCACCGTAGATCGGATCGTAGCCGACCTCGGCGAGGAAATCGAGGGCGGCAGGGGAGAGGCTGAGGGAGAGCTTGCGATCGGCTAGTCGTGCAGCTAAACTGCGCATTTGCAGCTTCACAATCTGCCTTAGCTCTGATTTTTGCAGACCATGGAATATAATCACCTCGTCAATGCGGTTGAGGAACTCTGGTCGGAAGTTGGCCCGGAGTGCCTCCATCACGCGGCCCCGCATCTCCTCATAGCGGCTCTCATCCCCAGCCACATCCAGGATCGTATTGGAGCCGATATTACTGGTCATGATGATAATGCTGTTTTTGAAATCCACCGTATGGCCTTGGGAGTCGGTGACGCGGCCATCATCCAGGATTTGGAGCATGATATTAAAGACATCGGGATGGGCTTTCTCGATTTCATCAAACAAAATCACCGCATAGGGCCGACGGCGCACGGCTTCGGTTAGCTGCCCCCCTTCTTCATAGCCCACATAACCGGGAGGTGCCCCAATTAACCGCGCTACGGCGTGTTTTTCCATATATTCCGACATATCAATGCGGACGATCGCGTCTTCGGTGTCAAACAGGTAGGCGGCGAGGGCTTTGGCCAGTTCGGTTTTGCCGACTCCGGTGGGACCGAGGAAGATAAAGCTGGCGGTGGGGCGGTTGGGGTCAGACAGGCCCGCACGGGAGCGCTGGATGGCATCGGCGACGGCGGTAACGGCATCGGCTTGACCAATGACGCGCTGGTGCAGTTCGTCTTCGAGTTGCAGGAGTTTCTGCATTTCCGACTCGACGAGCTTACTGACGGGAATTCCAGTCCATTTTGAGATAATTTCGGCAATATCTTCTTCTGTCACTTCCTGGCGCAGCAGGGATTTACCACTGACTTGGGCTTGGGCAAACTGCTGCTCTGCTTTGGTGAGTTGCTGTTGCAGTTCTGGCAGCTTGCCATATTTCAGTTCTGCGCCCCGGTTAAGGTCAAAGTCGCGCTCGGCCTGTTGAATTTCGAGGTTAACGCGATCGATCGCTTCCTTAATGCTATTGATCTGCTCCAGTAAGCCCTTCTCTGCCTGCCACTGGGCGTTTAAACCCTGCTGTTCCTCTTGTAAGTTGGCTAATTCCTTCTCTAAGCGCTCTAGGCGCTCGATCGAGGCCGGATCGGTTTCCTTTTGCAGGGAGAGCCGCTCCATTTTTAGCTGGGTAAGTTTGCGATTGAGTTCGTCCAACTCTTCTGGGCTGGAGGTGGCCTCCATTTTCAGCCGTGCGGCGGCTTCGTCCATGAGGTCAATGGCTTTATCGGGGAGGAAGCGATCGCTAATATACCGGGTTGATAGCATTGCTGCTGCAACGAGGGCACTATCGGCAATATCGACCCCATGGTGAACCTCATAGCGATCCTTTAGACCCCGCAGGATCGAGATTGTATCCTCTACCGAGGGCTGATCGACATAAACTTGCTGAAAACGGCGCTCTAGGGCTGCATCCTTTTCAATATATTGGCGATACTCATCCAAGGTCGTTGCTCCGATGCATCGCAACTCCCCACGGGCTAACATGGGCTTGAGCAAGTTCCCCGCATCCATGGCCCCTTGGCTTGCCCCTGCTCCGACAACGGTGTGAATTTCATCAATAAAGAGGATAATTTGGCCTTCTGATTCGGTCACCTCCTTTAGAACGGCCTTGAGGCGCTCTTCAAACTCCCCTCGGTATTTTGCTCCGGCAATGAGTGCCCCCATGTCTAGGGCGATCAACTTCCGGTTTTTGAGGGATTCGGGCACATCTTCATTGACAATGCGCTGGGCTAAACCTTCGGCGATCGCCGTTTTCCCCACCCCCGGTTCTCCAATTAAGACGGGATTATTCTTGGTTCGGCGCGAGAGAATCTGAATGGTGCGCCGAATCTCATCATCACGCCCAATGACGGGATCTAGCTTCCCTTGTCTGGCATATTCAGTGAGATCACGTCCATATTTTTCTAGGGATTGGTACTTGCCTTCTGGGTTTTGGTCCGTCACCTTTTGATTGCCTCGAATACTTAGAACAGTGTCCCGCAAATCGCTCTCATTCCACCGAAATTCCCGTAATAGCTCCCGGCCAAAGCGTTTGTCTTGACCATAGGCCAGAAACAGATGCTCAACGGAGATATAGTCGTCGCCAAAGTCCTGACGTAGGCGATCGGCCCGATCCAGCAGGATATCCAGGGATTTGCCCCAATAAATCGAGTCGCTGTTACCGGAGACCTTGGGCTGGCGATCGATAAACTGCTGGGTATAGTCCTGCAACTGCCCCAGGGGTGTGCCGACCTTGGCCATAATGCTGGCGACCAGTCCCTGGGGATCGAGCAGGGTTTTGAACAGGTGTTCGGTTTCGAGTTGCTGGTGGCGGGCTTGTTTGGCGATGTCGGGGGTTGCGGCCAGTGCGGCCCAGGCTTTTTCTGTAAATTGGTTAGAATTGGTTGGTTGCATGGTGTTTCCCTCCAGATCCTGCGCAAATGACCCCCTTTACCCCTAAAGCAGGCGGTAAAAAAGACGTTAATCTGCCGCAGCCTTCCTAGGTTAGGGGGACTGGGATAGATGTCTTTGGGGTTTTGATCTCCTCGTCATCTCAAATTTTAGAGATTGAGGTGGGGAAACAAAATGGGCAATTTCCGCCCTATCCCAATCCCCTAAAGTGCCACGAGATCGGGATAACGCACCAGTAACTGATCCGACGACAGCCCCGCCCCTAGGGCTGGGACCACATACACTTGCAGCGTCTGTAACTGCGCTGGGGATAGGGTTGCCAACTGCTCTACGATCGCCGTTAATGCCTCGGCTTCATAGGGTTGAGACCAGTTCAGCGCGGGATCCTGGAGTTGGAGTAGACAAGTGACGACCTGGTAACCTTCGGTTTCGATCGCTTCGGTTTCGATCGCTTTGGTTGCCCCGATCGTCCCGATCGCCCCGGAAGCCGCTGTTCCTCGCTCTCCCTGGGCCTTTTCTTGCAGCAACAGCCGCTGGGCTGCTTGTAGCCCCTCCGCTCCGCTCCGTTGTTCTACGGCGACTTTGGCATGACTCCAGTGGGGGGCCAGCCGCAGGAGGGAGAGGGCGATCGTTTCTGGGTTTTCGATCGTGAGGGTGTTGAGGGAACGGTCGGCGGTGAGGATGAGGTCAGCCAGGGGGGACGGGAGGGGCAGCGGGGGGGCAAACAGAACAATGCGGAGGAGGGCAAACTGGGGGGTTTGGGTGGCGGTTGCGGGGGGGGAAGCCCGATCGGGATCGGTGGTTTTGGGGTGTCCGTGGGGCAAATTGCCGTCAATATCGGGGAAATTCTCCACAGGGCGATTGCCCCAGACCATTGCTGCCACTGGAATTAAGAAGATTAAGGCAATGCCGCCTAGGGTCAGTGCGCCCCAGTAGGAGGCTGGAATGCCCCCTAGCCAGGATTTCCCCTCTGATGCTGTTGTTTCTTGGGGAGGTTGATTGGGGGCTTGGGCGATTGGGGCTTGGGTAATACCTTGAGCGATGCTAAAACCTTCTGCACTCCAGGCCACCTCTCCAGACCCTAAGGCCAGCCCCAGGGCGATCGCCCCTCGCCCTAACCAAGCTCCCACGGTGCGAGGAATTGGAGGCATTCGCCCCGTAGGGCCGCGATCGGGGGGGGGCGAGTTGGGGGCGACTTGCGGGTTAGCAGTCACGGTGCGATCGGGGGAGGGGGCGGAATGGGTAGCCATGGTGGGGGTTAGCACTAGCGCAGGAGTTGAGAGGGTGGGGGGGCCAAGGACAGGCCAGCGGGCTGTGAGTTCCTCGGCAAGCCCCCCAACGGTCTGGATCAGGTCAACATCTTGTGAAGGCTACGGTGAAACCTAGGGGTCCAAAGACCCTGAGGGAGCCTCGTCTGGCTCCGGCGGCAGTTCTAGGGGCAGAGAACCTAACAGCCCCTTGCGAAAATCATTGAGCAACTGACAAGCTGCCCGCTCTCGATCGCCCTGGTACCGGGACTCCGCCCAGAGGGCCAGATAATCTTCCCCCGTATATTGGCAATCCTCAAGGCCATAGCGATGCTGGAGCAACGTGGGCGGGACGTGGGGCGTGGTGGCTTGGAGCCATTGGAGGCGATCGATCAGAGCCGCCGCCACCCGCTGGTTATCATAGGCCGCTTGCCCAATATCATCACACAGGGCCAAATGCAACGCTGCCCCCTGGTCCGACAGCTTAGCCGGAAGCACCCCCGGTGCATCCAACAAATCCAAATCCTGCCCCAACCGCACCCACCGCAATTGGCGCGTGACTCCCGCCCGCCGCGCACTTTCCACTACGCGCTTATTCACCAGCCGGTTAATCAACGCTGACTTGCCCACATTGGGAAACCCCAGCACCACTGCCCGCACGGGCCGAGGCTTCATCCCCCGACGGACGCGGCGATCGTTCATGGGTTTTCCGGCGGCAACGGCAACCTGTCCCAGGGTTTTGACCCCAATTCCCCGCTGGGCATCGGTAAAGAAGGGAGTTTCCCCCTGTTCCCGGAACCAGATTTCCCACTGGTTGCGTAGGTCCGTTGGGATCATATCCACCCGGTTAATCACCAAGACCCGCGCCTTGTCCCCCAGCCAGCGATCGAGATCGGGGTGGTGGGTGGCCAAAGGAATGCGGGCATCCCGCACCTCTAAAGCCACATCCACCCGACTTAACTGATCCAGGAGTTGTCGTTCTGCCTTGGCAATGTGGCCGGGGTACCACTGAATGGGGGGGGTGGTCATTAACCGTTCTCCGTAGGGTGGACCGTACTGGTTTTGAAATGAGTGCCATAGGTACCCGTGGCATCTGTGCTCTGGTGGGTGGCCATGCGCTGCTGAGCCATGGGCTTGAGCTTTTGGAACTCAGTCCGGAGCACATCCTTGCTCATACTGGGGGAGCCAACACTGGGTTGGGTCCGGGCCGTGAGGATCCACTGGCGCAGTTGACTGCCGAGGCCATCATTCAGTTTGGGGTTGAGAACATAGGCACAGCGCTGGGGTTCTTCTAGGGCAAACATCAGCAGGCGATATTCGGCTTGGGTGCCCAGGATTTGCAAGGTTTCGATCGCCGCGCTTGTTTTCAAATCCAAAAAGGCATAGAGCCAACGGGGACCGGATTCCTCATGGCAGCGCTGGTTATAAATGGCCGTTAGCCAGAGCACCATGGGGTGGGGACTCATGGTGCAAATAAAATTGCGATAGATGCGGTTATAGAGGCGGTGGGTCCGGATTTCGTCAATTTCCGCCTTGGGGAGCATGGCCCAGAGGGTTGCGAGTTGGGCATGGCTGGTGGGAATGACCTGGGGAAAGGTAATGCGGGCCACGGGCTTGTCCTTGGGCCAAGACTGGAGATAGCAGAGCTTTTCATAGTTGGGCGGCTCAGCACTGCCACTACTGCCCTGGGTATCGAAGGCTCTTCCCTTGCCGACGGGTTTTTTGGCCAGGACATCCTTAATGCGGTGCCCCAACTGGCGGCTCTTCCGGAAGCGCTCATCGAGCAGTTCCAGTTGCTGCAAGACCTCACTGGCATCGTTGGGCCGGTTGGCGGGTTCTTTTTCTAAGCAGGCTGAGAGCAGCACTTCCAAAGACTTGGGCGGCTTGAGGTTGGGGACGATCGCCTCTAGGGAACTGGGCCTTTGGAAATGGTGGGCTTTGTACCAGCCGCCAAAGGAGTGGCTCTCAGGGCTGAGGGGCAGCTTTCCCGTGAGCATTTGGAACATCAAAATGCCAAAACTGTACAGATCCGATCGCTGGTCAATGTCCTTTCCTTCCATTTGCTCCGGGGACGCATAGGCCAAGGTTCCCATAAAGGTCTTGGTCCCCTCCATATCCTCCGACTGCAACTGAGAAATCCCAAAATCCAGCACTTTGACCAGATCGCCCATGGTCTCATCGGGCATTACCAAGATATTGCTAGGTTTCACATCCCGGTGAATAATGGGGCAGATTTTACCGCCGACCTCAATCCCTTCATGGGCATACTTCAGCCCCAAACAAACCTGTCGCGCAATCCCCACAAACCGAGGCAAGGCCAGGGGCTGCAACTGCAAAATCTCCGCCAGACTTTCCCCCTGGAGATACTCCATGACATAAAAGGGAACATCATGGTTTTGGTCATCCAGGCCAAAATCCGTGACACGCACAATGTGAATCGTCTTCTGTCCCAACTGGGCACAGATCCGGGCTTCATAGAAGAAGCGGCTCTTCATTTTCTCGCTAATGAGGGTCGTAGAGAGAAATTTGACCGCGACGCGCCCTTCTAGAAGCGTATGTTTGGCGAGATAGACTCGACCCATGGCCCCTTTGCCAATCAACTCCTCTAGCTTGTAGCGGTTATCCAGTAAGCGGCCAATATTGTGATCGGATTTGGGATCAGAGTCTGCCATGGATTTTGAAAGCACAGTCACATAAAAGCGGGGAAACGTCCAAAGGCGATAAAAAGACTAGGAAAAGTCCCCCTACAGGTCTGGTAACGTGTGATCCTTTGCGATGGAGGGGTTCGGCCTGCACTTTTATCCGTCAATCCCAGCTTGTACCCTGGGTTGCCTTTTTTCAGGACTGTTTCAAGTTATACACCCCTAACTGACTCAGGATCCCTCAGACTGACTGCTAGCCAGACTGAATGGGGATAAGGTCAGAACTCTAGAGTTTTCAGTCTAGCCTATCTTTAGGGGTTTCCCCGCTGTTTCCCCGGATGAATTTTAGGGAGACCGGTGCTGGGATTGTAGATTGCAGGGGCGGTGGAACTGGAGGGATTAACTGTGGCGAGAGAGGGTTGCCTCCATGGCGTTAACGAGGTGATGCCCCATCATGGTGGCGTTGGAGATGCGATAGGTGGTGGGATTGAGGCAGTAGAGGGTTTCGACACCATTGCGGCGTTGGGCATCGCCCAAGACCCAGTACCGTTGCACGATCGAGTCTGGACCAATCCACCCCTCCCCTTCGACGCGCCCCAGGAGACTATGCACCAGCACAAAGGTATACAGACGGGCTTCGCTATCCACATGCCCTCGGTACTGGCAGGAAATATCGGCTCGGTCTTGTTGGGGAAACACCAGCTTGGTCACCATGGTGAACCAATCGTCACGCCAGGAGATGAGAATTCGCCCCTGGACTGGGAGGGGGGAGAGATCGCGCTCTAACCAGTGACCTTGGAGGGTCCAGTATCCTGCATCCAACAGAAACGAGTGCGCCACAGAAATATCCTTGTTTTGAACCTGCTAATTGTGAGTGTGTTCTAGGGGGGGGTGAGGATAACTTGCGGATATGCTAACACGCCAGTTGCTGGGAACAAGCGCTGGATGGAGGGTTGGGGAACGAGGTCTGGCGGGATTTTCGGTTCAGGGGGGGGTGGGCTGGGTTGTGGGTTCGTTGATTTTGCGGGGGGGGTGGTGCAGGGTGCCGAGAATGACGGGTTGCTGGGCACCGGTTACGGCGGGCAGGTTGCCGGGAATGCCTTGGTGGTGCCAGTGGGCGAGAACGGCGAAGATGAGGGCTTCTTTGAAGTCTGCGTCAATGCCCCAGGCGCTGGTGGACTCGACGGGAATGGGGGGGTGGTGGGCTGGGAGGGGGGCTTGGAGGTGGTGCTGGAGGCGCTGTTGGAGGAAATGGTTATGGCTGCCGCCGCCGCAGAGGAGGACACGATCGGGGGGGTGGGGTAACCAGGCTCGGTAGCTTTCGGCGATCGATCGGGCGGTCAATTCCGTCAGCGTCGCCAGAAAATCCGCTGGACTGAGGCCCAAGGCGAGGGCACGCTGCCAGCACTGTTCCCCATAGGCGGCTCCGAACTGTTCGCGACCGGTGGACTTGGGGGGGGCTTGGCGAAAAAAGTCTTGATCGAGCCACTCGCTCACGAGGTCGCTGTGAATTTGGCCTTGGGCGGCCCAGGCTCCATCGCGATCGTAGGTTTGACTGCCGCCGCTGAGGTGAACGACGGCCCAGTCTAGAAGGCTGTTACCGGGGCCAGTGTCCCACCCCCGGATTTGGGGCTGCTGGAGGTGGGGGGGAAGGGGGGTGTAGGCAGGGGGGTGGTGCCAGTGGGGATCGATCGGGGCTGGGGTTGGGGGCAGGCTCGATCGGGGGGGCAGAATGGTGACGTTGCCAATGCCGCCCAGGTTTTGGATACAGCGCCATTCTTGCCCATGGCCCAAGAGGCAGGCATCGATCGGCGGCACGAGGGGGGCACCTTGACCTCCGGCGGCAATGTCGGCGCTGCGGAAGTCGTTGACGGTGGGCAGTCCGGTGCGCTGGGCGATGATGGCTCCGCGACCCAGTTGGAGGGAGTAGCCGAGGCGATCGGGCTGGGGGGGACGGTGGAAAACGGTTTGGCCATGGGAGCCAATCAGGGTTGGGGCGATCGCGTCTGCTTTGCCTCCCCCTCGGCTGTGGCGGGCGATGTCCTGGACTTCTAGGGCGGCGGCGGCGAAGGTGTGGCCGATCGCGTCGTCTAACTCGGCCCAGCGCTCCGGACTGAGGGGCATTCCGCCACAGACCTCTAGAATCTGCTGGCGCAGGTCGGGGGGGTAGGGGTAGGTGATGCCTTGGAGGAGGGTGACGCTGAGGGGTTGGGGGGGATCGTTGGGAGTCAGGGGGCGATCGGGGGCCAGATCGATCGGCCCTGGGCCGTGATCTTGGATTTCCACGACAACGGCATCAATGCCGTCTACGGAGGTGCCGCTCATTAAACCGATAACTTGGACCATGGCAATGTTAGGGGGGAGGGGAACCTCACTGAAAAAAGCGATCGATCACCTTATTGGAGCCGATCACCACCATGGGCATTCCCATTTGCAGCCGCACATTGGGACCGGGGTTAATCTCAAACTTTTGGGCCGAGCTAACGGCTAGGACGTTCACCCCAAATTTAGCCCGAAGGTTGAGTTCGGCGATGGTTTTGCCATCAAACTCCTCAGGAATGACGACTTCCACAATGCTGTGGTCGGGGTCAAGGACGAACTGGTCTAAAATGCCCGGTCGGGTGAGGGAACGGGCCAAGGTACAGCCCATTTCATACTCTGGGAAGACGACATGATCGGCCCCAACCCGATCGAGGAGTTTGCCGTGAATTTGGGAGGAGGCTTTGGCGACGACATGGGGAACACCGCCCTCTTTAACGTTGAGGGTCGTAATGATGCTCTCCTGGATGTAGTTGCCGATCGCCACAATCACCGTATCAAACTCATAAATGCCAGCCTCCTTCAGGGCGTGGGGTTCGGTGGAGTCCAGTTGCAGCGCATGGGCCACAATCTGATCCGCTAGGACTTGGGCCACTAGCTTATCGCTGGCATCAATGCCCAGTACCTCATAACCGAGGCCATGGAGCGTAGCACAGACGGCCCGCCCAAAGCGCCCTAAACCAATGACAGCAAATTGACGAGTGTCGGCACGAAGGCTACGGAAAAAGTTAAAAGATGAGAGGTTCACGGTGGTGGTAGCAAGCTGGCCTTAAGCAGCAAAGGGGGTAAAGACCGGGAGGGGATCGGCGAGCGGCTCACGCGCCTAGGGCAATCCTCAAAGAGTCCTGGGCAAATCCAGGGCCGATCTTAACCTAGGGCGTGTCATCAATTAACCGTAGAAACCTTGAGGTATTCAGAGTTACACGCCCGCCCCAGTTTTAGCGGCTAGGGGCTGTAATCCTGACACTCCGGGCATTCTAGGACTCAATGATGACAGCCCCTAGAGCGATCTTGTCTCTCCTCCTCCGCCCTGGGAGGGGGCTGGGGGTGAGGGATCTTTAATAGATCGCCATAGATCGCCAAGGGGATGGCTAGGGGATTGCCATAGCGGTGAAACTTTCACCGGGGTTTACTCGTCTGTATCCCGACCTTGGGTCATAGCTTGAATCATAGCCTGTTGGCTCACCGTGGCGTAAACCTGCCGTAAATAACCTTGAAGGAGGGCTTGCTGGGCCTGACTGTAGTTCCCCTCTCCTTCTAGGGCTAAGGGAATCGGTCCCAAGACATCCAAAAGGGTTTCGCCGCTGGTGGGGGGGGTGATGACGACGAGGGAGGGGTCTAGGGGGGTGGTGTAGGACCAGGCTCGGCGGGGATCGGGGACGATCGGGGTGGCGAGGGCGGCGGCGGGGTGGCTTTCTTTTTTGCCGAGGGTCCGTTGTCGCTGTTGGCGCAGGGCGGCGAGAATTTGCTCACGGGTGCGCCCCCGTAACTGGAACAGCACGAAGGGGTCTTCGCTAAAGCGATCGCCCAAGAGATAGTAAATCGCGCTGACGTGTTTGCAGGGGTTGGCTTTGTCGGGGCAGCTACAGCGGGAGTGGACTTCGCTCAGGTTGAAGGGAAAGAGGCGCAACCCATTGATGGCGAAGACTTCTTCGATGTTGTGGGGCATTTCTCCGGCGAGTAACTTGGCGGAAAAGATTGCCCGCTGGCAGAGGGTGTTGAGGACATATTGCCAGTCTTCGTCGCTGAGGGGGGTGAGCCACAGGGAGACGTGGTAGGGTTTGGGGTCGGTGCCTTGGACCTTGGCGAGGACCTTGCGATCGGTAAAACGAATTTGCTTAACGTGGCCTGCACGGGCATATTTCCAGCCCCGTTCCAAGCGCTTCTTGAACCGATAGGAGTTGATCAGGTCTAGCCATTGCTCGGCCCACCATTGGCGATCGGTCTGGTCGCGATCGGCAATGGTGGCAGCAGGGGGGGTGAAGTTGGCGGGCATGGGTTTTGGGGATAGAAAACGTCTTACGGGGAGAATTTAGCGGCTTTTCTAAAAATCCCTGCTGGGATCGCCGCTTTGCAATCGGCCTCCTTCATTCCCCTTCTGGGAGAATCGCAACTCTGGTCTTGCTCATGTCCCCCTAGGACTGACAGACCGATTCTGGACCCCGATCGACCACTGTTCCGCCCAGGGTTTCACAGGACGTTTCCCAAGCTTCCCACTCTTCCATCCCTTCCTCAACATAGGTGTCGTACACAGACTGAAGGCGCTGTTCAAATGGGCTGGGCTGGGGTTGCTCCGACTGGGCTGGCTGGGTTGGGGCTGGCTGCTGTTGCTGTTGCCGTTGCTGTTGCCGTTGAATGGTTGCTCGCTGGGCCGCCTGCTCCCGCGCCATGACCCGATCGATGCCTGCCTGGGCCTGGGTCATGAGGGGTTTAATGTCCGCTTGCCAGTAGGGATGGTTACTCACCTTATCTAGGGTTTGCTTGGCTTCTAGCCAGCGCCCCCGCTCCAAGGACTGCTCCGCTGAGGCTTTCAGTTGGGCATTTTGGCTCCAAGTGGTTTGCCAGTCCTGGGTCAGTTGGGTTACGGCTTCGGCCCCTGGCACCTGGGTTGGTACGGCCTGGAGCAGGGCGATCGCCGCTTCAATATCACCCTGGGCCAAGATGCCTTCGGCCTCGGTCATCAGGGCGCTCATCCCAGACTGCATTAAACTTTTGGCCTCCGGATAGCGATCGCCCTGGGTCGGGAAATCCACCAAAATCGCCAAGGTTTCGGCCCAAGCCCCCCGATCGGCCTGTTGCTGAGCATCCTTCAAGAAGCAAGACTGCACCACTGTCAAGGCTTCTGGATAGATCTCTGCCGTGGGATCCACCGTTGCGCCTTGGCTGCGACATTGACTGTAGGCTTTGCTGGCCTCTAGGGCTTGGATTTGGGTTAAAAGTGCCTGTTCCTGACGGCGCACTTGCCACTCTTGAAACAGACGGGTGCCCTGGGATCCCGCCAATAGTAGTCCGCCCCCTACTCCTAACACGACCGCGATCGTCTTGACCTGGAAAATTGAACCGTAGTCTAAATGCGCCTTCATAATGACCCTCCCACTGAAGCGTTTTCATCATAGCTTGCGGAATCACTTGTCGCAGGGCTGGGGGGCGATCGGCGAAGAAAGTTTCAAGAAGATTGCACAGGGTTGCCCTTTTCTGATATAGTCGTAGACCTGTGGCGGGTAAAGTGATTTACCTTGCCTCCATCTCTGGAGAGATGGCCGAGCGGTTGAAGGCGCAGCACTGGAAATGCTGTAACAGGGTAACTTGTTCGAGGGTTCGAATCCCTCTCTCTCCGTTAACTTAAATCCCTAACTTAAACCCCAGCAAGTCTGGCTCAGTTATGGCTGACGCTTACTACAAATCTGAGCATTTACCGAACTTTAGCCAGATTGGCGAAGGCAATCCTGCCTTGGCTCAGAAGTTTTTTGACTACTACAGCAGTGTTTTTGAAGAAGGAACGCTGTCCAAGCGGGAAAAGGCGTTGATTGCGCTGGCGGTGGCCCATACGGTGCAGTGTCCCTATTGCATTGAAGCCTATAGCAGGGCAGCGCTCCAGGAAGGTTCGGATTTGGAGGAGATGACGGAGGCGGTCCATGTGGCGACGGCGATCCGGGGCGGGGCTTCTTTGATCCACGGGCTGCAAATGCTGGATCAGGTCAATCAACTGACGCTGTAAGCCCAGGCTGGGTACCTCGATGCATCGGCAAACTGTACCCAAAAGGCTCGTAGTACGGACTTTAGTCCGTACCCCGTGATGGCGATCGGCCAAAAAAGCTTGTAGCACGGACTTTATACCAAATCCGTTGAGCCTGAAACAGAATAAACGGGTAGGGGTCGTGCCCCTGTGCCGACCCTCTGACCGCCAAATACAGGGGCAACCATGGGGGGATTGCCCCTACCCAAACGAATCGAGATGAGTCGGATTTGGTATTAGTCCGCACCCTGTGATGGCGATCGGGCCGATCGACTTCACGGGGTATTTTAATGCTTTCAGTTGAGTACTCCAGTATTTAATTTAAATAACAACCCAATTTTGTGGTATTTTTATAGCTGTAAAAGTTTTATTTTTAATTTGTATTTCCGCATGTCTGGCTTTTGTAACTCCAGTGCTTTCTAGCTTGACACTCCGTTTTCAGCCGCAATTGCCCATGAAAACCATAGACCGTGAAAGTCCCATGGACGAGCCTACCGATAAGCCCACCTCCCTCGATCGCCACCAGGCCCACCGCCAACGGGTGCGCCACATCGTCAGCAGCTACCACCTGGATCAGGGGGATAGTCCGCTCTGTTCGGCCTATCTTGAAGATTTGCTGCGGTCCTATCCCGCCCCTTTAATTGAGCTAGCCCTGGTGGAAACCCTGGTGTCCCACTGGCTCCGGCTCCACTACCTGCGGGGTCTGCCGTTTTTTCAAAAAACCCATCAACAACTCCAAACCTGGGAAGCGGCCCCGATCGTCAGCACCCTAACCCCGGTCGAGTTCTATGGCATTACTGGCCTGGATCCCCAGCCGATTTTTGGCTTGCAGCCCTGTGCAGTTCCCTGCCGCTAGGGGGCGATGCTCAGGGGGGAAAGGCTGGCGGTTTTCGTGTTGGAGTTTGGGATTGGGGGGGCAGCGGCGCTGATCGAAACCCGCCCCGATCGCCGAACCTGATACACTGGGGCATTACTGCGTTGCCCCGTTCCCCATGACGATCGACATTCCCAGCCTCAGTGCCCTGCCCTTTGTGTCATACCTTGACGATGGGGGCCTGATCCCAGAACAGCCCTTTGCGGGGAAGGTGGGAGCCTATGCCATCTTTGATGAAGCGGAAGTGCTCTGCTATGTGGGGTTATCGCGGGATATTTATGCCAGTTTGAAGCAGCATTTGGTGCGTTGCCCGGAACAATGCTATTGGGTGAAGGTGCAGACCCTCGATCGGCCTAATCGGACGGTTTTGGAGGCTATGCGGCAGCAGTGGCTCACGGAAAATGGAGCGATTCCCCTGGGCAATGGGCCAGAGGAGGAGCGCTGGACCCAGGCGATCGCAGTGGAACCGCTGATGACTGAGGCTGAAAAAGCGGCGATCGCGGCAGCAGATGACCTGAGCCGCAGCAAGCTGATTAAAGATGTGGCGCGGCGGGTTGAGCAGGAGATTTTTGCTGTTTTAGCGGCGCGGGGGGTGATGCTGAAGCTGCGCTTTGATCCCAAATTAAAGGAGCAGGGACTTCTAAACCTCAAAGCCTAGGGTGTGTCATCAATTAACCGTAGAAACCTTGGGGTATCAGAGTGACACGCCTGCCCCAGTTTTATCGGCTAGGGGCTGTGATCCTGACACTCCGGGCATTCTAGGACTAAATGATGACAGCCCCTAGGTGCATCCGACTTTGAATCCCACTTTGAAGCTATCTTGGTAGGGGTCGTGCCCCCGTGGCTCCCCTCTTCGGCCCAAAACCGGGGCAACCACGGGGGGATTGCCCCGACCCGATCGGTTAAATCGCTAAAGTGGGATGCTCCCCAGCCCTTAGTTCATGTTCTGAGGGGCGAGGGCGAGGGAAACAAGGTTATTAAGGTAGGTTTGGCGATCGATCGGCAGAATGAGGGCAGATTGCAACATATGTTGCGTCATGGTGTAGTAAATCAGGGAGCCGAAGAGGGTGCAGGCCGTGAGGCGGGGATCGGCGCAGTGGATTTGGGGATGGGTGGTGAGGAGGTGGCTGAGGCGATCGATGACGGGTTTGTGGACCGAAGCAATGACCTGTTGGGCAAGGTTGGGAAAGCGGCCCGATTCCCCCAGGAGCAGCCGCACAATGTCATGGTGTTGATCGGTGTTGTTGAGCATTCGATCGAGGAGGCGGTTCAGCACCATCAGCAGCAGAGTCCGGGGATCGGGATAGGCATTGGGATCAGTACTGACCTGGAGATTCCAGTCTAGGGAAAGCTCGGTTATGTCTTGGCTAAAGGTTTGAATTTGGTCCTTGATAACGGCTTCAAACAGGCTGGCTTTGTCGTGAAAATAGCTATAGAGGGTGGGTTTAGAGACGTTGGCCGCCTTGGCAATGCGATCGAGGCTGGTGCCCATGTAGCCCGTCTTAATAAACTCTCGGAGGGCCGCTGCCAGAATTCCATCAGCCTTGGTTTCGGTTTTAGTTGCCATAGGGGTTCTTGCTGGGGGGATCGAGCCGACGTTTTTCTGGGGATGTTACTTGTCAGACTTTACTAAACAGTTTAGTATACATGCAGAAACTTTACTAAACCGTTTAGTTAGTTTTCTGGTTCCTGTTGCACCGTCCTCTGTTGCGCCAGTCCTGGTTGCGCCCCCCCTTATGACAGCACCTTTCCCTACCTCTTCCCCCCCTAAGCTGCTCCCGATCGCCTTTGTGGCTTTGGTCGGGGTCGGCCTTGGCCTTGCGATTTTGCGTCCGGGGCAATTGCTCCAAGCCCAGGACACCCCAGAACCGAGTCCCGCCCTGACTCAGCCCAGCCTCCAGCCCAACACCATCACGGCCTTGGGTGTGCTGGAACCCCAGGGAGAAACCCTTAAAATTGCCGTGCCTTCAACGGCCCAAGGTAGTCGGGTTGAGCAATTGCAAGTTAAGGAAGGGGATAGCGTTGAAGTTGGCCAAATTCTAGCTATTTTAGATACTTACCCGTTGCGCAAGGCGGCTTTGTTGCAGGCAACCCAAGCGCTGGCTGTGGCGGAGGCCCAACTGCTCCAGGTCCAGGCAGGGGCTAAGACGGGGGAAATTGCGGGCCAAAAGGCAGAAATTCAACGGTTAGAGGCGGATCAGGCGGCTCGGATTACGGCTCAGGAGGCCGCAGTGGTGCGCCTAGGGGCAGAGGCCCAAAAAGCAAAGCTCGATCTAGAGCGGTACCAGGGATTATACGAGGCGGGGGCGATCGCGGCTTTGGAGCGGGATGGCTATCAGCTAAGCTGGGAAACGGCTCAACAAAGTTATCAGCAAGCCTTAGCGGAACTGGAACGCTTGAAAACAACCCGATCGCCGGAACTTCTGTCGGCGGAGGCTAAATTAGCCCAAATTGCGGAGGTGCGGCCCGTGGATGTGGCGATTGCCCAGGCCCAGGTGAACCAAGCCCAGGCCACGATCGCCCAACGGGAGGTGGAGTTAGCCCAGACTGTAGTGCGGGCACCACGATCGGGGGTAGTGCTGGAGATTTTCGCCCAAACTGGAGAGCAGGTCGAGGGAGGGGGTGATTTACTGGAGTTGGGGGCTGTGGAGCAGATGAGCGTGCGGGCTGAGGTCTATGAGAGCGATTTTCAGCAAATTGCGGTGGGTCAGCCGGTGGTGGTGACCAGTGAAGCTTTGCCCCAACCCCTACGGGGAACGGTGGAGCGACTGGGGCAAAAGGTGCAGGTCCAAAGTGTGATCAGTACGGATCCCAGTGCGACGATCGATGCGCGGGTGGTGGAGGTGTGGATTGCTTTGGATGAATCTTCGCGTCAGGTTACGCCACGGTTTACTAATTTGCAGGTAACGGCGCAAATTGCAATCCAACCCTAGTTTTTAGTCCCGTTGTAGTCAGATAAGTTTATTTTGAATTGGGTGTGATTTTATGGCGATCGAAACATCTACTTCTGTTCCACAGCCCGCTGTTGTTATGGCCCCAGACGCGGTGAATCGGCCCCGATCGCAGCCCTTTGGCGCTCTTCGTCGCCGGACCCCCTTGGGTTGGTTGCAACTGTTTCGGGAGCGCAGTCGGTTGGCAACGGCTCTGGCGGGGATTGCCTTTGCGGATATTTTAATGTTTATGCAGTTGGGCTTTAAGGGGGCGCTGTATGACAGTAATACGGCACTGATTAAGAGTTTGGACGCAGATATTGTCCTGGTCTCGCCCGATGCCAAAAATAGCCAAAATTTCTCGACTTTCAGCCGTCGTCGCCTCTATCAAGCCCTGGACATTCCCGGTGTAAGCCAAGCCCAAGCCCTATATTCCCGCCCCTTGACTTGGACCAATCCCCAGACAGGACAGGATACTTTTGTGCAAATTCTGGCCTTTGACCCCCGCAAACCGGCCCTGATGCTGTCGGGGGTGAATGCTCAGGCTGAGTTGTTGAAGGAGCCGATGGTGGTGCTGTTCGATCGGGGGTCGCGGGGAGAGTATGACCAGGTTATTGCACAGTTGGAGCGAGGAGAGGTGGTTAAAACGGAATCTGAGGGCAAAACCTTGAAGATTCAGGGTTTATTTCAGCTAGGGGCTTCTTTTGGAACCGATGGATTTGTAGCGACTAGTGATCAAACCTATAGTTTACTGTTTCCGAAACGCAATCCCGGTAGTGTTAGTTTGGGGCTGCTGACAGTGGAGCCAGGGGTTGAGGTGCTAGCGGTGCGGGATGCCTTAGCGCAGTTCCTGACTGAGGATGTGGAGGTGTTTACGAAGGCAGATTTTGTCCAGAAGGAGCGGAACTATTGGGAGCGGGAAAGTCCGGTGGGGTTTGTGTTTGGGTTGGGGGCGAGTATGGCGTTTGTGGTGGGGGTGGTGATTGTCTATCAGGTGCTTTCAACGGATGTCAATGCGCATTTGCGAGAATATGCGACCTTTAAGGCCATGGGGTTTAGTCAGGGCTATTTACTGGCGATCGTGGTTGAGGAGTCGGTTATTTTGGCGTTGTTGGGGTTTTTACCGGGACTGGGGGTTTCGGCGGTTCTTTACAAAGTGGCTGCGGCTGCGACGACGTTACCGATGGTTTTGCGGCTTGATCGGGCGATTTTTGTTTTTGGTTTAACGTTGGCGATGTGTTTGCTGTCGGGGGCGATCGCAACCCGTCAACTGCAATCGGCGGATCCGGCGGATTTGTTCTAGTGCCACTGTACGGACTAAAGTTCGTACTACGAGCCTTTTTGGTACGGACTAAAGTCCGTACTACGAGCCGTACTACGAGCCGTACTACGAGCTTTTTTGGTATGGTCTGGGTCTGGGTTACTCCAAGGTGGAATATAACCGATGATAAGGTTATTATTCTAGGGTAAAAGGCAGAATATTAGCGATATTTCAGTGATTTCAAGAATTTTGAGGTTTTCTTATGTTTAATTTTGCTAATAGTCCGGCTCATTCAGGGTTTGAGGGTAATACGATCGCGGCTGTAGTTGATCCTCAGTTAGTGCCAACGGTGGCGATCGAGGCTCTAAACTATACCTTTGGCAAAGGGGAATTACAGCGGCAAATCCTCTTTGAGATTAGCCTGACTTTGGGGCGGGGGGAGGTGGTGATTTTGCGGGGGCCGTCGGGGTCGGGAAAAACGACGCTGTTGACGCTGGTGGGGGGATTGCGGGCGATGCAGACGGGAAGTTTGCGGTTTTTGGGGCAGGAGCTACTGGGGGCGACGAATCAGCAGCGGCTTTGGGTGCGGCGGCAGACGGGTTTTATTTTCCAGGCCCATAATTTGCACCCCAATTTGACGGCCCAGGAGAATGTGATGATGGGGTTGGAGGTGCAGGGGTGCTGGAGCCGATCGCAGATGGCGGAGCGGGCGATCGAGGCGTTGGCCCATGTGGGGTTGGGCGATCGGGGGGGGGCGTTTCCTCGGCAGTTGTCGGGGGGGCAGAAGCAGCGGGTGGCGGTGGCGCGGGCGGTGGTGAGTGGGCCGCAACTGATTTTGGCGGATGAGCCAACGGCGGCGTTAGATAGTATTTCGGGGCGGGAGGTGGTGGTTTTGATGCAAAATCTGGCGCGGGAGCAGGGTTGTACGGTGTTGCTGGTGACCCATGACGATCGGATTTTGGATGTGGCCGATCGGATTCTGTCTCTGGAGGATGGCCATCTGTGCGATTAACTCAAGCGTGGGTGCATTTCATTTTTGCCCTGGTACGGACTAAAGTCCGCACTACGAGCTTTTGGGGTGGGTGCATTTCATTTTTGCCCTGGTACGGACTAAAGTCCGCACTACGAGCTTTTGGGGTGGGTGCATTTCATTTTTGCCCCGGTACGGACTAAAGTCCGCACTACGAGCTTTTGGGGTCAGGTTAGGGTCTGGGTTGCTCTAAAGTGAAATGCACCTAAATGGGTTAAGTTTGCAATAATGTCTGTAAATCAGCCTCTGAAATCACGTTAACCCCTAAATCTTGGGCTTTAGTTAGTTTAGATCCCGCTGCCTCCCCAGCCAGCAAATAGTCTGTTTTTGTACTCACCGAGCCGGTCACCTTGCCCCCTGCTTGTTGGATTAAAGCCTTGGCTTGATCGCGGCTGAGGTTGGGCAGGGTGCCGGTAATGACAAAGGTTTTGCCCTGGAGGGGTTGGGTTGGGGCAGTTGCGGTAGGGGTACCGGGGGCGGGGGCAGCTTGGGCCAGTTGGAGACCGGCTTGGCGGAGGCGATCGATCAGCACCCCATTACTGGGCACCTGGAACCAATGGTGGACCGATCGGGCGATTTCTTCACCAATGCCATAAATTGCGGCGATATCCCCAGGGCTAGCTTCCTGTAGCGCCTCTACGCTGGGAAACTGCTGGGCCAGGACTTGGGCATTGACACTGCCCACATGGCGGATGCCTAAACCATAGAGAACCCGATCCCAAGGCCGCTGTTTTGAGTTTTCGATCGCCGCAACCAGCTTTTGGGCCGACTTTTGCCCCATCCGCTCCAAACCCATCAGAGCCGACTCCTGAAGATCGTACAAATCCGCCACGGACTGCACCACCTGCTGACTGACCAACTGTTCCACCAACTTCTTGCCCATGCCGTCAATATCCAAGGCATCGCGGCTGACCCAGTGCAGCAATGACCCCCGCAGCACTGCTGGGCAGGAGCCGTTAACACAGCGGGTTGCGGCTTCTTCCTGGCTCTGAACTACGGGTTGGCCGCATTCCGGGCAATGGCTCGCCATCGCGATCGCGATCGCTCCCTGGGGCCGTAATTCTGGCAGGACTTTGACCACTTCGGGAATGATTTCCCCGGCTTTGCGGACAATGACGGTATCGCCGAGGTGGAGGTCTAGTTCGGCAATGCGATCGCGGTTGTGCAGCGTTGCACGGGCCACCGTTGTGCCCGCCAACTGAACTGGCTCCAACTCAGCGACGGGGGTAATTGCGCCGGTGCGGCCCACCTGGAAGGTGACGGCTTGGAGGCGGGTGGGGACTTCTTCGGCGGGGTATTTGAGGGCGATCGCCCAGCGGGGAAATTTTTGGGTAAAGCCGAGGGCGGCTTGGAGGGGGTGGGAGTCCAGCTTAACGACAACGCCATCGGTCATATAGGGCAAATCGTGGCGCTTTTGGTCCCAATCCTGGAAAAATTGCTGAACCGCAGCGAGATCGGCCACGGTTGCCCGGTGGGGGTTCACCCGAAAGCCTAGGTCTTGCAGGGTGGTCAGGCTGTCGGTTTGGCTCTGGGGGGGGACTAAATCCGTGGATTCTAGGTCAGTTTCGTCGGGAAATTGGAGGGTATAGGCAAAGAAGTCGAGTTTGCGTTGGGCAACGACGCGGGGGTCGAGGTGGCGCAGGGTTCCGGCGGCGGCGTTGCGGGGGTTGGCAAAGGGGGCTTCTCCGGCCTGTTCCCGCTCTTGGTTGAGGCTCTGAAAGGTTTGGAGGGGTAGGAAGGCTTCGCCGCGTATTTCCAGGCGATCGGGGGGATTCTGGAGATTGAGGCGCAGGGGGATCGATCGAATGGTTTTGACATTTTGGGTGATGTCTTCGCCCCAGGTGCCGTCTCCCCGCGTGGCTCCCCGCACGAGTAGGCCGTTTTCGTAGGTGAGGGCGAGGGCGGATCCGTCGATTTTGAGTTCACAGACGTAGGGGGAGGCGGGGGGGGTGGTGTTGGGTTGGTTGCTCTGCCAGTGCCGCCGCCAGCGATCGTCCCAGGCTTGGACTTCTTGGGCGTTGAAGGCGTTTTCAAGGCTATAGAGGGAAATTTGGTGTTTAACGGAGGTGAAGCCTTCGATCGGGCGTTCTCCAACGCGCTGGGTGGGGCTGTCGGGGTTGATGAGGTGGGGGTTGGCCTGTTCGAGGTCTTGGAGTTCGCGGTAGAGGCGATCGTAAACGGAGTCTTCTAGGAGGGGGTTGTCGAGGGCGTAGTAGGCGTAGCTGGCTTTTTGGAGCAGGTGGCAAAGTTCCTGGATGCGATCGGCGATCGGGTCGGCTCCGGGGTCGGCGGGGCGATCGATCGGGTTGGGGGTGAGATTTAAGCCCGTTTGCCCTGGGCTGGGGTTGGGCTGGGGACGGGGTTGTTTTTTCTGACCTGCTGCCATGGTTTTTTCCCTCACGGTTCAAGCTGGATGCGTCAGTCTAGCGCTATTCTTCCCTGTTCTGGGCCGATCGGAATCTGCCCCAGAGCCGGAAGACGATCCGCAGGGGGCAGCATCTGGTGAAGATCAGCTTGGCAAGGGCCAGCCCTGTTAAACCATTTATTTTGCATTTTTTAACTAAAACTTGTTTAGACTCCCGCCCCTATTGGATAGTGAAGAGTGCCTTCAACCAACGATCGAATAGGGAATGATTATGGCGTATCTCTGGTTCAAAGCCTTCCACATCATCGGTGTTGTGGTGTGGTTTGCCGGACTCTTCTACCTTGTGCGGCTCTTTATCTACCACGTCGAAGCCGAAGCCCAACCGGAACCGGCCCAAAGTATTCTCAAAGATCAGTATTTGATCATGGAGAAGCGCCTCTACAACATTATTACGACCCCCGGCATGGCCGTCACCGTGGCCATGGCGATCGGCCTCCTCGTCAGTGAACCGGGCTGGCTGCAAAATCGCTGGTTACACATCAAAATGGGCCTTGTCGTGCTGCTAGTGGCCTATCACTTCTTTTGTGGGCGGCTCATTCGCCAACTCGAAGCCGGAACCTGTCGCTGGGGCAGTAAGCAACTGCGGGCATTGAACGAAGCCCCGACCCTGTTGCTGGTGTCGATCGTGATGCTGGTCGTCTTCAAAAACAGCCTCCCCACCAGCGGCACCGTCTGGCTCATCTTTGGCCTTGTTTTGCTCATGGCCGTTACCATCCAACTCTACGCCCGCAAACGTCGCCTTGATGCAGAGCGCAAAGCCGCCGAACTCAAAGCATCCCTAGGGCAACCGTCCACCGCTGCGGAGTCTTTGGAAACCGCGTCTTAAGCCAGTGCGCCCCTAGACAAGGCGAATCCCCACAGGGTCTAATGGGGAATGGGGACGGTTGAGTTTATTAGCTTTAGGTTTTACCGTCCTCACCAGGCTCCCTGCCAAAACGATATAAACCCCTTTCCCAGCCCCTCTTTTCCCCGCTAGGTATCCCCCCCGTGACACAGACCGCTCCCCCCCCCACCGCGCTGCAAACCTACCAAGCCCAAATTTACGTGACCCTGCGGCCCTCGGTTTTGGACCCCGCCGGAACGGCTGTACAGGCTGGCCTAAGCCAGATGGGTTATGACGGGGTTGAGCAGGTTCGGATTGGTAAATATATTGAGTTGCGCTTATCCGCCGCCGATCGGGCCACTGCTGAAGCACAGCTTCACGTTATTTGTGACCAACTCCTCGCCAACCCGGTCATCGAAAATTACCGCTTTGAGCTACAACCTGCCTAACCCCCCCTCAGCCTCGGATCGCCTAGAATCGCTGCTGCGCGATCGACCTGCCCCAACCCCTAGAGCACTTTTTACAGGAAAAGCGTAATGAACGTTGGCATTATTGTCTTTCCGGGATCCAACTGCGATCGCGATATGCAGTGGATTACCCAGGGCATTTTTGGTCAGCCTACCCGGATGATTTGGCATGAAGAGTCCGATCTCGGTGGCGTGGATTTGGTCATTGTGCCTGGTGGCTTTAGCTATGGGGATTACCTGCGCTGTGGGGCGATCGCCCGCTTTTCCCCCGCCATGACGGCCACCGTCGCCCATGCCAAAACCGGGGGATTGGTTCTGGGAGTTTGCAACGGCTTCCAAATTTTGACGGAAATCGGCTTGCTGCCCGGTGCCTTGGTGCGCAACCGAGGGCTGCACTTTGTCTGCGATCGGGTTCCCCTGACGATCGATCGCCCCGACACCCCCTGGACCCGTGGCTATGGTCCCGAAACTTCTAGCATTACCCTGCCGATCGCCCATGGGGAGGGCTGCTACTACGCCGATGAAACTACCCTGCAAACCCTAGAGGAAAATGGCCAAATTCTCTTCCGCTACAGACCGGGCTGCAATCCCAACGGATCTGCCCGTGATATTGCCGGAATTTGCAATGAGGCGGGGAATATTTTGGGAATGATGCCCCACCCGGAACGGGCTGCTGATCCGGCTTTGGGGTCGATCGAGGGGCTAGGGCTGTTTGCGGGCCTGTTTGGTGTTGCTGCCGAGACTGTGTTTACCCCTGCGGCCTAACGTTGTATACCACTAGGGCAACCATGGGGGGATTGCCCCTGCCGGATTCCTGAATCAGGGCAACCATGGGGGGATTGCCCCTACCGGATCGGGACTCCCCAACCTTAGTCTGCGCCTGTCTCAACCTAGATGTGGTTGATCTCCGGTTGAGCAAATCCCTGAGCAAATCCCTGAGCAAACCCCCATGCGTATTGCCTACCTGTCCGGCCAATATCCCCGTGCCACTGATACCTTTATTCAGCGGGAAGTTGCCCTTCTGCGGCAGCAAGGGCTAGAAATCCATACTTTTTCGGTACGCCACACCGGTACAGAGCACCTTGTGGGGCCAGAGCAGCAAGACGAGCGGGACAAGACCTATTATCTCCTGCCGCCCAATGTGGTCAATTTGGGGCTAGCCCATGGGCAATTACTGCTGCGATCGCCCTTGCGGTATCTGGGATCGATCGCCCTTGCCCTCAAAACCCGCCAACCGGGACTGCGGGGCTTGCTCTATCAGCTTTTTTACTTTATTGAAGCGGGAATTCTCGCCGATCAACTGCAAAAACGCCGCATTAAGCACCTCCATAACCATATTGCCTCCTCTAGCTGCACCGTCGCGATGCTAGCGGCAGAGTTGGGCGGCTTTAGCTTTAGCTTTACGATGCACGGCCCCCATATTTTCTTTGAACCCTACCGCTGGTGTTTACCGGAAAAACTGCAACGCGCCAAGTTTGTCGTCTGTATTAGCCATTTTTGCCGCAGCCAAGGCTTCTACTTCGCTCCCATTTCCCATTGGTCCAGTCTGCACATTATCCACTGTGGCGTAGAACCTCGCCTCTATCTGCCCTCCACCCACACCCCCGATCGCAAGCGGCTCCTCTATGTCGGTCGCCTCTCCCCCGAAAAAGGAGTCCCTGTCCTGCTGGAAAGCCTGCGATCGGTTCAGGAAAGTCATCCCGATGTCACCCTGACGATCGT
This sequence comes from Prochlorothrix sp., assembly GCA_035286285.1. Lineage (GTDB taxonomy): Bacteria > Cyanobacteriota > Cyanobacteriia > Prochlorotrichales > Prochlorotrichaceae > Prochlorothrix. Next base: position 37,798 of record JAYKJG010000429.1, read on the forward strand.
GGGGGATGGCCCTTCGCGGCGGGAGTGGGAGCAGTGGGTTGCGCAGTATGGCTTATCTAATCAGGTGGATTTTGTTGGCTATCGGTCCCAGCAGGAAGTGCGCCAATATCTGCGGGAGACCGATGTTTTTGTTTTGCCCAGCTTTGCGGAGGGGGTGCCTGTCTCGCTGATGGAGGCGATGGCGGCGGCGGTGCCCGTTGTGGCGACCCAGGTGGCGGGGGTGAGTGAGTTGGTGGAGGCGGGGGTGAGTGGTTATGTGGTGCCGCCCGGATCCGCAGAAGTGCTGACAGCGGCGATCGTGGCGTTGTTAAATAGCCCTGAGCAGCGATCGCGGATGGGGGCCGCTGGGCGGGCTAAGGTGGAGGCGGATTTTAATTTAGCCCTAGAAGCAGAAAAGCTAGCGCTCCTCTTCCGCACCTATGCCCAAACCTGAAGCCCATCGGCACCGGAGTGATTCACGCCCTTGAGTATCTGCGGTCTATTCTGTTGGCGCAAACGGAAGAACTGGGTCTGCTGCTGCATCACCTGTTCCCAGAGTGGAAACCCCTCTAGGGCTGGGCTTGAGCGATCGGCCCCCGGCGATCGGTCAGGTCAGTTTGTATCAAAAGCTACCATTCTGCCGTCGCCCCCCCTAAATCTCTGGCCGTTTGCAGCTATAGACTCCCCTCTTTCGGTATGATGGTGTGGCTGTTGAGTGCCTAACTTGTCGGAGATCTTAACAATGGAAGCCTTAAAAATCCTTGTTTATGTAACCGTTTCCTTTTTCGTGGCCCTATTCGTGTTTGGGTTCCTATCCGGCGACCCGTCCCGGACTCCTAGCCGTAAGGATGCTGACCTAGAGCGGTAAACCCCCCGTTGGGGTGCCCTCGTTGGCAGATTGGAACTCTGAAGCTCTAGACTTTGTTTTGTACCTCAGAGTGCAGATCCTAGCCCCGAACGCCCTTTACCATTCAAATCCCCATTCCTTAAGATTGCGATCGAATCCTCTCTTTTGCGCGAGGTTATGTCGAGATTCAGCATTGACCCGTTCAAAGTTTGAACATCGTTTCTTCAGGTTGAAGACTCTTAAGGACTGAAAAGGTACGCTAGACGTACCTTTTTTATTAACTGGTGTGTTATAGCGGTTATAAAACGATAGGGTGGCCCAGGGATTGATTGTCTCTTGGGGATCCGCCATCGCTGTGTGTGGAGCGTCATGATTGATTTTCTCTATGTGCCAAATCTGGGGCCAGATCCAGCGGAAATGATGGAAAATGTGGCCCTGGTCCAAGTTGTGGCCGATCGCCCTGAACCTTTCAGTTATGCGGCGGTGGATCTGTTACCCCCCTCCCCTGGACAGGTCGGCTCTTCCCCTGTTTCGGTAGCGGCGGATAGTAGGGTTGCCCAGGATCTAGGCGCTACGGTGCCCAGTTCCCTAGCGCCCGATACTTTAGCGCCCAGTTCTCTAGCGCCCGATACTTCAGCGGTCGATACCTCAGCGCCCGATACTCCAGCGGCCAGTTCCCTAGCGCCCGATGCTTTAGCGCCTAAGATCCCCGTACCCCATACCCCAGCGTCTATCCCTCCGGCGATCGCCCCACGATCGGCCCTGGCCCCCAGTGCCAGCCAGCCCGAAGTTTACCCCCCTGAAGCCAGTCCAACCTTGGCCCACCGGGACGCGACGGCTTCCCCTGCGGCCCTGGTCTCTCCCCCTGCTTCCGGCGATCGCTCCCGATCGGCAGCTTCCCCCAGCCTTTACCCCCGGTTCCCTCGGCGATCGTGGCCCTCGTCCATCACCCCAGCCGCCCCGATCGCCCCGGTAGCCACCGACCTAGCGCAACTGAATGACGTTCCCGCCGATCCCGCCCCGATCGAGTTAGTCCCGATCGATCCGCTCCCGATCGATCCCGCCGCCATCGATCCGGCGGCAACTCCTACGGTTTACTTGGAAGGGATTCAAGGCGATCGGAGCTTAGCGGAGCAGATTGAGGCAGAAACAGAGCGTTTGGGTGACCAGATTGATCCCCAATTGTCGGATCCACGCAACCTCAACCGCACCGGCTCTGAAATCCCCAGTCTGGACAACCCTAGCCTTCATGATCCTAGCCTTAATGATCCTAGCCTTAATGATCCTAGCCTGAATCCACCCGCCGATCGCGTCCCCCTTGAAGGGGTTAGTCCCAATAACCTCAGCCTGATTGACCTCAAAGCCGATCGCCAAGCCTTCGATCGTCGTCGCCAAATTATGGTGGCCGAGGGTAATGCTTTCCTGCGCTTCAACGGCGGGGCGATCGTGGCCGATCGAATTCAGTACAATGTCGCAACTAAATTTGTGCGGGCTGAAGGCAACGTTAAATTTCGGCGGGGCCAACAGCGCATCAATGGCGACTATTTGGAATATAACTTGCTCCAGGAGCGGGGCATTGTGGAACCCGCTACGGGTCAAATTTTCAACGCCGAAAGCACCCAGGACTTGGACTTTGGCGCAACTCCATCCCAGGGCTTACCCGCCGACGATCCTGCGTTGCTCTTCCCCGAAAATCCCCCCCTCGTTCAGCCCCGCTTAGTCGGCGAAACCCTCATCACTACCGGATTTGGCACTAGCTTTGGGGCCACAGACACCACCAACGGCAACCCCGAAAATGTTGTCGCTGTGCCGCTAGAAATCAGCAACTTCCGCCAAACCGGCACCATTAACCATTGGCGCTACCAAGCCGAGCGGGTCGATCTGTTGCCCGATGGTTGGGTGGCCGATCGCGCTATCCTCAGCAACGATCCCTTTGACCCCAGTCAGTTTCGGCTCCGCACCAATAACCTGGAATACCGCGAAATTACGCCCCTGGTCAGCGAAATTCGCGCCGATCAGCCCCGGTATATTTTTGACAATGGTTTGGTTTTGCCGACCTTTCGCGATCGGGTGCTGATCGATCGGCGGGCACAGGATGCGGGGCTGTTTAGCATTGGCTATGAGGGTAACGATCGCGGCGGGCTGTTTATTGAGCGCACCTTTGAGCCAATTTCCCGCGATAATCTGCGCATTGCCTTGACACCGCAGTTTCTCCTGCAAAAAACCCTCCTGAATAGCGCTACTGATGCCGATCCCGAAGATCCCATCCCGGTGCTTAGCTCCTTTGCCCTCAAGGGGAGCCTTTGGGCACAAATCCGATCGGGCACGACGGTGACGGGGAATTTTGTGGCCACGGATTTAGGGGCGATCGGCACAGAGCAGTTTGAGCAAACCTTTCGGGGCAATTTGCGGCTGCAACAGGCGCTACCGCTGCGCCATATCTTAGCCCTAGAAGCCAGCTATCGCGATCAGCTTTTCAATGGTTCCCTCGGCTACCAAACCATCCACAGTAGCCTAGGGGCCGTCCTGTACAGCCCCACCTTTATGTTGGGCAATTCCGGCGTAACCCTGCGCTACCAAGGGGGACTTCAGTTTATTACGGCGGATACCGATCGATCTGACCTCTTGAAGCCGGTGCGCAGTAATAACCGTGTAGATCTTACCCGCTACCAGGCCAGCGTCAGCCTAGGCCGGGGCTTTACCCTGTGGCAAGGGGAACCGCTCCCTGCAACCCCAACCCTGGGGCTGCGCTATACCCCCGTGCCCATTACCCCCAACATTAGCCTCAATACGGGCTTAACTGGCATTTTTAGCGGCTATAGCAACGGTGATACTCAGGAATCTCTCACGGGGTCCGTAGGGATAACGGGCACCTTTGGCCACCACTCTCGCCGCTGGTTTGACTTCACCCAGCTTAATGCAACCTACAGCCGTGCCATTCAGGCTGGTGAGTCGCCCTTTTTATTCGATCGCATTGCCGATAGTCAGGCGATCGGGGTTGGCATTCGTCAACAGATTTATGGGCCGATCGTCGTAGGATTTCAAACCGGCGTAAATTTAGACACGGGGGAGGAATTTAGCCGCGATTACAGCCTAGAGTACCAGCGTCGCGCCTTTAACGTAGCCCTGCGCTATAACCCAGAGCGGGAGATTGGGAGTTTAACGTTCCGGTTGTATGACTTTGCCTGGTAAAGCTGCACAGGGAGCTGCTTGGGGCGATTTTGGGGCGATTTTTGAGGCGAGATCTTGCGGGGATTCGGCCTTACGGCAACTGGCGCGGGGATAAGGTCCAGCTTAGGGCCGCTGACTGGTTCCGCCTGTCCTACCAAGTCCGTGGTTTGAACGTGGGAGGGTTGGAAATTGCAATATTGTTCCCAGCCTGCTGAATGACGAACAGTCCCTGTTTGTGGGCAAAGCTATCCACTTGCTCATCGATTTCGATCGCCGCGATCGCCCCATACAAACAGTGATCTTTATACTCTGGAAAAAAGGTCTTAAAGCGCTCTAGATTCTTCAAGCACTGCCGCACATGCTTTTGGGTCAGGCGAGACTTAACCTCTACCATGACAATTTCATGGCCATTGGTGGCCAACACGTCAATTTCAAGGTGTTTGCCGCCCTGACGGGCCTTGACCCGTTGCGCGGTTTTGTAGACCTGAATGCCCCAGTCTTGGAAAATCTGCACGATACCCGGTGCAACGAAGTTTTCCACAAATTGCCCCCAACGGCTAGTCAGGCCATTAACGGCTTGGGTTGCCTGGGCTACCAGTACCTCAAGTTGGGCGAGACGCTCGGCGGATTCGGCAGCACGGCGATCGGCTTCAGCAGCACGGCGATCGGCCTCGGCCTTGGACTCCGCTAACTGCTTCTCCCACGCAGCAGCACGGCGATCGGCCTCGGCCTTGGACTCCGCTCTGGACTCCGCTAACTGCTTCTCCCACGCAGCGGCACGGCGATCGGCTTCAGCAGCACGGCGATCGGCCTCGGCCTTGGACTCCGCTAACTGCTTCTCCCACGCAGCAGCACGGCGATCGGCTTCAGCGGCACGGCGATCGGCTTCAGCGGCACGGCGATCGGCCTCGGCGAAGCGACGATCGGCCTCGGCTTGGGAGCGCTGAAATAGTGCATAAATATCCTGTAGGGTAACAGACTCACTCATAGGGTTCTTGA
>JAYKJG010000430.1:0-11481 GCA_035286285.1 Prochlorothrix sp.
AATCTCGATTCGTTTTGGTAGGGGCAATCCCCCCGTGGTTGCCCCTGTAGTTGGCGGTCAGAGGGTCGGCACAGGGGCACGACCCCTACCCGTTTATTCTGTTTCAGGCTCAACGGATTTGGTATTACACGCCCGACCCAGTTTTATCGGCTAGGGGCTGTAATCCTGACATTCAGGGCATCCTAGGACTAAATGATGACAGCCCCTAGCATTGGGGTCTGGACAGTTCGGTTGCGATCCACATCCGCAGGAGCAGCGAGGGCGTGAAGGGACCACGACTTTATGATCCACGTCCACTGATCCACGTCCACTGATCCACGTCCACTGATCCACGTCCACTGATCCACGTCCCTAGGCGCAGCGCGGGCGTGAACGGGAACGATCGGCTTGAGGCTAGAGAACTGGAAGCGGCGCTAAGCTTGAAGTTGATCCAACTTCGCCAACACTTCGGCACTGTGGACGATCGGGTTCACCCCGATAAACTGGGCCTGAAGAACACCCTCAGGATCAATGACAAAAGTATTGCGCAACGACAGCGGCGCAAGCCAAGACCCATAGGCACGGCTCACCGACCCATCCACATCCGCCAGGAGCGGAAACTTCAGCCCCTCCGCCTCACAAAACTCTGCATGGGTATCCACATCATCAGCACTGATGCCCACAATTTGGGTATTGCGATCTCGATATAACCCATAGTCGCGCTGGAAGCGCTGGGCCTCCAGAGTACAGCCTGAGGTGAAATCCTTGGGATAGAAATACACCACCAGCCACTGACCCCGCAGATCCTGTAACGAAAGGCTACCGCTCCCGGTATTGGTGGGCAGCGTGAAATCTGGCGCGGCTTCACCCAAAGGGGGCAGCGGACCCCCGGAAGGCGTTCTGCTGGTTTTCGGGAACGTGAACGGCAGTCCCAGGAGTGCAACGGGGGGAACGGCTAGGAGACCGAAAACTAAATTACGACGGGAAATCATGGGGTTGCTCCTTGGGTTGGCAGTGGATTTCTCTAAGCTTCTTTGCAAAAGTTTACACAATATTCCCAAAAAGCCCCAGGTGCAAATCTAGAATTTCGACACAGCGATCGCCCAGCCACCGGATCCCGACAACCAAGGGTTGCTGTGGCCAGTACTATGGTTTAGTCTCAAGGGTGGCCTGTCTCTTTCCTTCGTCTTTGCCCCTCTCAGCACAATTCATTCAGCACGATTCAGCAACGATTCAGCCTCGGATGCACCCAACACCCAACCTTGGGCCATCTGTCGGGAATGAGCCAACGACCTAGAGAACTCCCTAAGACCCTCGTCTTGCGTTTGAAGTCCTTGAAAAGCCATCAAGGCGCGATCGGTGAGTTGGACGTTCAACGCTCCCTCGATCGCCCTGAAACCCCCTCCGCTCAAACCGGATGACAGCCCGATCGCGGTGTGATCCCCATCCCGTAGCCCCAGGTTTCAGGTTTCGGTGTTTGTAGTCCAATCCCCCTAACCCCGTCTAAGCCGATGCCAACTGCCGTTCCTCCCTTTCAAGTTATTTTTCAACAGGTGGGGGTGGGCATGGCCTATCTTTCCGCCACTGGGCAGGTTCTGCAAGTCAATCCCCATCTCTGCCATCTCTTGGGCTATGGGGATAGCCAGGATTTGCTAGGTCTTGCGGTGGATAGCTTGGCAGAGGGAGGGCCACAGTCGTGCCCCGTCGGAGAAACAACGGAACCGAAGCTAGCACCACACCACACCCTCTCTGCCCTCCTCACAGAACTTCAAGCGGGAAAAACTCCCTCCCTGCGGCGGGAACAGCCGTGGAAACATCGCCAAGGACAGACGCTCTGGGTGAGCCTCACCCTCTCGGTTATTAATCCCGAACAAAACCCTGAACCAAATCCCGCGCCTAATTCCGCCCAAGCAGAAACGCCATCTCCAGAGGCTCCGGCTCCGGAGGCCCAACCACCCCAAGCCCTAGCCCCTCACCCCGCAACCGCTACGCCATCTCCAGCGGCGATCGCCTACTTCTTAGTTGTAGAAGACATTACCCAAATCTACAAAGAGCGCCAGTTACTCACCCAAGCCAAACAGGAAGCCGAAGCTGCAAACCGGGCCAAAAGCGAATTCCTCGCCGTCATGAGCCATGAAATTCGCACCCCCCTCAACGCCATTACAGGCATGGCAACCCTGCTGTCAGACACAGCCCTCACCTCAGAGCAACGGGACTTTGTCGGCACCATTCGCAGCAGCAGCGAAGCCCTACTCGGCACCATTAACGATATTCTCGATTTTTCTAAAATTGAATCGGGCAAGCTCGATCTAGAGATCAAACCCTTTGACTTGGCCGCCTGTGTTAAATCGGCAGTGGATTTGTCCGCATCCCAAGCCATGTTGAAGGGCATTGACCTGCGCTGGGAACTGGATCAAGATATCCCGACACAATGCTTAGGCGATATCACGCGCCTACGGCAGGTTTTGGTCAATTTAGTGAGCAATGCGGTCAAATTCACCGAGGATGGTGGCGTATCCGTCACCGTAGGCGCGGAATGCGTTTCCCCCGCCCCCCAGCCCGGATCTTCTCCCCTGGAACAACAACTGCTCCATCGTTTCCACTTTGCCGTTAAGGATACGGGAATTGGTATTTCTCCCGATCAACAGGCCCGTCTGTTCCAATCCTTCAGCCAAGCCGACACCTCCATTACCCGCCGCTACGGGGGCACTGGACTAGGGCTGGCCATTTGTAAGCGCCTGACAGAATTGATGGGCGGCCACATCCAAGTCACCAGCGACCCTGGTCAGGGATCAGTATTTCGGTTCTCCATCTTGATGCCCACTCTCTTACCCCAAGAGGCCGTAGAGAACACGACCCCCTCCACCCTCCGAGCGCGGTTGGACATTCGCTGGGAGCAAGACTCTCCTCAAACGGTTTACCTCACCGATCAGCTCACCACCATTGGCCGCACCATGGGCAACCGCATTGTCCTGGGGGAAACCACGGTGTCTCGCTACCATGCCCAAATTCTCCGGGAAGGTGACTGTTACTGGATTTTGGACCTGGGCAGTGCTAACGGTACCTATCTCAATGACAAGCGGCTGTCTGCCCATGAGTTGTATCCCCTAGCCAGTGATGATTTAATTCGGTTGGGAACGTTTCAAATTCAATTTAGTCAGCAACCCCAAATTCCCCCCGAAGCCCTCGATCGGGATCTCCGTATCTTGGTCGCGGAAGATAACCGCATCAACCAAGAGGTGGTGGTGCGGCTGCTGCGCAAGTTGGGCTATGAGGCCGAGGTGGTCAACAATGGCCGCGAGGCGCTCAATGCGGTGCGAAAGACGGTTTATGATGTGGTGCTTATGGATTTAGAAATGCCGGAGATGGATGGTCTCACGGCAACCCAGGCCATTAATCAGGAATGGTCGATCGAAACCAATAGTTACACCAGCTTCCAGCACCGTCCTTGGATTATCGCCCTGACCGCCTACGCCACCGAAGAGGATCGCAAGCGCTGCCGCGAAGCGGGCATGAATGGTTATTTAACCAAGCCGATTCGGATTGCAGAGCTAGAACGTGCGCTCCAACAATGTGGCTACCTGATTATGGCTGCTGACACCAGTCCAGCTAAGACTTGGATTACCCCTAGCGATACCGGAGGTCTATCTACCCCATGACTTCATCTCCCCCTACGCCTCCCCCCCCCCAACAGACCATGCTGGAGAAAGTTAAGACCGCGATCGGCAAGACGGGGTTTGGTCAAACGGTGATGGGTCAGTTGGTCCAGACCCAATTGGGGCAGACCCTGTTGAAGTTGCGCCCAGAGGCAAAGCTGCCTGAACTGGAGATTATTAATCCTGAGGATCCCCGACCACAACGGCGACGGAAACTGGTGGGCGATCGCTACGATCTGGGGCGCAGCAGTAGCTGTCAGTTCCAGATCCAAAACGAACTGGTCAGCGGCAAGCACGCCAGCCTACGCCGGGAACAGCCCCCCAACCCAAGCTGGTTTACCCCCCCTGCCCCCTTTTTCCTGAAGGATGAAGGCTCCACCAATGGCATTTACTGGGGCAAGCGCAAGGTTAAAGCCCTGGAACTGCGCCATGGCGATCGGGTCACCCTAGGGCCGCCAGAATTGCTCAAGGTGGTTGAATTGCGCTATTGGGATCCACCTTCGGTCTGGGTGCGGGGCTTGAAATATGGGATCTACGGTCTGGGGGTTGCGATCGCCCTTGCCGGAGCGGCCCTAACCTGGGAATGGCGCAAGGTGCCGACGCAAATTTTAGGCAGTGTCCAGGGGCCGATCGCCGCCTATGCTGGAGATAATACACCGCTGTCTACCCTCCGCAGCGAAAGTCATGTGGAATTGGAGAGTCTGAAGGAATTTTCGCCCTATTTGCCCAAGGCCACCATTGCCTCGGAAGACACGCGCTTCTACTGGCACTTTGGTTTTGACCCCCTGCGCATTGTGGCGGCGATCGTCATCCGCCTCAGCGGGGGACAACTGGAGGGGGCCAGTACCCTCACCCAGCAAATTGCCCGCAGCCTCTTTCCGGAGTATGTAGGCCGAGAAGACAGCATCGGGCGCAAAGTCCGGGAAATCATTGTGGCCACCAAGCTCGAAACCTTCTACAGCAAGGATGAGCTACTGCTGACCTACCTCAACCGGGTCTATCTCGGCGTGGGCTATGGCTTTGAGGATGCCGCCCAGCAGTATTTCCTCAAGTCTGCTCGCGATCTCACCCTCTCCGAAGCCGCAACCCTCGTCGGCATCCTACCGGCCCCCAACGGCTTTAGCCCCTGCGAAGACCTAGACACCGCACGGGGGCTGCGCAATCGGGTGATTAACCGCATGTTGGAATTGAATATGGTCACCGAGGAAGAAGCCCAAGCGGCCCTGCGATCGGTGATTACCTTTGATCCCACCGTCTGCGACACCAACAGCAGCCTGCTCTCCCCCTACTTCTATGGCCGCATTATCGACGAGCTAGATCAGCTTTATGGGCGATCGGTCACCGATGACGGCAACTTCATGGTGGAAACCAGCCTGAATCTGAAGTTACAGAACCTCGCCGAAACCACCCTCCGGGAAACCCTCCGCCAAGAAGGCTCCCAGTATGGCTTCGATCAAGGGGCGATCGTGACCCTAGATGCCAAAACCGGGTCAATTCTGGCCCTCGTTGGCGGGTTTGACTACCAGGAAAGCCAATTCAACCGAGCCACCCAAGCCCTGCGCCAACCTGGCTCCACCTTCAAGATCTTCGCCTACACCGCCGCCTTAGAAGCCGGAGTCTCCCCCTACAAAGGCTACTCCTGTGATCCCCTCACCTGGCAGGGCCAATCCTACAGCGCCTGTGAGCGCAGCAGCGGCACCATCGACATGTTTCAGGGGCTAGCCCAGTCAGAAAACTCCGTTGCCTTACGGATCGCCCAGGATGCAGGACTCGGCTCCGTGGTCCAAATCGCCAAGGCCATGGGAATTCGATCGGAACTGATTGAAACCCCCGGCTTGGTCCTAGGCCAAAGCGAAGTGACGCTGCTAGAACTGACCGGAGCCTATGGAGTCCTCGCCAATGGGGGCACCTTCTATAGTCCCCATGCCATTAACCGCGTCTATGACAGCAATACCTGCACCAGCCCCGGCGATCGTGCCACCTGTAAAGTCAGCTACGATGTCAGCCAAGTTCCCGGCAACCGTAAACAAATCCTCAACCCCGAAACCGCTAAAACCATGACCGCCATGCTCCAAGGCGTTGTCAGCAGCGGCACAGGTAGCGGGGCCGCAGTTCCAGGGGCAGCGGGCAAAACCGGCACCACCAATGATGTAGTCGATATGTGGTTTGTGGGCTACCTGCCCAAGGAGGGCTGGGTCACGGGGATCTGGCTGGGCAACGACGACAACAACCCCACGGCAGGGGGAAGCTGGATCGCAGCCCAACTCTGGGGAGAATACATGGCCCAAGCCTTGGATCTTTAAGGGGTCCGGCCTGTTGGGCATGGTCCAACACCGGGAAACATTGGGTTTTCACAACGGTTTATTTACAAACCGTTACAATATATAGCGATCCCTGTTGGGATCTGAAGACCCCTCCCCCCAAACCCTTTCCCAAGGGGATAGAGGGGAGCAAGAGTATTCAGATTTCACGGCGGATCGCTCTAGAGACCTATGCTCAAGACTCATCCCCCCGTCTTTGCCCTTGATTCCCTTGCCTCTTGCCCCTACCATGCGTCCTTTCACCGACCCCCCCATCGATCTCAAAATTGCCAAAATGAAGGAAAGGGTGCGTTGGCAGCACCCCTGGCTTCAAAACCAAGGAATTGACCAAACCCGGCTGGTGTTGGTAGAGGAGAGCCTCGATCGTCCGGCAGCGGTCGATCAGGCAGTTGCTGATCACACCGCCATCGATCGCGCAGAGGGTGAAAACGCAGGGGACGATCGCACAGCCTCTAGCTCAGACCCGCCATCCCAGGAAGCCTTTAGCTTTTTAGTCATCGGCGATACGGGCTGGGGACCCCAGGAAACCGCCCACCCCCAGCGGCACATCGCCCAGCAAATGGTCCCCCATCTCCAAGATTGTCGCTTCACGTTGCACACCGGAGATGTGGTTTACACCACGGGATCCCAAGACTTTTATCCCCAAAACTTTATTCACCCCTATCGGGAATGGTTAGTGGGGGGAGAGCAGCCAGGGACGATCGCCTACGATCGCATGATCTTTCGCCATCCCTTTTTCCCCACCCTAGGCAACCACGACTACTGCCACATGCCCCTTGCCGTTGGCGTTGCCGTCCAAGGACTGTACTCCCTGTTTCGAGTCCTAGGGCTACCGGTACGGCAAAACATTGGCTGGCGGGGATCCCAGCAGGGTGACACCTACGCCCGTGCCTTTATCGACTATCTCCAAGCCTGGACCACCCCAGAACAGCTTCAGCAGCACCTTCAGCAGCACTATTGCAGCACCACAGACACAGGCCGCTGCCTCACCTATCGCCCCGGTCAGTTTACCCGCGTGCCCAATCGCTACTACAGCTTTGTCGTTGGGGGCGTGGAGTTCTTTGCCCTGGATTCCACAACGCTGAACCAATGGGATCCCACCGCTGAAGATGGCCTGTGCGATCCTGAACAGCGCCAGTGGCTGCGCGATCGCCTCATCCGCTCCTGGCAGAACCCCCAAATTCGGGGCCGCATCCTGTTCTTCCACCATCCCCCCTATGTCACTGAAGCCACCAAATGGAAACGGGCTGAGACCTACGCCATGCGCCAAAGTTTGCGCTGGGTCTTGGATCAAGTCGTGGCCGCAATTCCCGATCGCGGCGATCGACCGATCGTCGATCTAATCCTGGCAGGCCATGCCCACTGTTTAGAACACTTGGAAACCGGCGACACCGGCCATGGTGACGCACACCTGCATTGGTGGGTCTGTGGGGGCAGCGGATGCAGTACTCGCCGTCAGCGGCGTGAAGGCCCAACCTTGCCAGAATGGCCTGCCATCACCGCAGACTGGGTACCGTCTTTAGATCAAACCTGCGATCGAGATGTGGCATACTCCCGACTTTATATTGGCAAAGAGGGGCGAGGAGAAACCCAACAGGAACGCTACTCTTTCTTACGCATTGACGTAGCTCCCGGTTTAGCGCCCAACGCGGCCCCTGGTCTAACTCACAGCACAACCCACAACATCCCTAGCGACACAGCAGCCACCCACACAACCCACCCGGTCGATCCCCAGACCAACCACGCTGCCATTTCTGGAACCCCACTACAGCTTACGATCCGACCCTTTGTCAGCTACTACGATCAGGGCCAGTGGTGGGACGAAGAATTACCGTCAATTCAGCTTGGCGGGCAACCCCTAGGCAGCGGTGACGATCGGCCTAGCCCCCACCCAGAACAACAAAACTTAGATAGACAGAACCAGTGCTTGAGTGGAAAGGCAGGTTAACCTTAGTTCCACTCAAGACCCCAAGGGTTTCTGGTTCTAGGGCAGTTACTATCACAAAATTTGGAAGATTTTTAAAGCAATAGTGCCAAGGGAATGGGCTTATTTGCCAATCCGGGGAGGCTCACGGAAGGCGATCGCGAAGAAAATGGTGGTGAGGGCACCAGCCAAAACTAAAATATAGATTGTGCTTTCCATTTGAGGGTTTTAGTACACGCAACTTTAGTAAATAGTGTATCAGTGAAGGGATTCACTTGTTCATCAAGGCCATAAATCCCAGCCCCTCCCCAGTGCTGAGGCCACGATCGATCGACAACTTTTCGGATCATCAGCCCCCAGGTCTCCCCTTAACCAAGGCTCCCAAGGCACAAAAAAGGGGACAAAGTTGTCCCCTAGGATTCAAATTAAGCTGTCGTTAAAACCAATTTCACTGAAATCAGCAGCAACAGGGCATAATTGGCTGAATTAAGCCTTACGAGTGGTTGCGTCACCCAGTTTCTGGAACGCACCGAACTCCACTTGATCGCCCAGGTCAGCATCAATCCCGGCAAACACATCCCGGAACAGGGTGCGAGCACCGTGCCAGATGTGGCCGAAGAAGAAGAGCAGCGCAAAGCAAGCATGACCAAAGGTGAACCAACCGCGAGTGCTGGTGCGGAACACCCCGTCAGAGTTGAGGGTTTCAGTATCAAATTCAAAGACTTCACCCAACTGAGCACGACGGGCAAACTTCTTCACCTCAGAAGGATTGGTGAAGGTTTGGCCATCCAGGGCACCACCGTAGAAGGACACGGTAACCCCAGTCTGCTCAAAGCTAAGCTGAGACTCAGAACGACGGAAAGGAATGTCAGCCCGAACCACGCCACTGGCATCGGTCAGGATAACCGGGAAGTTCTCAAAGAAGTTGGGCAGACGACGAACACTAAGTTCACGACCTGCACCATCCTTGAAGACAGCATGGCCCAGCCACTCTTCTGCAATCCCATCGCCACTGTTCATGGCACCCACGCGGAACAAACCACCCTTGGCAGGGCTGTTACCCACGTAGTCGTAGAAGGCAAGCTTCTCAGGAATGGAACCCCAAGCTTCAGACAGCGAAGCACCTTCAGCCAGTTTGGCATCAACACGGCGCTGAATTTCTTGGGTGAAGTAGCCCTGGTCCCACTGGTAGCGGGTGGGGCCAAAGAGTTCGATCGGGGTGGTCGCGTGACCGTACCACATGGTTCCAGCAACCACGAAGGCTGCACCAAACACAGCGGCGATCGCGCTGGCCAGAGCCGTTTCTACGTTACCCATCCGCAGAGCGGTGTAGAGACGCTCAGGAGGACGAGCGGTGAGGTGGAAAACACCACCAATCATCAGGGTAATACCGGCTGCGATGTGGTGAGCCACAACACCACCGGGGTTAAAGGGGTTGAAACCCGTCGGACCCCAATCCGGAGCAATATGCTCAATATGGCCCGTCAACCCATAGGCATCCGAAACCCACATCCCAGGACCAAAGATCCCAGTCAGGTGGAAGGTACCAAAGTTGAAGCAGAGGAAACCCAGCAGGAACAGGTGACCCCCAAAGATTTTGGGGAGGTCAAGGGCAGGCTCACCCGTTTGAGGATCCTCAAAGAGGTCTAAATCCCAGTAAACCCAGTGCCACACAGCAGCTAGGAAAAAGAGACCAGAGAGGACGATGTGCATCAGCGCAACGCCTTCATAGCTCCAGAAATTAAAGTGAGCATTCAAAAATCCGGGTTGATTCACCCAGGGTTCTCCGGTCACCGTCCAACCCGACCAAGAGTGGGTGACACCCAAACGGGTCATGAAGGGCAGCACGAACATGCCTTGCCGCCACATGGGGTTGAAAACCGAATCACTGGGATCAAAAACGGCCAGCTCATATAGTGCCATTGAGCCAGCCCAGCCCAGCACGAGGGCCGTGTGCATTAGGTGTACAGCAAGCAGCCGCCCTGGGTCATTAATGATGACTGTGTGTACGCGATACCAGGGTAGTCCCATCGACTACGCTCCTCCTCGAAGAATATTATGACTTTTTGCAAGGCCATACAGAATTCTGCCAGACTGGGGTGCAATCTAGACAGCAACTCGCAATGGCTGCATTTCTTTCAAGTCTATGTGATATCAGGCCACCCCCCAGCCCGTTGCACTGGCGATCGGCAGGATCTGCCTTCGGCTCAGCTTCGCGCTCAAAAGGGGCTACTGATAATTTGACCATCAAAAAGTTCTAAAAAGAAAATGTATAAAGAAGTGTAACTAGTGTGAATGCCAAATGCAAGGAAGTTTGGGAGATAGCAGCCCAGGGCCACAGTGGGGATCCGCGATCGGGTCTAACCCCAAGCCCAACCCCGACGATCGTCCCCAACGCGGGATCCGCAGTATCCGCCATATCCGCCCATAATTCAGCCCAGCACCAGCAAAAATCCCCCCAGACTGCCCCCAGATTACCCCCCACAGATCAGATTCTGACCTTCAGCCCCACCCCCAAAGCCAGCGTGATTGCAACGGAAACCTGGCTCCTGGGATGCTGACCCAGACCAACCGCAAACAATAGGCTTTTAAGTTTTGAAACATTTTGTAATTTAACTTAACAAACGAATGGGATAATATTAAAATTGGTAACTAATCCTGGACAATGTTGAACAGGCGTAGGTGAGGACTTGTCATGCCCGTTATTAAATTTGTTGGTGAAGAGGGTCAAGAGGCCCGTGAAATCAAAGCTGAGGCAGGGGATAACCTGCGCTTCAAGGCGATCGAGAGTGGCGTGGATCTCTACAAATTCATTGATAAACTCATGAACTGCGGAGGCTATGGCCAGTGTGGCACCTGCACTGTAGAAGTCTTGGCGGGAGAAAAAAACCTCTCCCCCCGGACAGCAGTCGAAGATCGCAAGCTTCGCCGCAAACCCGCCAACTACCGCCTAGCCTGTCAGGCTCTGGTCAACGGCCCCGTCACAGTTCGGCCCAAACCCTAGGGATCATCAAAGGACCGAGGTGCAGTCGTGCTGAGCATGTGCCAAGCGCCTCGGTCCCTGGAAGTTTTCTATAGCCCACCGGATCGACGCGGCGGATCAGATGGTACCCTAGGAATGAAAATTAAGACCTCGTGATAAGGGTTAGATTAAATGGAAGTTAACCAACTTGGATTTGTCTCTAGCCTGCTTTTCGTACTCGTTCCCAGCGTTTTTCTGGTAATGCTGTACATCCAGACCAACAAGCAGGGAGCCTAGACGGTTTATTCAAACCCTCTTAAAATGCCCCCCTCCGTTTTCGAGTCCCCATCACCCTGGGGATTGATTCTGTGTCCGACTTCGGAAGTGGTTTTCCAAAACTGTGTAACCGGCCATAGCCGTTATGCAGTTTTTTTATGGGGTTTTCTCAACCGCCTTCCCGCCGTTGTCCCGTGCCCCCCCCCCCCCCAAGACCCACACCCCCCCCGGCGCCTCCCGCCCCCCCACCCCCCCCCCCAACCCCCCCCCCCCCCCCCCGCCCCCCCCCCCCCCCCCCCCCCCCCCCCCCCCCCCCCCCCCCCCCCCCCCCCCCCCCCCCCCCCCCCCCCCCCCCCCCCCCCC
>JAYKJG010000431.1:0-4417 GCA_035286285.1 Prochlorothrix sp.
ATAGCTTGAGATAAGTCGCGAATGTGGAGAAACACATCGGGAGCACCATCGTCAGGCTTGATAAAACCAAACCCTCGATCGTCATCCCACTTTTTGAGTTGACCGCGATTCATAGTTGCTCAAATTCGGAGAGTTAACCCCTGGATTTTACGCGATCTTAAGCAGCCAGTTGCAGGCCCAGCCACAGTTAACAACCCTTCCCCATCCCAGCCACTCCCCCCACCTCAACCCCTCTCCGGAGCAGAGAGGGGCCAAGACCTTAGGTCTGCTCAACGGTAGAGCAGATTTTCAGGGGAATGAGCAGCATACCGTGACAGTTCAGCCTAGCTTTCAATCTGGTACTTGCCGCCCTTGGCCGGATCGGACCAGTCGCAGGCAAAGCCCTTGGTATCGGGCACATACTGGTTCCAGGGAATCGGATCCACCGCCGCATCCGTCGCGTAGACGATATCAAAGAGACCATCATCCCGCACCTGACCAATCCGCACCCACTTAGAAATGTGGTGATTGGGGTTCATCTTCACCGGACCTTCCGGTGCATCGAACTCTTGGCCATAGGCCGCCATCCGCACCGCTTCAAGATCCGTGGTAGCCGCTTTCTCAACGGCCTGCTTCCACAGATAGACCATAATATAGGCCGCTTCCATGGGGTCATTAGTGACCCGATCTTCCCCGTATTTGGCCTTAAAGTCCGCAACCCACTTGGTATTAGCCGGATTTTCCACCGTTTGGAAGTAGTTCCAAGCCGCGTAGTGACCCACCAGGAACTCAGCACCAATCTGGCGCACTTCTTCCTCAGCAATACTGACGGACATCACCGGGTACTTATCGGGGGTCATGCCTGCACCCTTCAACTGCTTGAAGAAGGCAACGTTGCTATCGCCATTTAAGCTGTTGAAAATCACACCGCCATCGGGCAGTTGGGACTTAATTCGGGAAATAATCGGTAAAACCTCAGTATTGCCGAGGGGTAGATAGTCTTCACCGACCGTCTCGCCGCCTAGAGCCTTCAGTTGCTCCTTAATAATGGTGTTGGCAGTCCGGGGGAACACATAGTCTGACCCCACCAAGAAAAACTGCTTACCCTTATTTTCGAGCAACCAGGACACCGCAGGTTCAATTTGCTGGTTGGGAGCAGCCCCCGTGTAGAAAATGTTCTTGGAGCACTCTTGACCTTCATACTGAACCGGGTACCACAACATGTGGTCCTTCGATTCAAAGACCGGGAGCACAGCCTTACGGCTAGCGGAAGTCCAGCAGCCAAAGACCACAGAAACTTGGTCTTGATCAATCAATTTGGTTGCTTTTTCAGCAAAGGTGGGCCAGTCAGATGCGCCATCTTCTTTGACGATCTCGATTTGCTTGCCCAGGAGACCGCCTGCTGCATTAATTTCCGCGATCGCCAGTTCTTCTGCGTCAACCACCGTGGTCTCACTAATGGCCATGGTGCCACTGAGAGAATGAAGCAAGCCGACTTTGATGGTATCGCCGCCGCCCGCTGCTGCGCCGTCGGTTGCGGGGGCGGGCGTAGAGGTGCTATCTCCAGCCGTATCAGTTGGGGCAGTTTCACCCCCACAGGCTTTGAGGAAGATGCTGGTGCCCAGGGCAGCAGAGCTGTAGATCAGGAACTTGCGTCGCTTCATTCGCGTCATCGGTGGTACTCCACACAGATATAGGGTTCAGAGCAGAGAATCAGGAAGGGGCTTCTAGTTGGGGCGC
The DNA here is from genome assembly GCA_035286285.1 of Prochlorothrix sp. Taxonomy (GTDB): domain Bacteria; phylum Cyanobacteriota; class Cyanobacteriia; order Prochlorotrichales; family Prochlorotrichaceae; genus Prochlorothrix. The sequence goes on from JAYKJG010000431.1 coordinate 1,720, forward strand.
TCTGATTGTGGGATGTATCAGGTTTTCACCCACAAAGAGCTGTAGTAACCCTTAAACGATCGGACGTTTAAGCCCAGTTTGGCCCACAGCAAATCTAAACTTAACCGAGTCTAAGCTGGCTAAGCGTTGCCGAGGGAGTCAAAGAAGTTGTAAAAAGCTGCAAGATCACCCGTTGGTATCACTCCGCTCACATCAAACAGCAAAAGTGATGGGTTCACGCTACTTTCAAGGGTTAATCAAAATTAGCCGCCAGTTGCATTGAGGTGGGCAGAGTCGTCTAAACGAAACGTTGCAGGGTGGGGTTGCACACCAACCTGTCCAGAAGGTTTATGAACTAATCCTGGATAACAACCCCCAGGGAAGCCAGAGCCTCTGAGACATCGTTTAGCACAGATACAGGCACACCCATAGACGTGCTCCAAACTGTATGACGAAAGGGCCTAGAAAATTTGTAGTCTAGACTACAAAGAACCCGGCGATCGGGGTGAGATGGCAGGACGTGGGACAAGGGGCGAGTAGACTTTAAACCGGGGATTCCGCTTCAGCTAAATCATGAACTTCCCCTTCGGCAGTTTCCCCAGGGCCAGACTTGGCCAAATAAATCCCGCTGAGGATGACTGCAAAACCAACCCAGGTGCTTGAACTGAGACGTTCAGCAAAAATGGCCCAAGCAAGGAGGGCACTGATAATTGGCTCTAGCAGTAAAAAAATAGAAATAAAGCTAGAGGAGAGGGATTTCATGCATTCAGCCAAAAGCCGCTGACCTAAGCCCTCAGAAACCAAACCGAGACCAATCACCGCTAACCAAGCGGAAAGCGTTGTCGGGAAAAGTTGGCCCTCTGTGAACCAAACGAGGGGCATTAACAGACAACTGCCGATCGCACAACGCCACAATAAAATCGTCGTTGCACTGAACCGGTAACGCAGTTGCTCCACCACTAAGAAATAAGCGCCCAGGAACACGGCTGACAACAGCGCATAGCAGTCCCCCAGCAAGTTACCTTCAGCAGCCCCCGTAAAGTCCTCTAGGCCCAGCGCTAAAGCTCCCCCCAGGGCAATCACCATCCCCAGCAGGAACTTCCAGCCGAAGCGTTGCCGCAGAAATAGCCAGCCCCCCAAAGTCGTAAACACTGGGGTGAGGTTGTTGAGCAGCATTGATTTGGCGACGCTCGTATATTGCAGGGACATGGCCCACAGCACTAAGGTGGTCACCGCCACCAAGCCCACCATCACCAGTAACACCCACTGGCCCAGGGTGATCGGGGCTTCACGATCGCGCCCCGTGACGATCGCCACTTCCAAGCCCGGATCCTCCGCCTCCAAGCCCTGCTGGGTTACCCCTCCCAAGGTGCGATCGTCCTGGAACTGCCGATAGGACTGCAAGAATCGCCCCACCCCAAACACCACACTAAAAATCAGCATTCGGTTAAAAACTGTCCCATTGGGACCCAGATCTTCTTCACTGAGGCGAATAAAAATCGGGGCAAAGGAAACCGACAGGAGCGCAACACACAAGGTGACTAGGGTCGTGAAGTTCGATCGTCCAGGGGCTGAACGGGGCAGGTCAAGTTGAATCATCACAGTAGTACTAAGCGTTATCTGGAGCAGAGGGCGGGTCAGGCAACCTGACCCCTACGATCCCAAAGGTCTTGTGGGGACGCGGTTTTCGCGTCCAATGCAGAATTTTTTGTCAGTCAACCAGGGGCAACGTACACTCCAATGCATCACTATAGGGTAGTTTCGATCGCGGAAACTGTTCTTAGGGAACTCTAGGCACCCCCCCGCAACTGGTGTATTTCGCCACGAGGGTGCCGATCGCTGGGGTACCAGAGCTAACCCCTAACGATCCCAAGCAGCGTGGAGGGGTGCATTTCACTTGGGAACAGTCAACCGTAGGGGTCGTGCGTGCCCCTGCCTGTCCTGAGCGTAGCCGAAGGGTGCCGACCCTCGACCAACAGCCGGGGAAACTACGGGGGGATTTGCCCCGGCCAAAATTAGGGCAACCACGGGGGGATTGCCCCTACGGTTCTCGACTCCGTTCATGGGCTTCCAAAAGACAGGCCATCCACTCCGCCTCTGACCGCTCCACCATATAGTTCATCCCGATTCCATCCCCCAAGCCACAGAAGAGCTGCCCGTCTTGCATAAACTGTTGAATCAACTGCTTTTTCTGGGCACTAAAATCATGGGGTGGCAGTAAGAAAGGACAATGCAGCGCTGTCTCCTGGGCATTCTGTCTGTCCTCTAGGGCACCTGGATCCGCCACCCAGGTCTGCGCTCCAAAGGGGTACAAGCCAGAATTAGAGCTAGCTAAGGCGTTGAAGGGGGAAGACATGGCCCTAGCCTGACCCGACTCTTGGCCAAGGTCTTGATCGGAGGGGGGGTCTGGCTGTCCCCTAAACCAGATTTCATCGAATCCAAAAAAGATCCGATCGCGGCGATTGACCTGCAAGAGGGTTTGAGTTTTGACCACGATCGCCTGACCGAAAGGCTTATAACCGCCTTTCAGTTTGCTCAAATGCTGACTCTTCTGCACCAAGGAGCAGACATCGGGGCAACTGTCTAGACAAGAGATAATCGTCCATTTCATGCGGCTTGGGATCCGATCGATCCCTTGCAGAAACTGATGAATTGAACAATCAACCCAACCCTTGACAAACCTAAGGGTTGCTTTTTTCTGGGTTTTGGAGGTTCCCAT
>JAYKJG010000432.1:0-6504 GCA_035286285.1 Prochlorothrix sp.
GAAAACAGGTTGGCCAGCATTTGCCGTGAGGGCACTCCCATAATCAGCAAGGGCGCAAAGGCTGGATTGGCATCTAGGGGCAGTTGCTGGGAACCCAGTTCAAGGCGACGCAGGGCATTGGCCAAGGCGCGGGGGTTGCCCGTTAGGCGTGCGGCTCCGGCATCGGCGGCAAACTCACGGGTGCGGGAAATGCCCAACTGAATAATGGTTGCGGCCAAGGGGGCCACCAAGACACCCACTAAAGCGACCAGCGGATTAGGGCCGTCGTCATCTCGGCTGCTGCCCATGAACCAAAAGGCCATTTGCGCTAGCCAAGAAATTGCTCCTGCCACCGTTGCGGCGACTGCCTGGGTGAGGGTGTCCCGGTTGTAGATATGGCTCAATTCGTGGGCGATGACCGCTTCTAGTTCCTCCGGTGGCAACATCTGCATAATGCCCTGGGTTACGGCGACGGCGGCATGGTCCGGATCGCGACCCGTGGCGAAGGCATTGGCCGCAGGGCTGGGGATGATGTAAACCTGGGGCATGGGCATTTGGGCGCGATCGGTCAGTTTAGCCACCATGGCGTGGAGTTGGGGAGCATCCTGGGCACTCACGGGCTGGGCTTGGTAGGCTGCTAGGGCAATTTTGTCAGAGTAGAACCAGGATCCGAGGTTCATGATCGCCGCAAAGGCCACGCCCATTAATGCGCCCCCGGATCCGCCTAGGCTGTAGCTGAGGCTGACCAATAAACCACTGAGCAACCCTAGCAGGGCAACAGTTTTGAACTGATTCATCATCCTAACAAGGTCTCCTTGCTCGAAATAGTGGGGAAGATCTCGAAGGGTTGGCTTGAGGGCTTCCTCAAGAGGTCTTCCTGAAATTTCCTCTATTGTAGTGAGCTACGCCCTGGCATGGCTTTTCCGGTTGGGGTACGGTCCTTGGAGTAGGTACGGCAGATAGGTACGGCAGAATTGAGAGAGGGCCAAACCTTGACAGCGCACCGGTTTTTTGTGATATAACTCAGCAAGTTGGCGTGGATAGCCGGACTTGGACTCTAAGTACACCTTCGTAATTTGCTCTAATGCCATGGAATCGCGAACTTTAGCTGAAATTCAGGCTAAGCAATGCGAGGTGCAGTGACCGGTACAATGGGAGATGGGGCAGCGAGTAAACCGCGCCTTTGCGGTGTGGGAAATCCACCTTCCTCCTCGATCGTGTTGGATGGCTTCTGACCTTGGCCCGCGATCGGTTTCCCGCGATCGCTTCCTCAAACGTATAGATATTGCATCGCTTGGCTCTACAACCCAGAGGCCGCGCTGCATTCCTCTCCCGCCCTTTCTGCAATTGACCTATGTCTACGTCTCATCAAGTGCTGCACTACATTATCGATGCTGCCCCTGAGCAGCAACATTTTGTCCTCCGGATTTGGGAACCGGCTCCCAGAGGCCGCAAGCCTTACCTGTACCAGTTGAATTACAAATTAGCCTCAGAAGAAGCAGCCCGCCAAGTCCTCAATCAGCACCTGATGCTGATGGGCGGTCAGCCCTTTCACGACAGCCAACCTCTACCGCCCCAAGGTGAGGTGGAAGTCCACTCAGAACCCACCGTCACCTTGAGCCTACCGTAAGGGGTCGCAACGGTGGGATGGGCCTAGACGATATCCTTGCGTTTTAGCCCCCAAACAGTAAAGCTTAGGTAAATTGCAAAGTGTAGTCCCAACACTAGCCAGCAAAAACCGAGATTGTCCCAGCTTGCGTCGTACATTGGGGATGTCTCAAAAACAGGTGCCATCTCGGTGCCGTCGGGCAAGGTGAGAGGTTCAGGAACCATCGCATTGAGGTTGACAATGGCGGCGTAGGCATTGGTAGACCAGCGGCTCATGGTTAAGGCAGACAGCACATCCCCTGCTCCTTCTAACTTAAAGAGCACCCCGGACAGAATAATCTGAAATAGCATGATGGGGGGCAAGATGCTGTTGGCTTGGTCTTCATTTTCCACCCAACTTGAAATCAGTAGGGCCAAACTAATGTTGGTCATTAGGGTCAAAAAGGTGGTGATGGCTAGGCCGATGGGCCAACTGACTAGCTCTGGCTCTGGTGGCTGAAAGGCGACTAAGGCTGTAATGGTAATCAGCAGGGTTTGGATTAGAACGATCGCGCCATGGACCACAAATTTAGAGCCGAGATAGGGCAGAATTCCCAGGTTAACGAGGCGCTCACGGCGATAAATGCTGATTTCTTTCACAATGGCCTGAGCTGCACTGGATAGCCCAACCCAAATCGCCAAACAGGTAAAGATAAAAACAACGCGCAGCGCCAAAGGAGCTTGGCTAGCGATCAGGTCCTCAAGGGGGGCAAAGGGGGTTTGATCCCCAAGGGCGATCGTCAAAATGAGTAGGGTGAGGGGGGCGGTGAGGAGAGAGAGGGCCAAGCTAAACCGATCGCGGACCATGAGGGTTGCATAGCGCTGGGCTAGGTAGCACCACTGTTGCCAAGGGGAGGTTTGCACTGGCGCTGGGGGGGTACCACGGGATGGGGTGGCTTGCCCTTCGTTGCCGTTCCCCAATTGTTGCTGGACGTATTTTTGGTGTTGGGGAGAGGATTGAAAGCGTTGTGCCCAGTGCTGAACGGTTTGATCAACGGGGATCGTTACACCACTCTCCTGCCGCTCTTGATCCAGCTTGATATAAACATCGGAAAAGTCCTGTTCCTGGCCCATCTCAAAAAAGGTCATCACTTCTTCAGGGGGGCCATAGTAGCAGAGGTGCCCCCCTCGTCCCATAAAGGCAAGGCGATCGCAGGCTTTAATATTATTGGTGGCATGGGTGACTAAAATGACGGTTCGCCCTTCATTGGCCAGTCTTCGCAACAGGAGCATCATTTGCTTGTCTAAACCGGGGTCTAGGCCCGATGTGGGTTCATCTAAAAAGAAGAGCTTGGGATCTGCCAGTAACTCAACGGCAATGCTCACCCGCTTCCGTTGTCCCCCGCTTAAATCCCGAACAAAAGTGTCTTTAACGTGGGTGAGTTGTACCCGCCCTAAGGTTTGGGCAATCACTGTATTAACCTCTGCATCGGGGGGCAAACGCAGTTTGCAGGCAAACTTAAGCACCTCTTCAACCCGCAGGTTATAGTGAACAATGTCATCTTGGGGGACATAGCCGATTTGGGTGCGATAAAGCTGGAAATTCCGCCGCAGGTTGACACCATTCAAATAGACTCCTGCCTGGGGCGCATTGGGCACAGGCTCTAGGGGTTCAATGCCCAGGAGCGATTTCATGAGGGTGGACTTACCAGCGCCACTTCCCCCTACTAAGGCAACGAGTTGACCCGGTTCGATCGGTAGGGAAACATAATTTAAAATCTGACGCGGTTGCCCCTTGATCATCACCTTACGAACGATCATGTGGGCATCTAAACGAATGGAGTTCCCCTGATCCCGCAGTTCCAGCTTAGAGCCACGAAACAGAATCTTAAAGGGACCAATACTAATGATGTTCCCATCCTTTAACTCAACCGGCTGCCAGATGCGTTGATTGTTGATGAAGGTACCATTGGCACTGTTATCTTGAATTTGATAACGATCGCTGTTATGAATGCGAGTGATGTAGGCATGTTCACGGGAGACGGTGGGAGCATTCAGGGTGAAGGTGAAGTAGCTTTCACCGGGCGATCGGCCTAGGATGACTTTATCAGCAGGTTTTAACTGGGATAGATCTAGCGATCGATATCCCGTCGGGATTGCAGGGCGATCCTGGCTGGGATCGTGATAGGTAAGGCGAATTTGATTCGCAGGATTCTGACCGATTTCTAGAACAGTTCCAGGCTTGAGTAGATAGCCTTGATGTCCATCGATCCGCTGGTGATCTAAAAATAAGCCGTTGCTGCTGGGCTGCTGACCATTCCCATCCAGAATCCGATAGCCTTCGTGTACTTCTACAAGCCGAGCATGTTCACGGGAGAGCACTTGCCACCCCGCTTCTGGAGTCCTAAGGTCAGCCCAGGCACTGTCCCGACCTAAACGGTGATGACTGCCTGTCAGGGGAAACTGAAGGGTGCTAGTTCCGTTATTCAGTTCAATGAAGGGTCTGATTCCAACAACTGTTGCTTTTTGTGATTGCATCGTAGGGGAAAAAAGAAGGAATAGTAGGCGTGGACAGTGGACCTGTCATGTTGCTTGAGCAAGGATAATCTCTGCTCTGCTGGTGAGATGACGACCTGATTGACTGACAGAAGTGGTTCAAACCGAGGCGCAGCGGGCGGGTCAGGAAACCTGACCCCTACACTTCCAAACGTCTTGTAGGGGCGCGGTTTTCGCGCCCCCGGCAGAATTTTCTGTCAGTCAACCAGGATGACAACCCTACAGCCATGGTTCAACTTACAACTCTGGAGGGAGGGGGGGAGGGGTTGGTGAGGGCAAAATGGGGGGGGGAGTGAGTTTCCCAAAGCTGGGGGGAGTGGGTAATGTGGATGGGGGAGGGGAAGTGGGAGGTTGAGGGATTACTGGGGGGGAGGGGAGTGAGCCGGAGGAAGGAGAAGGAGAGGGAAGGGGATCGCTTGGGATATCGGATTTCTCTGGTGTCAACTGTTGCAACCCCCACAATCCCAAAAGACCGAGGATGCTGAGGGCGGCGATCGGTATTCCCCATACCCCAAGGTGTTGAGTCCATCCCTTGCGGTCAGGCTGAGTTGGGGTAAGGGGGTTGGGTTGCGGTTTTCGGGAAATGATGGTTTGTAATGGGGGCTGACTTTCTTTGCTTGGGTCTGGCTCAATCAGGGTGAGCAGGTCACTTTGCGGATCAGAGGCTTGCTGGAGTGCTGCCAAGACGACATGGGCTGATGGATAGCGATCGTCTATGTTATAGGCCAGCATTTTGGTTAAGGTTGCGGCAAAGCCAGGAGCAATAGGCTGAGGGAGGGATTGCTGCCAGCTTTGGGGATCCCGATGGGGATGACCTGAGAGCAACTCAATCGTAGTCACTGCCAAGGCATAAAGATCGCTGCTCTCAGAGCACATCCCTCGACCCATCTGCTCTGGCGGGCAATAACTGGGCTTACCCACCAGCGAAGGTTGATAGGAAGATGCCGTGCTCATCTCTAGGCTATCTTTCAGTTGCTTCCCAATCCCAAAATCGATTAAGTAGATTGTGCCAGACCCTTCCTGTTGCATCACATTTTCCGGGGAAATATCGCGGTGGATAGTTTTGCGGTCGCGATGAACATAATCTAAGACCCCAAGAACACTCTGGAGAAAATCCAAGGCCTCTGATTCTGTTAAAGTTCCCTTTTCCTGTAGGATTTCACGATAATTTCTCCCGTTGATATAGTCTTGAACTAAAAATAAACGCCCTCCCTCCTCAAAGAAGCCGTGGAACTTTGGAATTTGGGGATGGTCCAGATCGTTGAGAATACGGGCTTCTCGCTTAAATAGATGCTGTGCTTTGAGCCAAGCATCAGTTTTGGGTTCACCCGTTGTAGGCGCAAACTCCTTCAGGGTCATGGGAGCGTCGAACTTTTGAGTATCTGCTACAAGATAGGTTCTGCCAATGCCTCCTTGTCCTAGGACTTGACGAATCGTGTAGCGACCCCCGACTACGGAGCCGATCGATAAAGCATTGTACTCAGCCATAGGTCACCATAACTTTTAAGAGATAAGGCAGGAATATGAGAGGAGCGTGAGCATAGCGACTCCGACGTAAAATCTGAATATGCATGGCTCCCCTTTTCCCCCTTGGGAGAGAAGCTGGGGGCGAGGGGTCTTCAGATCCTAAAAGAAGATCACTATAGTATTGAGTAGCATACAGGAAATGTTAGAACTGAGTCTCTGTACCGGACAAAACTTGGGAAACGCCTACTATACAAGAGGTTCAGGCGACTATCCTCAAATGCGCGTCTCGCAAGGGTTTGGGGTAATGTCGAGCATTTTTTGTCCTGTACTGAGAAGTGCAATGCACAAGCCCTGAATAAAAATGAAATAAATTCAGGCTTCTGGGTTATAGCGGGTATCGTGTCCATGAAGTACACCCAAGCTTTGCTATATCGACGATACCAGCCTATTCTTTACCTCACCCAAGCCTTGGCCGCTATAAGTTCATCTCATTGATTGACCTACAGACAACCAATTTCCCCAAGCTTTCTTGTGGGATGGGCTTCTGGCTGTTGGCTCTTCACCCAAGGGAAGGGCTGCTGGGTTAGCTTTTGGAGCGGAGGGTGTCGATTTTGCGGACGAAGAGGTCGGTGAGGAAGGTGATGATGGGGCGTTTGCGGGTTTTGATGTTGACGCTGACGGACATCCCGGATTGCAAAGCGACTTCTTGGTTTTCGATCGCCATAGCCTGTCGCTCTAGTTCAACCTTGGCGGGAAAGCGATAGAATTGGTAGATTTCATCGGGGGGAAGCGCATCGGAGCCAATACTAATGAGTTTTCCTTTAACATCGCCAAATTCACTGTAGGGAAAGGAGTCGATACGCACATCAACGCAGACGCTGGTTTTGGGGTTGGTGTTCGTTTGCTCCTGCGATC
>JAYKJG010000433.1:0-9984 GCA_035286285.1 Prochlorothrix sp.
TCCTGAGCAATTTAAGGCCGCGATCGCCAAACTCCAGCAAGCCATCAGCCAAAAAGCCAGCCATTGGACTCAGCAACTGGAACAAGCCACCGAAAAGCTCCAACAACTCACCAGCCTCGCCGAAGCCCGCATTTACCAGGAAAATCTCCTCGCCACCAAACTCCGCTACGACCGCTCTGCCCAGGAACCCGCCTTTACAGCCCTCACCGAAAGCCTGAGCCAGTGGCTCGACTTCTTCACGCTCCTAGAAACCACCCCCGGCAACACCCTGGAACAGTGCCAAGCCAAACTGCAAAAGCTAGACACCTGGCACCAACAACAAGCCGACCTCTCCCCAGCCCTCCAAGCCCTCTACAGCAGCCATGGTAGCGATCTGCAACACGACCTCGATCGCTTCACCGCAGCCCAAAAAGCCGAAGCCCTTAAGTGGTGGCAAGAGTGCCAACAAAACGGCAAACAACTGGATAGCTTGCAAGGCAGTCAACGGTTTAAAATTGCCCGCACCCTTCAAAAAGGAGTCACAGAAGGCTGGAAAAAATATCAGCACCTGATTCCAGACCAGAAGACAGAGGTTGAGGAGCAATATCAACGCTGTAGCCAGATTTTAGGGGAGGAACAGATTGAGCATATCAAGCACCTGTTTCGTCAAGTTCCCCCCGCCGATCGGCCCAAACTCTTGAAGGATCTCTATGCGATAACCAAAGCCGAAACGGAGGTAATGTAGCCATGGCCCAGGTCACCAAAATCGGCGAATTTGCCAACTCCTTTGAGCAGGATGTCATCACCTATCTCGGTTCCCACCTGCCCAATAGCTTTGAAATTATCCATAATCTAGAAATACCAGCCCAAAGCACAGTCTATGAGCTAGATGCAGTGATTTTATCGCCCCAATGTGTCTTTGTGGTCGATGTTAAAGGCATCAAAGGCCGGATTGATATCCGCCAGGGCAAATGGTACCCCCACGGGCGCATGGGGTTGAACTCACCCGTTGCCAAGCTACGACAGCACGCCAAAGTCCTGAATACTCTGATTAAAAGCCATAATTACGCCAGACCGGAGCTAGGACGGGTGCATATCGAGCCAGTGGTCATTCTGGGGCCAGAAGTAGAGATCGACGACGATCGGCAACTTGATGAGCCATGGATTACCTATGCCGACGATCGCTGCCTCAAGTACCTACAAGCCCCCGATCGCGTTCCCCCCGGTCGTCTCACCGACATCCAGCCCTACCGCAGCATGGTCCGCCTTGCCATTATCGGCAAAGCCAAATCCCCCAACCCCCTGCCCTGCTTCCAAAACTGGCAAACCGAAAAAGTCCTCGATCGCAGCGACGACTCCATCGACTATCTCGCCCACGAAACCTTTGCCCCCCTCAAAAAAATGCGCCTGCGGGCCTATCCCTTGGATTGGCTGATGGATGCACAAGAACGGGAACAACAGCGGAAATTGCTCAGCCGGTCCTATCAAGCTCTCACAGGCTTGCCCTTCTGCCCACATATTCTACCGATTAAGACCTGTTTCGAGACTCCCGATCAGGATTTCTTGGTTCTGGTCCAGGAAGAACTCACCGCCAGCCCTATCCATCAATTTGCGCAACAACAGCATCCCGATCGGGATCGCTTTAACCTCTGGGTTTCGGCCCTCCTCACCACCCTCAATCTGCTGCACCAACACCAGGTACTCCATCGCAACCTCACCCCCGACCAAGTGCTCATTACACCAGAGGGTCAGCTTTACCTCACCGGATTCGACTACGCCCGTCTAGGTCAGAATCAGACCACAATCGCCCAAGATCCAGAAGTAATCGCCGCCCTAGCTGCAAAAGCCCGCTACCATGCCCCAGAATGCTACGAAGATCCCGGCAAAGCCAGCCCACAGTCCGACCTTTTCTCAGCAGGAGTTATTTTCTACGAAGTCTTAACGGGTCAGTGCCCCTTTGCCAGTGCCGAGGAAATCTTCGATCGCCATGCCCAGTTTCCCCAGCCCGCTTCCCACTTAAACCCCAATTGCCCCAGCAGCCTCGATCAGTGGCTTCAGGCCCTCTGCGCCTTTCAACCCGCCGATCGGCCCCTCTCCGCTGATTCTGCCCTTAAAACCTTTGCCCAACTCACCACCTCGCCCCCAGAACCCATCCCAGCCCCGTCCCCAGTCCTAGAACTCGCTCCCCTTAATCTCTGCAATCTCCAACCGGGGGATCTCCTCAAAAACCGCTACAAAATTGTGGAGCAATTGGGGGAACCGGGGGGATTTGCAGTAGTTTACCGTGTGGTTGATGGCTGGACCGGTAGCCAGGAACAGGAACAGGTTATCAAGCTGGTTTATCGAGATCGGGAGTCGGTTTACGAGCGCTTGCAACAGGAGTATCAGGCGCTGATAGCCGTTCCTGAACACCCCTATATTGTCAAGTGTTTAGCAGCAGATGAAATCCCCGCCCAGCCCGGTCAGGTGGCGGTGCCCTACATTGTTTTTGAATATATCGCTGGGGAGAGCATTGAAAACTGGAAAACCACCCTAACCTTGTCCCTAGAGCAGGTGCTCACCCTCGGTCGCCAAGTTGCCCAAGGACTGGCCCATTTACACCGCCATGGGGTTTATCACCAGGATATTAAGCCAGAGAATTTATTCTGGACTGAAAAAGGCGTTAAAATCATTGATTTTAATATTGCTGCCTTTGAAGATACAGCAGAACCCCTCAGTACGGGAACTCGTCGCTACTTACCGCCGGACCTGTCCAAAACCATAACACTGGACAATTATCACCGGATCGATCGGGATCTCTATGCCCTGGGCATTACCCTCTATGAATGCCTAACCCAAGGTGACTATCCCTTTGACAGTAAAGCGCCTCCACGGGGAATCAAACCTAAGGATCCGCGTCGTTGTCAGACCTGTTTAGCGGGAGTGACGGATCTCTTAGCCCAGTGGCTTTTACGGGCTTTAGAGCCATACCAAGCCGATCGCTTTCCGGATGCAGAAATATTTTTGGCCGAACTCGATCGTGCCCTAGCGCCTGCTCCCCTACAACCTCCACCGACCCCTGAAGCTCAGAATTCCCCTAAAACACCAAAGGAACCTCAACTTAAGCCCAAATTCACAGAAAAGACTGAGTATCCTGATTCTAAATCCCAAGCTATTGCTCAAGTTCAATCGCAAGTTCAACCCCCAGTTCAACCCCCAGTTCAACCCCAATCTTCCCCCACGATCGCCGCTACCGATTCCCCTTACCCCTTCAGCGAGGGCCAACACATCATCCTTGACCCCACCAAAGACTATCCCATCCCCAGCAACTGCCAGCCGATCGCCTCAGAAGTAGACTGGCTGCACCACTGCCCCAGCCCTGGGGAACCCCCACAGCGGCCCCTGTGGATTCAGGGCAAACGGCTTTGCCATTGGGTCCATGACTGGCTCACAAGCTGGAATCATCTTGATTGGATTGCCGATCGCCCCGATAATCTCACCCAGGGTCTAACTCACCCTTGGGCAGAAAATTCCAAAAATTCCAGCATTAACCCGAAACAGCAGCGAAATTTAAGCCCACAGCCTCAGTTCTACCCTCCAACCCTAGCCCCAGTTCTCCATCTTGCTGAACCCGCTCCCATAGCTGCCCAACCTCAACGCACTCCTCCCCGCCCCAGTTCATCAGCCCCCCCCTGTCCTGGTCCCCTTGCGCCCGATGCAGAGCCTGCCGCTGCCCTAGCCTGGGTTACCGCGCAATACCTGCCCTTCCGCCATTGGGAGGTGGCCCAGGGAGTTAGTCGGGCCGATCGCCGCAGCACCACGATCGCCGACAGCTTCATCACTTGGCTCCTCACCCATTATCCCCAACTCAAAGAAGCCCCCACCGCCGACTCCTGGCTTAATTACAGCGTTGCAGCCTCCGTAGAGACCCTCAAGCAAACGCAACCCGTGCTCTGGGTCGTCGTTGATGGTCTCGGTTGGCTGGATCACCAGGAATTGTTGGAGATTTTGCTAGACAACACCGGGCAAACCCTTAAACTTCAGCTTCATCACCCGCTCACCCCCCGCTTCAGCATCCTACCGACCCTCACAGGCTATGCAAAATGGAGCCTCTTTAGCCAAAAACTGCCCCACGATCCCAGTTGGGTTGAAGATGCAGGTAAAGGCTTCCCAAGACAACCCCGCTACCGGCGCTATACCCGCTCTCAAATTGACAAACTCTATAAGGCTCTACGGCAGCAAAAATATAACGTCTATTGTTGGGATACGGTAGAACTGGATGAAGCCTTCCATAAGTACAGTGATTGGCAAAGTTGGCAATCCCAAGAGCGGCCCCGCATTTTGCGCAGTCTTGCCACCCAAATTCGATCCCTCGTGGCAGCTTATCCCAACCCCGATCGCCTTGCTCTGGTGATTAGCAGCGATCATGGTCAGATTTTAGGCACCATTCCCCATCTTCTCCCCCCTGCCTCAGGCTTAGAGCATCGAGGACGGGCCTTGGTGGGTAACGTTGAGGACGATCGCTTTGTGGTGCTGGAGGCCGATCGCTTTGGGCTACCGCACCCCCTCAGCGTCGTGCGCAGTGATGAAGGGCTGGGCCAAACCCCCTATGCCAACACCGCCGGAGAAAGCCAAGGCTCCCATGGGGGACTATTTCCCGAAGAAGTGGTGGTTGGCTACTCGGTGTTGTCTACCCCGTTGTCTACCCCGTTGTCTACCCCGATCGCCCCCGCATCAAGTTCCGCTCCACAGACCCCGATCGACCCCCTACCGCTCCAGGTCAGCATCAGCGGCCAAGGCACCAGTAACCAGCCGGGTACCTTCACCCTCACGGTGCAAAATCCCAACCCAGTCCCCCTAGAACAGCCTGTGCTGACGATCGAGCAACTCCCGGCCTATGCTGCGGGTTTCTCCCTCTCAGACCCGATCCCGGCCCAAACCACCACTACCCGGTCCCTTGCGCTGAACCCTTGGCCCACAGCCCTCGACCCCAGTCAACCCTACCGTCTCACCGGACACCTCACCGGCTCCCTCGGCGCAACTCCCCCCATCTCCAGCCCCCTCAGCCCCGACTCTGCCCTCACGCTCCAACAACTCTTCACCAGCAAAGGCCCCAGCCTCACAGACTTTCTCTAGGGACTGCGCAATATGCCATCCCTATGCCATCCCACTGCTCGACCTTCCCTCCAACCCCGTTCTCCACTCAACCCCACTCCCCCATTTTTCTCACCCCCATTCCCATGCTCCCCTACCCCACTCCCCTTGTCCGCCAAGTCTTCCCCGGCCTCTGTATCGACAAAACCCGTCTCCCCGCCAGTGGCCTCAAGGAAGCGGGAGTCCCTAGCTTTGTGGCGGAGTGGCTATTGGACAAAATGGTGCCAGGAGAGGGACCGCTCCAGCCCGAAGCCTTCGCCCAAGTCACCCGCTTTGTAGATCAAGCCTTCCCCCGCAAAGACGACAGCAACGTGATCCGCTATGACTTAATCCAAGGGAACGTTCGGAAGCTAATCGCACTGCTCAAAGTTTATATTCCACCGGAAGACGGAAAAGGGCAAATTCCAGAGCCGATCGCCCAAATTCCCGTTCTGAATTTTAATAAATGCCGCATTTCCCGTGATCTCATTGATGCCAATAAGATGCTGCTACGCCAAGGGGTTTGGGGCAAAATTAGTTTGGGGATGCAATCCGACGGGATGCCAGAAATTCTTGATTTTGAGCCATTTCAATGCTCTAGCGTTGACCTAGGGCTATATAACCATTGCCGCAGCCGATTTACCACAGATCAGTGGCGCGATCTCTTGATTTGCTCCATGGGGTACAACCCAGAAAACCCTGCCTATACGGTCACCGCTAAAACTTGGATGTTGGCGCGACTGTTGCCCCTAGTAGAGAGAAATTTTTCAATTATGGAGCTAGCTCCCAAGGGGACGGGGAAAAGCTATGTTTTTGAGAATATTAGCAGTAAAGTAGCCTTAATTAGTGGTGGTAAGGTAACTCCGGCGCAACTGCTATTTAATGGTAAAACAAAGGAAGTGGGACTCTTGGGCCGCCATGACGTGGTGGTGCTAGATGAAGTCCAAAGCTTGAGCTTTGATAACCCCGATGAAGTTATTGGGCCTCTCAAGAATTATTTGGCGAGTGGTCGCTATAATCGGGCTGGTTTCGCCCCGATCGCCAGTGATTGCTCCCTGGTGATGTTGGCGAATATTGAGCTAGATCGGGAGCTAAAACCCCGCTACGCCCAACATTTACTGGCCAATCTACCGGAGTTTTTGTCAGAAACAGCGTTCCTCGATCGCTTTAGTGGCATTATTCCCGGCTGGAAAATTCCCAAGTTTAACCGCGATCGAATCGCCTCTCAAGTAGGTCTCAAAATGGACTTCTTTGGGGAGGCACTGCTGAGTTTACGGCGAGACAGCCGGTTTTTAGCCTATGCTCAAGCCCATACAGAGTTTCACACCGCTACAATTCGTGATCAAAATGCAATTCTCAGTTCTGCAACCGGGTTTCTCAAGATCCTCTATCCCCATTTACAGTTAACGGTGGCGGACTTCGATCGAGACTGCCTCCAACCGGCCTGTCAACTCCGTCAGTACATTCACAACTCCCTCTACTACCTAGATGAAGAGTTCCGCCAACACGGACCCACAATCCATGCTGAGGCAACTGCATCATAAAAACTGCTCTTGCGGGGTGTGCAGTCTAGTCCCCAGTGGCTGTCAGGGTCTCATGGGCACGGCAGTACTCACAGGCTCCAACAGCCCGCTAAGTTACTAGGCTGCGTCAGGCAGGGCTATGGGGCGCTACTGCGGCGACGAGTCCGTCGTTTTGGGGGTTTAGAGGGTTTGGAAGCTTGGGCTGGTTGAGGAAGTTGAGGAAGTTGAGTCGAGGTTTGGAGTGTGGCAGACTGGGGGGTTTGGGAAAGGGAAACCCCTGGAGGGTTGGGGGGGGCGGAGGAAGGCATTAAGACGGTTTCACTGAGCCGCACTAAGAGGGCTTCCCGTAGATGGGGCTTATCTTGGAGTAAATCTTGACTTAAAACCTGTTGAATCAGTTGATCTAAGCCTGCTTCTTCTCCTGGATCGAGCCAGACAACCCGATTCACCTCTTCTCCATTACTCTGGGTGAGGGTAATCCGGCGAACTTGCCCTTGGGTCTGTGGCGATCGGCCCAACTGCTCCACCTGCTGAATTGCTTCTAAATTTGCTAAACGCCGACTTAGATCAAGCAATTGAGTTTCAAACCGCTTAAAATCGGAGTCCTTCCAGGTTGGGGCCGGTTTATCGGCAACCACCATCACCACAGACTCCAACCACGATCGCTGCCCCGGTGTAGCAGAATCTGCCGATCGATCGGGATCTCCCCCTGCCCGTCTATCGGTACCCAACCCCTCCACCACCACCTTCAGAAATCGCCGTAAGACTGGCTCTGTACAGCTTTCTAGCAGAGGCTGGCAGCGGGATGCTAGCGTTATAGCTAATTTTGTCTCTGAAATTCCAAAAACCTCTGCAATTCTCGCCTGACAGGTTTGGAGCAACTGGCCATAGGCTCCTTGTAAAGCTTGGAGAGATGCCACCAAGGTGTCGCGAAATGCTTCGACTTCTAGAGCAATATTGTTTGTAACCTGAGGCTCTGTAACCTGAGGCTCTGTAACCTGAGGTGCTATAACTTCAGGCGTTTTAAACTCTCCTGTTGCTCCAAAAGCAAGGCTGGGGCTAAGGGAGCAGGCTTGGGCTAAAGCAGGAAAGCCACAGGCGATCGGCAGTGCAGAAAACAGTAAAATATCAGGTTCCTGGGCCTGCTGTAGCGTTGCTAGGACCGATCGGGCAGTTGTGCTGAGGCTTTGGGTTTGGTGGGTGTAGTCGGGTAATTTGCGGACAAAGGAAAAGAGGGGTTTGGCAACCCGCAAAAGCGGCACATTGCGAAGGGTTGGTGGGGTGGCCCGGTGGGGCAGAGCGAGCACTTGTTCCAGCACCTCAAACAACTGTGCCCGAATTCCGCCTAAAATAAAGGATTTTACCGCAAAAGATTGGGGACTCTTGAGCAAACGTTCCACATGCTCCATGCCCAACTGAGGAATGAACTGTTGGGTTTCATAAAGGCCGATCGTGTCCCGATGGTAGAGCAAGACTGCCACTAAGACGATCGGAATTACCCCTGCCTTAATGCCATAGGGCGGTTGGGCCAGTTGCTCGACTAAATCCGCGAGGGAACGAGTCTCCTCCTGTGCCCCAAAGCAAAAATCCTCAATGGCATCCCAAAGCGTCTTTGATTGAACTTTTCCCCCAGAAAGCGGGGGATAAATCCCCCACTGATCCGCCTCTATACGGTGAATCCCCGACAGAGCCAGTACCGAGCCATAGATGGTCACCTCAGGCCCATACCCGGTTAAACCCAGTTGAAACTGCTCTGGGCGCAATAACAGCGCTTCTAAAACCTGTTTCCTGGCTTTTGCTCCTTGGCTAGTGAGTTCCCGCCGGTTAATTAACTCATTATCCAGAATGATGCCCCGATCGTAGACACGATCGCAGAGGTTAGACAAAAGTCGCTGAAAACCATGAACAGACTGAATTTGGCTCCGTTCACCCAGGCTCCAAAACTGCAAAGCTGGAAAATTCTCCATCTGTCTTCCCCGCAGCCTTCGCCAGGTTAAACATTGGGCTAAGGTTTCTTCTAGGAAGCGCTGGGCCTCTTCGAGGCAATGTCGCACCTCCCGCCGTGCAACCCCATCCTGCTTCAAGGTAGAGGAAGTTTTCTGCACGGTAGCCAGTGCCTGCACTTGGCGAACACGGGTTTGGAGCAAGTCCAAAAAGGGCACCTGAATCACAACTAAGGGGTAGCCATCCGCAGTAAATGCTGGGGGCTGGCTCACGGGAGTACGATCGAGCCAGTACAAAATCAGCCCATCTTGAGATGATTCTCCCCTTCTTTCCAAGGTATTTTCTGAATTACAGAAAACTTTAGACCAATCTAAGCGACTGTCGCCATATTGCCGCCCAAAATAGCGCAGGGTTCCAGTTTGGGCATAGTGGCGCTGAGCCACGATCGGCTGAAGCGGATATAGCTCCGTCATCAGATCCGCCAAGGGCTGCCGCTGCTGCTCTAGCTGCTCCGTCACCGCCGCTTCAATGTCAAAGTCCGACCCCTCCCACAGCCGCAACTCATCCCCTTGGCGACGATAGGTTAACACTCCCCGCTCCTGAAGCTCCTGAATTTGCACCGTCCAACGCTCTAATGCTTCAGATTCAGGCTGATCACACAGGGCTAAGGCAACCAGTTGAGGCGTTGCCCGCAGGGGGCCGGTTGTGGCAATTAAGTTCAGTAACCCAACGGTTTTAAGGATTTGCAGCACTGTAGCGCTCTGACCTTGGGCATCCTCAATTAAGCTCTGGACCTCTAGCCAACGCTGGAGATTAACCCGCGAAGCCAAGCCCGCCATGGAGTCCATAAAGTAATCATAGAGTTGGTGGAGTTTGAGGGTGGGGAGGGGGCGATCGAGGAGGCTGTGGGTGTTGAGGAAGGCGGGGAGGGCTAGGGGTTCAGGACTGGTGAGGAAGGTGAAAAGGGAGCGATCGTGCTGGGCATAGCGGGTGCAGAGGCGGGGCAGCACCAGGGTTGTGACGGGGTGAAGCGGGTAGGTTTTGCAGAGCAGGACGAGATCTTGGCCAGGGCGAAAGGTGACCTCGGCTAGGGCTTCGGGGAGTGCTGCAACCCAGGGGGCTGCCCAAGGCTCTAGGGTTGTTGGGATCAGCTTGGGATCGGTGCAGTGAATGGCTTCGCTCAACACGCGCAGCATTTGACTGGGCGCTTCTGTGAGGGAGAGGTTTTCAAAGCGCCCTTGGATTTTGTTCCACTCCTGTTGTTCCGTGGCGGCCAGCCGATCGCTGTAGCCCCCAAAGGATTGGTGCAGTAAGCCTAAAAAGTAAAGCTGATGCTTGCCTGGAAGTTGCAGTTCAGCCAACTGCTGCAAAAGATAGAGATCTTCCACTCCCTGATTTTGAGCAACATACTCTAAATTTTTGCCCA
>JAYKJG010000434.1:0-7273 GCA_035286285.1 Prochlorothrix sp.
GCTGGGCCTTTACGTCACAATAGGAAACATAACCCCCTCACAAATCGTAACAGACCCCCTTTGCAGCATCCCGTAAGCCCTATGCCGCCCGCCATTTCCCTAACCACTCCCCTAACCCCCCCCCAGCCCCAGCCCGATCGCAGCACAGCCCTGCCCCAGTACCAAGATGTAGTCATTGTGGGCGGCGGCATTGTGGGGCTGACCTTGGCGGCAACCCTGGGGCGATCGGGCCTCAGCGTCACGGTAGTGGAGTCCCAGGCGATCGCCCAGGGACTGAAGAACCAGCGGGCCTATGCCCTAACCTTGCTGAGCAGCGAGATTTTCCAGGGTTTGGGCCTCTGGGACGAGATTCGGCCCCAGATTACAGCGTTTGATACAATTCGGCTGGCGGATGCCGATTATCGCGGGGTGGTGTCCTTGCGATCGGAGCATTTGCGGCGATCGGAGTTGGGCTATGTGGCGGAACATCGGGTGTTGCTGCGGGCACTGTGGCAGCAGGTTCAACGCCTCGATCGGGTCACCTACCTTGCGCCGGTGCAGGTCACCGCAGTCAGCGCCCAGCCCGCCCCCAGCCCCCCCAGCCAACGGGCCACCGTCACCCTCCAAACCCCCGACGGCCAGCCCCATCAGATCCAAACGCCCCTGGTGGTTGCCGCCGATGGGGCCAAGTCTCCGGTGCGGACTGCTGCCGGAATTTCGACCCAGGGCTGGGCCTATTGGCAGTCCTGCATTGGCTTCACCGTCCGCACCCAACACCCCCACGCCCACACCGCCCACGAACATTTCTGGCCCAGCGGCCCCTTTGCGATTTTGCCCCTCCCCGATCGGCGCTGCCAAGTCGTTTGGACCGCCCCCCATGCTGAGGCCCAACACCTTGCCGCTTTGCCAGAGGCAGATTTCCTCGCCCTGCTGCGGGAGCGCTTTGGTCCGGCCTTTGGGGAGATTGCCTTGGATACGCCCCGCTTTGTTTTTCCGGTGCGGCTGATGCAGAGCGATCGCTACAGTCAGCCCGGTTTGGCGCTGGTGGGGGATGCGGCCCACTGTTGCCACCCCGTTGGCGGCCAGGGCATGAATTTGGGGATTCGGGATGCGGTGGCCCTGGCGGAGGTATTAGGGCAGGCCCAGCAGCGGGGGGAAGATTGGGGCAGTGGGGCGGTGCTGAAGCGCTACGATCGCTGGCGGCGCTGGGAAAATTGGCTGATTTTGGGCTTTACGGACCTGCTCAATCGCACCTTTTCCAACCCGTTTCTGCCCCTCGTCGTCGCCCGTCGGGCGGGGCTACACTTGCTGCGATCGGTTCCCCCCGTGCGCCGCTTGGCGCTGGAGCTAATGACGGGGCAGTTGGGCCGTAAACCGGCGATCGCCACGGCCATACCGGACGCAACCATCACGGACTTAACCATCACGGACTTAACCATCACGGACTCAACTGCTCAAAAGCCATGGAACTGATCCAAGCATTGGGACAGCGGCTGGCAATAGCCGCGCAAACCTGGCCCGATCGCGGCGACTGGCTGATTACCCTGGGCTGGTTGGGCCTCTATGCCGCCTTTGCGGTGCCCTGGGGCTGGGGGCGGCTGTTACAGTGGGATCCGGTGGGCGATCGATCGGCCATTCTCAGCAACAGCACGATCGCCCTCGTTTTCCCCGCCCTTTTTGAAGAAATCCTGTTTCGGGTTCTACCGTTACCGCTGCCCGATCGGATGCCAACGGGGGCGATCGCCGCCCTCCCCAGCCTCCCGATCGCCCCCCCCGCCGACCTTTGGCTCTGGCCTAGCCTCAGCCTTCTGCTCTTCATCCTCGCCCACCCCCTCAATGCCCTGCTCTTCTTCCCCCGCCGCCGCTCCACCTTCTACAACCCCACCTTCCTCACCCTCGCTGGCCTCCTCGGCCTCCTCTGCACCCTCGCCTACCTCCAAAGCGGCTCCCTCTGGCCCCCCGTCCTCCTACACTGGCTGATTGTGGTGGTGTGGCTGCTGCTGTTGGGGGGCTGTCGGCGGCTGGGATTTGTGGCGTAGTGGGTTCGGTAAACCCGCCACAGTGCAATGGACCCCCTTTAACGGGAGACTTGCCCCAGGGGTAACCCCGTGTTTGATAATGGAACAGCCCATCGGAGCTTTGAAATCGGCCTGGAGAGCGGCCCGGTTTGATCACCACCCGCGCCCCAGGTAGAAATCTTGAGTCATCCATCCAGTCCCCCCCTTGATCAACCCCTATGAATTACCTTGTTGCTGTCCTGCGCGATCGCATTGAAGCGGAAGCCGCCTACTCCGACCTCGAAACAGCGGGCATTCCCCTTAGTCAGATGTCGATTTTAGGCCGGGGCTATAAAAGTGCCGATGAATTTGGCCTTCTGGACCCCTACGACTCCGCCTGGAAGCAAATTCGCCTGATGGCAACCTGGTTAATCCCCTTTGGCTTTGGGGCGGGCGTGGTTTTCAGCATTATCAGCGGTCTTCAGACCTTTGCCTGGGCCGGAGAGATTGGCAACCATGCGATCGGTGGGGTTCTAGGGGCGATCGCCGCCTCCATGGGCAGCCTCTTTGTGGGGGGGGGTGCTGGCATTATCCTCAGCGGGGACGTGGTTCCCTACCGCAACCGCATCAATGCCGGGAAGTATCTCGTCGTCGTTCAGGGCACGCCCCAGCTTACCCGCCAAGCCACAACGATTTTACGCAAATATCAGCCTGAAAACATCCAAGGCTACGAAGAACGGGGCTAGGGGAGTTAAGACGACCGTGACGGACGACACTGCCAAACCCTCCACACTTCCCCTGCACTGCGTCAATACTGCAAATTTACCCCAAATTCTCCAGAAATTGGGCATTTCCCTGGTGGTGACCACCTACCAGGCTGGCAAAGTGATTCTGGTGCGGGCCGATGGCGACACCCTCAATGCCCATTTTCGCCAGTTTGAGCGACCCATGGGCTTGGAGGTGAATCTCACCCGAATGGCGATCGGCACACAAAACGCCATCGTCGAACTCTACAATATGCCTGCGGTGGGCCAAAAACTGGAACCCCTGGGCAAGCATGATGCCTGCTATATTCCCCGCAATATCCACTTTACCGGCGATATCGACATCCACGAGCTAGCCTGGGCAGGCGATGAACTCTGGCTCGTCAATACGGCCTTTTCCTGCCTCTGTACCCTCGATCCGGCCTATAGTTTCAGCCCCCAATGGCGACCGCCCTTTATTAGTGCCCTGTCACCGGGCGATCGCTGCCACCTCAATGGACTGGCGATCGTCGCCGATCGGCCCCGCTACGTCACCGCCCTCGGTACCCAGGACATCGCCCAGGGCTGGCGCGACACCAAAGCCTTTGGCGGCATCATTATGGACATTCAAACCAACGAAATCCTAGCCCCAGGGCTATCCATGCCCCACTCGCCCCGCTGGTATTGCGATCGGCTTTGGTTCCTGGAATCCGGGCGCGGCAGTTTGGCCACCCTAGACCTCAACAGCGGCCAAGTCACAACGGTGGCGGAATTCCCCGGTTTTACGCGGGGGTTATCGTTTTGGGGGGAGTTTGCCTTTGTGGGGCTGTCCCAGGTGCGGGAATCGGCCATTTTTGGCGGCTTACCCCTGACGGAGCGGCTAACGGAGCGCACCTGTGGGGTGTGGGTTGTCCACTGGCCGACGGGGGAGACAGTGGCTTTTTTGCGGTTTGAGTCTGGCGTAGAGGAGGTTTTTGCGGTGGGAGTCTTGCCCCAGGTCCGGTTTCCGGAGATTTTGGAGCTAGATGAGGAGCGAATTTCGTCTTCCTTTGCTTTACCCGATGCGGCGCTCAAGGACGTGGCCCAGCCCAGTTAGGAGACGTTAAGACTGTACTCAATTCACGAGTACAGCAGGGTAGAAATGGGCATACCCTTCACGAGCACCCGTTGGCAGATCCCCAAAGCGGGCCGGAAGACCCGGCCCCTACCCAACATATTCTCCCTGCACTAGTTGCACGAGTTGCACGAGTTCCCACGCTCTGCGGGGGAGTTCCTCCCTGGGCACTCCAGCGCCCTCTGTCTCTTGGTTTACTCCCCAGATTCCGAGGGGCTGTGGGTCAAAATGGCAACAAGGTGCTGGAAAAGATCGGCCAGATCCGCAGGGACTCGGTAGAGGTTGAGATCCTGGATAATCTGCTGTTGCGCCCGATCGAAACAGCCAAACTGCCAAATATTGCCTGTGGAAACTGCCCCATAGAGTCGCTGGGCCTCGGAAGCCGTCCATTGATCGAGGGCAATCAACTCCACAGCTAATTGTGTAAACCCTCTGTCTAAATCAGCATTTTTTGCCTCAATAATCAGTAAGTTCTGCTGATTTTGCAGGTAGTAATCGAGGGAGCCTTTCAGGCGATCGGAGACGCTAATACTGTACTCAATCCGGAGTTGAGCTTGGGTGCAGTCAATCAAGGCTAAAACAACGGGCGCAATGAGCACCTCTCGACGGGCCGCTTCACTGGTGAGGCTCACCAACGGTAACCGCCGCTCCAGACTGGCCTTCAAATCGGCGACGGTGGCTAGAGACTCAGGCCGATCGTCGAGGCTAGGGAGTTCTAGGGCTTGGCGCTGGAGGCTACAGCCAAATTCAGCTAGAATTTCGTCGGGTTCAGCGCTCAGATCGAAATAATTACTAAAGGTATAGGAGCGATCGGGATCGAGAATCGGGCCTCTAACCATGGCTACCCTCCTGAATCATCACAATAGTCAATTTTGGCAGATTAACCGATTTGGTAGGGGCAATCCCCCCGTGGTTGCCCCTGTATTTGGCGGTCAGAGGGTCGGCGCAGGGGCACGACCCCTACCCGTTTATTCTGTTTCAGGCTCAACGGATTTGGTATAAGGAGAAATTCCCACGCTCTGCGTGGGAACTAGGGCGCGTCAAACAAGTGATTTAGGCGCAGGCGGAACCGTTAGAGACCCCCTTCCCCGTAGGCGGCTTTAACCCCCATATTAGCGAGGAAGGGAAGCTTAGCCTCAGGGAATGCCTCCACGAGTGCTTTTGCGGCTTCCTCTGAGGTGGGCAACGCCGTTGCGGCATCAAACGCCTCTAAGTAGCTCCGCGTAAAGTCGATCGCCGTCAGCCCATCGCCACCCTCTAAATCTGGAGACTGGTGGCCGGGGATAATTTGGGTGGGATTGAGGGCGGCCAGGGTGTCGAGGCTGGTGAGCCATTTTTGACGTAACTCTGGCGTTGTATTTTCGTTCATGAAGATATGCACTTGGTCATAGACCAAATCGCCCGCCACCAATGTCCCACTGTTGGGAATGTAGAGGGCCGTCATCATGCTGGTATCCCCCTGATCTAGGGAGAGAATCTCGATCGTCTCCCCCTCTAGCTCCAACGTTGCCTCAGAATAGGCCGTCGGAACCACTGGCTCTGTCAGCGCCTCCTCTGGACTCATCAACTTCGGCACGTTCTCAACAAACATGTCATTCAGTTGTGCAATTTTGGCCGCAACTTCCGGTGAGGTATAGACAGGAACGTCAGGGAACGACTCCTTGAGGACAGTGGTGCCGAAGTAATGATCGGGATGGGCATGGGTAATCCAGATTGCAGTCAGGGTTTTGCCCGATTCCTGAAGCCAACTGACTAGCGCCTCTGCATCACTGCGCCCATACTGGGCATCCACCAAAATCGCCTCATTTTCCCCCATAATCAGGGTTGAATTTACAAATAGACCCGCTTCACTGGCGGAGAATACATCTACAGTGAGGCCAGACTCGGCGGCGGCTTCAGTGGTCTCGGTTGCGACTGCTTCGGGGGTTGCGGTCGCTGTTTCAGGCGCTGTTTCGGTTGCGGAAGGGGTAGAGGCAGCACAGCCAAAACTGGCTAAACCAGCCAAGGCAAAGCTCAGCACTACAGTGCGACGGGCGACAGGGGCGCGAAAAGACGGGGGACGAAAAGTCATACAGGTGTATCAAGTTCAGAGAGGGTTGTCTTCATTATTCACCGTAGGCAGCTTTCAGGGCTGCTTCAAGGAGAAAAGGATATTTATAGTCAGGATAGAGTTCTAGCATGGCTGCCTTTGCACCCTCTGCGCTTTCGTTCTCTGCGACGGCTTGATTAAAATCAGTAATGTACTGTCGAGAGGCTGCGATCGCGTCCGTATTCGCGTCTGCATAGTCAGGACTTTGGTGCCCTGGAATGATCAAGTCTGGCTCTAGGGCCGCGATCGCATCCAGAGTCTCTAACCAGGCCATGCGATCGTCTAGGGTAGGGGCTTCCCGTAGATACAGGTGAACACCCGAATAGACGATATCCCCCGGAATCACAGCGTTAATGCTAGGAATATGGAGAATCGTAACGTCTTCCGTATCTCCCCGCTCAAAGGACATAATTTCGATCGATTCTCCATCAATCTCCAGGGTCTCCTCGGTATAGGCCGTGGGAATCACGGGAGCAGCGGGGGCATCCTCCGGAAAACGCTCTTGGAAAACCTTGAGGTAGCCCGGAGTGCGCTCTTCAACCCAGGCGACGACTTCAGGGGTGGAATACACGGGGGTGTCGGGAAAGGCTTCTAGAACCCGGCTCAAGCCAAAGTAGTGATCGGCGTGGGCATGGGTTAACCAAATGGCTTTGAGGGGCTTGCCAGCGGCTTCGATCGCCGCAACAACCTGATCCGCCTCGCTCAGTTTTGCCTGTCCATCCACCAAAATTAGCTCCGTCGGCCCCTCAATCAAGACAGAGGCCACCAAATTACCATTATCCTCGCTGCCGCGAATTACCTCTAGGGATAGGGCAGACTCTTCCCCAGCAGTGACCTCAGCAGTCTCCGTACTGGCTTCAGCGGTCGTAGGGGTTGCGCCCTCGGTGGCTATGCTGCCGCCGGTCTGTTTGGGTGTGCCACAGGCCAGACTGAGGGTACTGATCCAGCCCAACATAACGAGGGACCACAGGCGGTGGGACAATCGATGGTTAGACAATAGCATCACTAAAAATGCTCCTGGGAATGGGTTGATCGCAACGATCGATGACCTAGATTGGGGGGGCTGCTACGGTCTTTCTACCGGGAGCATCCCAACTTTGGAAAAATCTCGATCGGGGTCGTGCCCCTGTGGCTCCCCCCTAGAGACCAAAACCAGGGCAAGCACAGGGGGTTCGCCCCCACCCCATCGGCTCCCTCGTCAACGGGGGGATGGACCCTTTCTGCCCCCGACCTGAGCATCAGTCCCGCAGGCTGGAGTCTTCAGGGCACTCAAAAGCTAAACCATAAAAGCATTGGTTCTGAAGCTAACACCCTTTAGCCCACTCCGGCTAGCAATCTAGATCACGGCTAA
>JAYKJG010000435.1:0-8168 GCA_035286285.1 Prochlorothrix sp.
GGGTGCATTTCGCTTTGGAACCCTCGACCTAGGTAGGGTTCGCGCCCCCGTGGCTCTCCATCTTGGCGACAATACGGCAGCAACCACAGGGGAATTGCCTTTACAATCCCTCTCTACACCAACACCAGGGCAACCACGGGGGGATTGCCCCTACCCAAACGGTGAACCCACCAACGTGAAATGGACCCCCTGCCTCAGAGGTTGGTGGGGAGCATCCCACGTTCGTCCAAGCACCTGGGAAACTGACGGCAGACATGGCCCTCACCCTAAATCCCTCTCCCAGGCCGGGAGAGGGACTTTGAAAAGTCTGACTCCCCTTCTCCCGTCCTGGGAGAAGGGGTTGGGGGATGAGGGGAACTCTGCGAACGTGGGATACACCCGGTTGATGACTTAGAGGTCAGTCACGCCAGAGGTCGGTCACTCCGTTTTGGGGCTGGGTAGAACATAGGTGAGGCCAGAGGCGATCGTCAGCGCCAGGGCCAGGAAAAAGGCAGCTTGGGCCAAACGCGGCCCCGGTTCCGGCAGGGGAGCCAACAGCAGGGCAATGGCGACAATTTGGCTCACGGTTTTGAGCTTGCCCCAGAGGTTAGCCCCCGTTACGGTGCGTTGATTGACGCGCCAGCCCGCGATCGCCAGCTCCCGCGCCAAAATGACAAACACCCCCCAGGCCGGAACCAGCCCCTGCTCCACCAAAATCAGCAGCGGAGCCATCACCAGCAGCTTATCCACCAGGGGATCCAAGAACTTCCCCAACTCGGTCACCTGATCCAGCTTGCGGGCCAGGTAGCCATCCAGCCAATCCGTCGCGGCAACGGCGACAAAAATGACAACGGCGATCCAGCGCTGGGGGGCTTCAAAGGGAATGAGGCTGAGGAAAATAAAGGGCACCCCCGCCAAGCGCAGGAGGGTGATCCAGGTGGGTAGATTGAGGGTGGCCATGGTTGGGGGAGTTGGGGGAATTAGGGGATTGGGGGTAGGGGCGATCGGGCAGGACTTAGCCTCGTAGGGGCGAAGGATTGGCGTGGTGATAATTGGCGTGGTGATAATTGGCGTGGTGATGGGCGATCGATTGCGTTTGGTTAAAGATCGATCGAGGTCACGGCTACGAACCCGATCGCAAGCTATAACGGGTCTGTACCAGAACCTTAACTCTATATACCCAAACACCATCACCATGAGCGAAAGTGCAAGCCTAACCCTTCCCACCGTCGTGGCTCCGGGTAATGTTGCCGCCACAGAACTACGTCCCTGGGGATCCTTCACCATTCTTGAAGAAAGCCGAGGCTACAAAATCAAGCGCATTGAGGTCAAACCGGGCCACCGCCTCAGTTTGCAAATGCACCACCACCGCAGTGAGCATTGGATTGTGGTGTCTGGCACAGCCCGCGTCGTCTGTGGAGAGACGGAAATGCTGCTGTCCAGTAATCAGTCTACCTATGTGCCCCCCTGCACGGCCCACCGCTTGGAAAATCCAGGGGTTTTGCCACTGATTTTGATTGAAGTCCAGAACGGCGAATATTTGGGTGAAGATGATATCGTCCGGTTCCAAGACGACTACGCCCGCACGGATTCCAAATAGGGTGCTGTGGGGGGGAACGGGACAGGGTAGGATAAACAATGAAAAAAATCTTAATCTAGCCGCACGTTATCCCATCAGAGAGGAAGTCCCTTGACTGAGCAACCCTACGGTATCCCTCCCCACGGGGGACAGCTAATCAATCGGATCGCCACCACTGCTGAACGCCAGGAGTTTCTGGACCAAGCCGATCGCCTGCCCCGCATCCAAATCGACGATCGGGCCGTCTCCGACCTTGAAATGATCGCCATCGGTGGTTTTAGCCCCCTTAAGGGCTTTATGGGCCAAGAAGACTATGAACAGGTCGTCACCGACATGCGCCTCAGCAACGGCTTGCCCTGGTCTGTCCCTGTAACTCTCTCGGTGTCCGAAGAGGTTGCAGATTCCCTCAAGGAAGGGAGTTGGGTGCGCTTAGACGATGCAACGGGCCGCTTTGTGGGCATTTTGGAACTAACCCAAAAGTACCACTACAACAAGGTCCACGAAGCCACCAACGTCTACAAAACCGACGAAGAAAAGCATCCCGGTGTCGCGGTCATTTACCAACAAGGGCCGGTCAACCTGGCGGGTCCGATTTGGCTCTTGCAACGGGATCCCCACCCCCTCTTCCCCAAGTATCAAATTGACCCCGCTGCCTCACGGGCTGCGTTTAAAGAGCGCGGCTGGAAAACCGTGGTCGGCTTCCAAACCCGCAACCCCATCCACCGTGCCCACGAATACATCCAAAAATGCGCCCTAGAGACCGTTGATGGTCTATTCCTCCATCCGCTGGTGGGCGCTACCAAGTCCGATGACATCCCGGCGGATGTGCGGATGCGGTGCTATGAAATCATGATGGACAAGTATTTCCCCCAGGATCGGGTGATTTTGGCCATTAATCCCTCGGCGATGCGCTATGCCGGTCCCCGTGAGGCGATTTTCCATGCCCTCATTCGCAAAAACTATGGCTGTACCCATTTCATTGTGGGGCGCGACCATGCAGGGGTGGGTGACTACTACGGCACCTACGATGCCCAGTATATCTTCGACGAGTTCAAGCCGGAAGAGTTGGGGATTACCCCGATGAAGTTTGAACACGCTTTTTACTGCACCCGTACCCAGTCGATGGCGACGACCAAGACTAGCCCCAGTACCCCGGAAGAGCGGATTCACCTGTCGGGCACGAAGGTGCGGGCACTGTTGCGGGAAGGCAAGCTGCCGCCCCCAGAGTTCTCCCGTCCGGAGGTTGCTTCCGAGCTAATCAAGGCGATGCAGGGCTAGGTAGAAATCCCCCCTAAACCCCCTTCCCTCCTTTCCCTGCTCTGTGTGGGAACTCATGAAGGGTACGCCCCTTTCTACCCTGCTCTACTAGGGCGCTAGTTAACCGGGGTCGGGGGTTTTTGCCCTGCTGGACGAGTGAAGGGTGCCAACCCTCTTCAGGCGCACAACCGGGCCAACCACAGGGAGATTGCCCCTTGGATCGACCTGCCAAGGTGAAATAGATCCGGTGTGCCCGTGGGTGGGGGGGATTGTACATCAGGAAACGGTAACAAAAGCGTTGGGGCTATCCTCCCGGCAATGGGTTGAGTGTATTCCCCTGGTGCGGAGTTGTCCCCCAAGGGGGGTCTGGTGGTGTGGGGGGGCACCCTAGGGCAAGAGGTGGGGAGAAGCTGGGGATAGCTGGGGTCAATCTGGGCAGATTTGGGGAAATTTGGCGATCGAGGGATCGCAAGGCTGCCCGTGGGACTGATCTTTTGGGCGACTGGTTTGAATGGATAAAAGTGGAGTGGGTTCGGGTGATGACACCCAACACCCGCTAGGATTGGGTTTAAGGTTATTGCTCTAAATTTGATCTGAATTTTGATCTGGTTTGATCTGGATAGGCTCAATCTGGAGGGGTGCGATCGTGGGGGGTAAGCTCTCAACGGGGCAAGACCCTGGGGAAAGCCTCACGGCGATCGCCAGAACCCCAGGATGACCAAACTGCAAGGGCAAGACTGCAAGGGCAAGACTGCAAGGGCAAAACTGCAAGGGCAAAACTGGGAGAGCGGTATGGTTTTGAAACGTCGGGACTTCCTGAAATCGGTGGGATTGGCTGCGGTGGGTTTGGGGCTGTGGGACAGTGGTGTCTTTCCCCAGGCTCAGCGGTATGCCCAAGCGCTGGCCCAACCCTCACGGCGCAAGCTGGCTCTTTTGGTGGGGATCGATCGCTACGGCAGTGCTGCCCCTGACTGTCCGCCCCTGCGGGGCTGCGGTACGGATGTGGACCTTCAGCGGCAGTTACTGATTTACCGCTTTGGCTTTCAGCCCCAGGATATTGTCACCCTCACCAACGAGGGGGCAAGCCGCAGCGCGATCGAAACTGCTTTTTTAGAACATCTCGTGCAACAGGCCCAACCCGGTGACTTGGTGCTGTTCCACTTCAGCGGCTATGGCAGTGAAGTTAATCTGCCGCCCCTGACGGGCGATGTGCCCCGCAAATATGCGGCCCGATCGAGCTTAGTTGCTGCGGACAGCCGTCTGCCCAAGGCGGGGGAACCGGTGCAGGATTTGCCCCTGAATACCCTGGGCTTGCTGACCCGTGCTTTGGCGACCGATCGGGTTCTGGTCGTGCTAGATACCAGCCATCCTCCCCATCCTGGTATCACTCCCCTAGGGGTTCGTTGGCGCTCCCGCAGCCACAGTGCAACCGGCTCTTGGGATCCCAGCATTCTCCAGTTCCAGGCCTCGCTCCAGGATTTGCCCCTTCAGGCCACGGTGCCCGGTCTCTGGTTCCGGGGGGCAGCGGAGGCCACACCCGCCATTGAGGTGGATGGAGAGGGCATCAGTGTGGGTGTGTTTACCGCCAGCCTGACCCAGGTGCTGTGGCAGAGCCGATCGAGTTCCTCCCTCAACCATGATTGGCAGCGGACCCTAGCCCAGGTGCGGGCGGGGGCGGGGCTGTCTCAACGGCCCCAGTTGAAGAGTAGCCTTGCCCTACAGTCCAGCTTAAGTCCTTGGGGCTGGACCCCCACCGTGCCCCAGGGGGTAGAGGGGGTGATTACGGCGGTGAATCAAAATACAGGGGAAATTCGGCTGTGGCTGGGGGGAGTGGTGCCCAGTTTGCTGAAGCTGGTGGGAGCGCGGAGCCAGTTTACGGTGCTGGGTCCGGAGGCTGAGATGGACGAGCCAAAGGACGTTCCCCCGCTGGGGGTTAAGGTGCAGTGGCGCGATCGCTGGGAGGCGGTTGCCTATCTGACCCAAGGCTATCCCGAAGCGCTGCCCCGCTTAGCGGTGGGCCAAGGCATCCAAGAGCAAATTCGTTGGATTCCCCGCCAGCCCCTTTTAACGGTGGGCCTAGAACCCCAGCTCGATCGCATTGAGCGGATTGATGCCACCAGTGCCTTTGCGGCGATCGGCCAGGTGGAGGGAGTCCCCATGGGCGATCGATCGGTGGACTATATCTTTGGTCGCCTTGCCGCCCTCCAGAGCCAGACCCTCAACACCAACCCCGACGGTAGTCTCTCGGTCTCGAACCACCGCTATGGTCTCTGTCCCCCCGGTCAGGCGATCCTACCCGGTAGCATTAGCAGCAGCGATGAGGCCGTGAAAACCGCCGTGCAGCGCCTAGAGCCGCGATTCCGTGCCCTGCGGGCGCTGAAGCTGTTGCGATCGCTGGTCAATGGCGACACAACCCACCTTCCCCTCAAGTTGGAGCTAAAGGATGCGACCCTGGACGTGCCCCTGGTGCGCTACGGGGCCGATCGGGCCAAACCCCTCAACCCCTGGCTCTCCTGGCGCAACGCCGCCCCTTCCCTCCAGTGCCAACTCTCCCCCACCCACGCCCTGCGCTACCAACCCCAAAACCTCGGCGATCGGCCCCTCTACGCCCTCTTGATCGTCGCCAAGTCCGATGGCTCCTTTGTCCTGGGCTATCCCCCCAGCCTCAACACCAGCCCCCAGGAAGCCGCCAAACCCTGGGTTTTACCCCCCTTCAGTGCAGCAACCGCCGCCGCCAACCCCATCAGTTTGGATTGGGTTTTCAATAGCCTGACCGCCGAGGTGGAATTGTTCTGCGTGGTCAGCACGGCTCCCTTTGACAGCACCCTTCAGGCGTTTGTCCCAACCTGGGACGATCTGCTCAAACCGCTGCGCAGCATCGGGAACTTCTGGGATGTCTTCCAGGCGCTGATGACCGATTTACAGCGGGCCAGCCAAAGCGTCGCGCCCCCAGCGGATTCCCCCGATTTTGTGCCCTTGGCGGTGTCCCAATGGGCCGTGGTTCGGCTGTTGGGACAGGGGTAAACGCCCCCCCGTCCCCCCCTCAACTCAGATTAGCCCCTGCCACAAATTTCCTTTTCTGAGATTTACGTTAATATTAATTAACATGACTGCAATCATAGACATTCTATAGCGGCTAATGGCGGTTCCCAGTGAGGCTTGGCCCTCGCTGCTGAGCCGGGGCGGCGTGGGGTAGGCAAACGCTCTTCACCGCCGCCTGTAGCTGCCCTACATCTATTACAGATCACGATAAGGGAGGAGAGACTCCAGTGAAGAAACGTTTGAGAAATGCAGGGCTTTACGTCCTGCTGGGCTTGGTGGTTTTGCTTTTGGGGTTGAGTGTCTTTGACTCCAACCAGCCCACCCAAGAGGTTTGGCGTTACAGCCGCTTCATTGAAGAAGTGGAAAGTAACCAGGTGGCGAAGGTCGAGATTAGCCCCGATCGCACGGCGGCCCAGGTGACGATCAACGATGCCCAGAAGGTTTATGTCAACCTGCCCGACGATCCGGAACTGCTGGAGATTCTGACTCGCCACAACGTCGATATCTCCGTCCGCCCCCAGGGCGATGACAGCCTCTGGCTCCGTGCCCTCAGCAGCTTCCTGGTGCCTTTCCTCCTGTTGATTGGTCTGTTCTTCCTGCTGCGCCGCGCCCAGAATGGCCCCGGCAACCAGGCCATGAACTTCGGTAAGTCCAAGGCGCGGGTCCAAATGGAACCCCAAACCCAGGTCACCTTTGGCGATGTGGCCGGGATTGAGCAGGCCAAGCTGGAACTGACCGAGGTGGTGGACTTCCTCAAGAACGCCGATCGCTTCACCGCTGTGGGGGCCAAGATCCCCAAGGGTGTGCTGCTGGTTGGCCCTCCGGGAACCGGTAAAACCCTCCTCGCCCGTGCCGTAGCCGGGGAAGCCGGGGTGCCTTTCTTCTCGATCTCCGGTTCGGAATTTGTGGAAATGTTTGTCGGGGTGGGTGCGTCCCGCGTCCGCGACCTCTTTGAGCAAGCCAAAGCCAACGCCCCCTGTATCGTCTTCATCGATGAAATTGATGCCGTGGGCCGTCAGCGCGGTGCCGGTCTCGGCGGCGGCAACGATGAGCGGGAGCAAACCCTCAACCAGTTGCTGACGGAAATGGACGGCTTTGAGGGCAATACGGGCATCATTATTGTGGCAGCAACCAACCGCCCCGATGTACTGGATGCGGCCCTGATGCGGCCCGGTCGGTTCGATCGCCAAGTGGTGGTCGATCGGCCTGACTACTCCGGTCGTCTGGAAATCCTTAAGGTTCACGCTCGCGGCAAAACCCTGTCTAAGGATGTGGATCTGGAGAAAATTGCCCGCCGGACTCCCGGCTTTACCGGGGCGGACCTGTCCAACCTGCTGAACGAAGCGGCAATTCTGGCAGCGCGGTATAACCTCACGGAAATTTCCATGGATGAGGTTAATGATGCGATCGATCGCGTCCTCGCCGGTCCTGAGAAGAAAGATCGGGTCATGAGCGAGAAGCGCAAGCAATTGGTGGCCTACCACGAAGCCGGTCATGCCCTGGTGGGTGCCCTGATGCCGGACTACGACCCCGTGCAGAAAATCAGCATTATTCCCCGTGGCCGCGCGGGCGGTCTGACCTGGTTTACCCCCAGCGAAGATCGGATGGAATCCGGCCTCTACTCCCGCTCCTACCTGCACAACCAAATGGCGGTTGCCCTGGGGGGCCGCATCGCTGAAGAGATTATCTTCGGTGAGGAAGAGGTTACAACGGGGGCTTCCAATGACCTCCAGCAGGTGGCCCGTGTTGCCCGCCAGATGATTACCCGCTTTGGCATGAGCGATCGCCTGGGTCCGGTGGCCCTGGGTCGCCAGCAGGGCAATGTTTTCCTGGGTCGCGATATTGCGGCGGAGCGGGATTTCTCGGAGCAAACAGCGGCGACGATCGATGAAGAGGTTCGTCTGTTGGTGGATGATGCTTACCGTCGCGCCAAGCAGGTGCTGGTGGAGAACCGGGGTGTTCTGGACCAACTGGCGAAGATGCTGGTTGAAAAGGAAACCGTGGACTCGGAAGAGTTGCAGGAATTGCTCAACAATAATGAAGTGAAAATGGCCGCGATCGCCTAAACGACACTCCATTTAACTTCATCAACCCCAAGAGGGTGGGCACTAGCCCACTCTTTTTTTATGGTTTTTCGCGATCGGCAGTCTGCCATCCAGGCCGTTTCTCTTTTACAGTGATGACATCAGCCATTCTTGACGGCCCATCCCGATCGATCATGAAATTGCTCGAATGTTGGTGTTTCTGTTCACGGCATCGCTACGGAAACAGCCCTACAGTATTTTTGTGGCGGATCAACGGTTGTGGATTC
>JAYKJG010000436.1:0-13995 GCA_035286285.1 Prochlorothrix sp.
GGCAGTACCCACCACCGGTGCCTGCTGTACTCCCACGACGATGAACACGCTGGTCACCCTTAACCCCTTCTTGATGGTCAAAAGAAGGGGTTACTCATTTTAAAGCCCAGCTTGTTATACCAAATCCGACTAATCTTGATTCGTTTTGGTAGGGGCAATCCCCCCGTGGTCGCCCCTCCCGACTGGGTGAATCTGCCAAAGTGAAATGGACCCAAGGGATCACTATAGTTTGCTAGAGCCTAGTTTGCTAGAGCCTAGTTTGCTAGAGCGGGTGCATTTCACTTTGGAGCAACCCAGACCCTCACCTGGCTCAAAAGGCTCGTAGTGCGGACTTTAGTCCGTCCCGTAGCAAAAGTGAAATGCACCCGTTAGAGCCTAGTTTGTTCAAGCCCAGTTTTAACCGTTCCTATGGCTCAGCCCCAACGCATTCTTGGCCTTGATCCAGGTTTGGCAACCCTAGGGTTTGGGGCGATCGTCGGCATTCCCCAGCAACCCAAAACCCTAGAAATCCTCGACTTTGGCGTGATTCAAACCCCCGCCCGCGCTCCCCTCGGCGATCGCCTCTGCACCATCTACGACGACCTCACCACCCTCGTCACCCAAGTCCAGCCCCACCTCGTCACCATGGAAAAGCTCTTTTTCTACCGCATGGGCAACACCATCCTCGTCGCCCAAGCACGGGGCGTAATGACCCTCGTAATCGCCCAACACCAGTTACCCTTGCTAGAATTTACCCCAGCCCAAGTTAAACAAGCCCTCACGGGCCACGGCAACGCCGATAAGCGCTCCGTCCAAGAAGCCGTCGCCCGCGAATTTAAGCTGGAGTCCATTCCCCGCCCCGATGACGCAGCCGATGCCCTAGCCCTAGCCCTCACCGGCTGGTTTCAGGCCCCGACTCTGGACCCATAGCCCAGACATCCCCACCAGGGTAGTCCATCAAAGGCCAGGATCTGGGTACAACAGCACCGGGGATCGGGCCGCTACGATCCTGACGGGTGAGGCACTACCCCCGCCAAGGGGTGAGAGACCTCCCCATCCTAGCCCCTATACTGGAGAAAAACGGTTCAAGAATGGCTGTCAAACTTCCCCTGTTTCGCCTGGAACACCGAGGCAACATCGTCCTGCTCCCCCCCCATCCCCACGCCCTCATCCACTTTTTAGGCGGTGCCTTCATTGGCAT
The DNA here is from genome assembly GCA_035286285.1 of Prochlorothrix sp. Taxonomy (GTDB): domain Bacteria; phylum Cyanobacteriota; class Cyanobacteriia; order Prochlorotrichales; family Prochlorotrichaceae; genus Prochlorothrix. The sequence goes on from JAYKJG010000436.1 coordinate 1,181, forward strand.
GGCCCCCCAGGTTCTCTATCAGCGCCTCCTCGAACACCTCGCCCAAGCAGGCTACGGCATCATTGCCACCCCCTTTGTCAATACCTTCGACCACTGGGAGATTGCCCAAACCGTCAGCCAGCGCTTCCACCGCACCCGCCTCTATCTGGAACAGCGCAGCAAAATCGACGTAGGCTTACCCATTTTTGGCCTAGGGCACAGTATGGGCTGCAAATTGCAAGTCTTAATGGACAGCCTCGCCCAAGATCCCCATTACCCCGCCAGTTACCCCCGCCACCAAGGCAATATCTTCATCGCCTTTAATAACTATCCCGCCCGCCGATCGATCCCCTTCCTAGACCAAATTTTGGCCCAAAAGCCCCCCGAACTGGACCTAGAAGTGGAATTTACCCCAGATCCAGAGGAAGTCCTGGCGATCCTCCAGCAGCACTACAACACAAACCAAAACCTAGTGATTCAGTTTGAACGGGATGATTTAGACGAAAGTCGGCCCGTCGGAGCAATTTTACAGCAGCGCTTTCCCCAAGGCTTTACCTTTCAAGTGCTGACGGGCAATCACCTCACCCCCCTAGGCCAGTCCCTGGAGTGGGAACCGGGTGAGTCCTTTTCGCCCCTAGATGCCATGGGCCAGTGGTTCCGCCACGAGGTTTACCGGGATTTAAATGCATTAAGTCAGGTGCTGATTCAGTGGCTCGATCGCCACTACCTCCCCTTCGATCTCTAGCCCCACGGGTTATCGCCTGGTTGACTGACAAAAGTAGGTCAAACCAATGCGCAGCGGGCGGGTCAGGAAACCTGACCCCTACGATCCCAAAGGTCTGATAGGGGCGCGGTTTTCGCGCCCAAGGCAGCATTTTTTGTCAGTCAACCAGCTCCGTACCTGAGCGCGAGTTTCCAGCAATGGCGATCCGTTTCCCGGCGATCCTGTTCCCGGCGATTCTGTTCCCGGCGATGGCGATCCGTTAAGACCGGGCACGATCGATCTTAAACAGCCACACCATCAGCGCCACAATCCCCACCTGAAACGCCAAATTAGGCACTGAAGTCCCCAAATCCCGACCCGCCAAAACCTTCGCCAAAAACACAAACGCCCCAATTCCCCCCGAAGCCCCACAGGTCACATAAATAAACTTCCGCAACCCCCGGTAAGGAGCCGCCATTTCCGCCCGCAGCCGCGCATACTTTTCCGGGCTGAGATTGTTAGGATTCCGAGGCTTAGGCGCAGGAGAGTTTGCCATCGTTAATTCACCACCAAATAGAACAAGATAACTTGTAGGGGCGCGGTCTTCGCGCCCAAGGCAAAATTTTTTGTCAGTCAGCCAGGGGTGTATCTGCCCCAATGAAATAGACCTAATCTGGATGCACTTCACTTTGAAACAGCCCAGACCCTAAACCTGGCCCAAAAAGCTCGTAGTGCGGACTTTAGTCCGGACCGGGGCAACCGTGAAATACACCCCCTCATCCAACCCTGTCTAGGTCCAGCCCCGTATATAGCGGTGCCCTCACAGATGAGGTTCGACTAGCCCTTATGATAAGGCCGTTTCAGCCTCCAGCACGTACTTGCTAAATCCGGGCACCGCTATAAAAAATAGCCCTAAACCCAAAGGATCTAGAGCTACCCAAATCATGGGGATCAAAGGTCGAAAGATTATAATTTCAAATCCTCCAACTTGATCCCAAGAAACCTCCTAACTGGAAACCTTAGTAGCGGTTCGGCTTGTGAACGATGAAGCTCACAGTCTGGCACTGCTTAATATTGTCGAAACCAACCACACGGATGTAGCAGTTGGGATACTCGGTGCGGCACTCGCGCACTTCGTTCAGCACTTCATGGGTAGAAGCAGCGTGGAACAGGGGCAGCTTCCACATGGTCCAGTAGTAGGTATCTGCATCGGAATCTTCGTTGAATTCCACAGCAGGAATATAACCTTCACCCACCATGTACTCAATCTGGCGAGCAATTTGCTGATCGCTCAGGGGGGGCAGGTAGGAGAGAGTTTCGTAACGACGCTCTTTGGGCAGAGTTTTCATAGCTTAATCCTTACGTCTTCCGGTTGTCTTGCGTTAGGCGAATACAGAGGTCAGGGAGGGGGAGCGATCGAACTCAATCCAAACAAATTGCATCCGAAGCATCCCAGGGGTCGGCACAGGGACACGACCCCCACCTACTCACCAGAGTCAGGTTTAGAACACTCCCTGAAAACAGAAATTAGAGCTTGTCGATGGCTTCAAACTCGAACTTGATTTCCTTCCACAGTTCGCAAGCCACAGCCAGTTCAGGACTCCACTTGCAAGCTTCGCGGATCACGTCGCCACCTTCACGCATGAGGTCGCGGCCTTCGTTACGAGCCTGGACACAAGCTTCCAGAGCAACCCGGTTAGCGGTTGCACCAGGTGCGTTACCCCAGGGGTGACCCAAGGTACCACCCCCAAACTGGAGGCAAGAATCATCGCCGAAGATTTCCACCAGGGCGGGCATGTGCCATACGTGGATACCACCAGAGGCCACGGGCATGACACCGGGCATGGAGGCCCAATCTTGGGTGAAGAACACGCCACGGGAGCGATCTTCTTCGATGTGGTCTTCGCGCATCAGGTCCACGAAACCGAGGGTGATGTCCTTCTCACCTTCGAGCTTACCCACAACGGTACCGGAGTGGAGGTGGTCACCACCGGACAGACGCAGACACTTGGCCAGCACGCGGAAGTGAATCCCGTGGATCCGCTGACGATCGATCACAGCGTGCATGGCACGGTGGATGTGGAGCAGCAGACCGTTGTCACGGCAGTAGTGAGCCAGGGTGGTGTTGGCGGTGAAACCACCGGTCAGGAAGTCATGCATGATGATGGGAGTGCCAATTTCCTTGGCAAACTCAGCCCGCTTCAGCATTTCTTCGCAGGTAGCAGCGGTCACGTTTAGGTAGTGACCTTTCATTTCACCGGTTTCAGCCTGGGCTTTCTCGATGGCTTCCTGCACAAAGAGGAAGCGATCGCGCCAGCGCATGAAGGGCTGGGAGTTGATGTTTTCGTCGTCCTTGGTGAAGTCCAGACCGCCGCGCAGACACTCATACACGGCACGACCGTAGTTCTTGGCAGACAGACCGAGCTTGGGCTTAATGGTACAACCCAGCAGGGGACGACCATACTTGTTCAGCTTGTCCCGCTCAACGGTGATCCCGTGGGGCGGACCTTGGAAGGTCTTAACCAGGGCGATGGGGAAGCGGATATCTTCCAAACGGAGGGCACGCAGGGCTTTGAAGCCGAACACGTTACCCACGATGGAGGTCAGAATGTTGGTGACAGATCCTTCTTCAAACAGATCCAAAGGATAAGCCACAAAGCAGAAATACTGGTTGTCTTCCCCAGCAACCGGCTCGACGTGATAACAACGACCCTTGTAGCGATCGAGGTCGGTCAGCAGGTCGGTCCAAACGGTGGTCCAAGTACCCGTGGAGGATTCAGCAGCAACCGCAGCGCCAGCCTCTTCGGGGGGAACTCCAGGCTGGGGAGTCATGCGGAAGCAGGCCAACAGGTCCGTATCCTTGGGGGTGTATTCGGGGGTGTAGTAGGTCAGGCGGTAGTCTTTTACACCGGCCTGATAGCCTTTGGTCTGTACTGCCATTGAATATCTCCTTGAATTTCAGCGAAGACCGCAGCGCAAAGCTTGGCGCACCATATTGGAGGCTACCAAGAGTTGACTACAGCATCGGATGTAGCTAGGGGAGTTCTGAAAAGTCTGAAACGGGGTAACCGAAAGCTACCTTCCTTGGACTCATACAAGAACTAGGATCCTGACCCGATCGCCGACCACTGCATAAAATCATGTCAGCATTGAACGACCAGAAGGAAACCCATGACTCGCTTCTACCCTGGAACACAAGCAATACGCTTACAGCCAGATCCTATCCGGCTTGAGAACAGTAATTGCTCAGTTATGGGAACAGTTCTTAAGATGAGACGGCTAGGTTTGATCCCGAACCCCGAATAGCATCGAAGCCCGTTTTTTAGCCATCCTTGTAGCCATCCATAGAGTGAAGTCTAGAAAATTATTAGGACGCTTCCTAGGTTTTTGTAGACCTAATCTGGACCCATAAAAATTTTGGATGCTCAGGTCGATACTCCTAAGCACTCAGTCCCTTTACTTGCTCATCATTAAAGGTATCACGGTCGGTTCACTTTTAATTAAGATTTTCCGGACAAGCGGTCAAAACTTCTGGTGCTGCCGATTAGATTTTCTGAAGTCAAGATTTGTAAAGAAGGGGTAAAAATATGCATTCTAATTTCCGGGATTGAACCGGATTCTTGATGCAGTTCGATCGCCTTTTTTCAACCCGTAGAAATACCCAGTTGACCCCAGCATCCTGATTGACTGACAAAAGTGGGTCAAACCTAGGTGCAGAGCGCGGGTCAGGAAACCTGACCCCTACGATCCCAAAGGTCTTGTAGGGGCGCGGTTTTCGCGCCCAAGGCAGAATTTTTTGTCCGTCAACCAGCCCAGTGACGATCGCCCCCAACCCGATCGGATGGGGTCAAGCAAGATGCTGCTACAAGGCTATTCCATCGTGCGGAAGGGCGATCGCGGCTTTTCCATTTCCACCTCCGCAGGGGCTTCGATCGCCACAGCCTCCTGTTGTAAAGCTGCCGGAAGCTTTTGCAGTTGGGGCAGTTCCACCAACTCCCGCTCCTTAGCCGGAAGGCGCTGGGGCAAGTTGAGGGGTTGCAGCAGATCCATCTCTAAGGACTGCTGAGGCTTGGGTAAAGTCCGCATTAAATCATCCAAAGGCCGAGGAATCACCATAATGGCGTGTAACTCGCCCACACGCTCCGCCTCATACATTCCCGCTTCCACCGCCATCGTCACATCGGCCACTCGCCCCCGAACGATCGCCGTACACAGGCCGCTCCCCGTTTTCTCATAGGTCAGCAATTCTACATTAGCGGACTTCAACATGGCATCCGCTGCCGCCACCATCGGCGGAAAACCCCGCGTCTCCACTAGCCCGATCGCCCCCGTCGCCTGAAAATTGCCCTGAACCTGGGCATAGGCCGCAAAATGGGTACTAATCGGCAAAACTAGCTCTAAATTGGGCAGCGGGCGCGGCAACATCATACTCGACACATACTGGCCAAACTGCTCCGCCGTTTCCTTACCCGTTTGGACCGCAAGGCGAATATCAGCATAGTGCCCCCGAACCACTGCGGTGCAATAGCCGCTCCCGGTTTTTTCATAGCCCACCAGCACCACCCCCGATGACTTCAGCATCATATCGGCAGTGCCAATCATGGCCGGAAAACTGCGGGTACAAACGAGGCCAAGGGCACCCATATCCGGGGATTGGATTTCCATAACAAACTCCTGGGTGGTTTGGGGAAGGGTGGTGTGCAGCGATCGGGGATGGGTCACCCTCTATCCACCCAACCGAATACCCTCAAGTTACTACATTCCAAGGGCAGATCCCAAAACGGAGTAAGGGGATCAAAACAATTCAAAAGGACTAAGCGGGCGGCGGATGGTTCGGAAACATAGACCACCGCATCTGCAAAAAGTAATCCCGTCCATAAACCCGATGGGGTTGGGGCGGTTTTGGGGGCGGATCAGGGGGCGGCGGCGGCTCCGGAACCGAAGGCGAGTCAACGGCAGGAGACGCAGCGGCGTGGGCATTGTCGGGCGCTGCGGCAGCCGCCGTCGGGGATCCCGTAGCCGCAAACCCCGAACTCGCAGAGTCCGCCGAGGGGGAAGAGGGAACCGATGAGGGCGGTTGAGCCTGTCGGGGACTGTAGAACTGGAAGCCATTGGGCACAGCAATCCGGGGAGGGGCTGGACCCGGTTCTGGGATTGCTGCGGCAGGGGGTGCAGACGGGGCAGGGGGTGCAGACGGGGCTGACCCAACCCCAGGAGAGGCAAAGTTCCCGGCCTGAGGTTTAGGGGATTCCATCACTTCAGGCGGTCTAGAGGCTTCCGAGACCCCCGGTGTCCCAGGTTGGGACGATCGCCCCGGTTCAACCCCTGGAGCAAACCCGCTGGCCGCTACCCTTGGGCCAACTTCGCCCCCACCATCTCGTTGGAATTGCGGCGCTGGATCCGATCGCGGCGCTGGATCCGATCGCGGCACCCCAGGCGGCACCCCAACAGGCTCATCCCACACCTCAAAGCCTTGGTTAAAGGGAGACGAAGACGGACTAGGGACCGATCGATCCACAGCCTGAGATCCGGAAACCGGCGATCGCGGGGATGATGCAGCCACAGGTGATGCAGCCACAGGTGATGCAGCCACAGGTGATGCAGCAACCGAAGGCCCAGCATCACCCGACACCCCTGGCACCGTCACAGGCGTTCTCACCGGTCCGGCTGGCCCCACCTCCTGAACCAACACCTGGGGATGCAGACTCACCACCGAACCAGGGGCAATAATCGCCCCCCCAGGCACAGACTGATCAAACACCGTCGTTGAAGCCCCAACACAGGCTTGGGCACCGATCGTCCCCTGGCCCACCATCAGAACCCCAGCCCCCAAAGTCGCCCCCGCCTCCACCACGATCGCCCCCCCCCGCGCATGGAGTAACACCCCCATGCCCAAGCAAACCCCCGCCCCCACCACAATCCGGCTACCCGGCTCCGCCAGGAGCAAGACCCCCGGAGCAATGACCACATCGCTGGCCACCACCACATCACCCTGGATCTGGCATTCTGTCACTATGGGGGGATGGAGGGGGGGAAGATTCATAGTCATCACTCTGATACGAGGGCGATCGCGGAGTCATCAGTGACAGGCAGTTCCGTTCGCCCTAGGGGCGTTGAACGATCACCTCACCCACACGACGTTTAGCCTGGGGATCGACCCCAATCAGACGCACATAATTGCCAGAGTATTCAGACAACAAGCCCGAAATTGCCCCCAGCACCTGCTCCCCTCGACCTTCAAGGGTACCGTGGGCTTGCCAAGAACCCGTCTTAAAACGACGCTTATCCGCATACTCCGCACTGACCCGGTAGCCCTGGCCCAGCCAGCCCCGCACCTGGTTCGCAGCATCGGCACTCAGCCCAGCCGTACCACCGCTATAGCTGCCATTGCTGCCAGCCCCATTGCTGCTAAAGCCATAGCCCGCACCCGTACTCGCAGCCGTGGTCACCACCGGTTGACCATCAGGCCGTTGAACCAGCACTTCCGCCACCCGACGCTTAGCCAGGGGATCCACCGCGATAATGCGCACATACTCGCCGCTGTACTGCTGCATCGCCGCCTCCAGAGCCGCCATCACTTGGTTAAAGCCCGTAGACTCGATCGCCGCTCCCGTCTGCCATGCACTGGTCTTGAAGCGGCGCTTATCCGCGTGCTCCACCGTAATGCGGCAACCTTGGCCCAGGAAGCCCCGAACCTGCTCACCCAAACCGCCCCCGGCGGAGCCAGTGTTGGCATAGTTGCTAGCGCGACCGCCGCCGTTGGAGCTACGGGCCGCAACAGACACAGGACCACTGGCAGACAGCGCAATGGGCTTCCCATCGGGGCGCTGAATCAGCACTTCCAGCACCCGGCGACGCGCGTGGGTATCAATCCCCAACAGGCGCACATACTCGCCGTTATGCTCCTGGAGACAGGCGCTCAGAGCCGCCAGCACTTGGTTTTCATTACTGGACTCGATCGGCGCACAGCTCTGCCAAGAGCTAGTCTTAAAGCGGCGCGTATCCGCATGTTCAGTCCCAATGCGATAGCCCTGGGCCAAGAGACTACGAACTTGGCTAACGACCTCTTGGCTTAATCCATAACTGTTATTCATGGCGTTGTTATTTCCGTTAAAAGATACCTCTAACCCTTGGGTTCCCTGGAACCCATTGGACCCTTGGTCCAGCCCCTGACGAATGGGAGTCATACAAGCCGTACTTTGGGCACAGTGATAGCCCGCCAGTAAGGCTTCATTAATTCCCACAACGTGATGGGCAAATTCTTTGTCTTCCGGCCTCACATCCGGCAGGCGATCGGCCTGCTGCTGGCTAGTGATCACCGCACCTGAAGGGACGTACTTCCCCGGAGGAATTTCCACGTCTTGGATCAGGGCGTGCATCATCACAATGCAGCCACGCCCCACCCGTGCATTAAACACCGTGGAGCGAAAACCGATGAAGCATTCGTTCCCCACATAGGCGGGACCATGGATCAAAGCTTTGTGTGTAATGGAGGAACCTTCTCCAATCCACACAGAATATTCTTTTTGATCATCCCCCAAGACCCGGCCCTGTTCCAAACCATGGATCACCACACCATCTTGAATGTTGGTGCTAGACCCAATGTGGAACGGTGCGCCTTCATCAGCCCGGATAGAAGTACCCGGTGCGATTAAAACGTTTTCTCCAATCCGAACATCACCAATGACGTTGGAAAAAGAGTGAACATAGGCCGACTCGTGAATTTGGGGTTCAGCCAAATCCCGAGACCACGGGGTTGGGGGAGCTGCAAAGCTATAACCAGCCATAGGTGCTCCTCTTTGAACTGCGCTCAATGGTTGCCACTGAGGTCGTTAGGATGGGGACTCGATCGTGAGTAGAGGGGAGTTGGGAAGAACAGGAAACGGAGTGCAGCCGCGATCGCCCCAGAACGAGAGACCGCAACCCTAAAGACCGCAACGCAAGACAGACCGCAACGCAAGACAACTGACATTACCGTCAAAACCCTGGCCCATCAGCCAGAGCCACCAGCCGCAGCGCACACCTCAGCCAAGACCCACAACGCCCAACCCCAACCCAAGCAGCAGCAAAGACCTTGCTACCCCCGAAGTCATCGTTAGGCAAATCGCAGCCCTTGGACCCATAACATCCCTGAACTTCAATAGCTCTCCCGTTTGCTGTACACCGGGCGGTTAGCGAGGGTAACCGTATCAATGATGGCAATAATGGCAGCATCCACCGGGCGATCGGTACAATCCCGCACATGACGGGCCTGACTGCCTCGGCTGACCAACACCCATTCATCAATACCAGCCCCAACCATATCCGCTGCCACCTCATACTCAGGGGTGGCCTCACCGGTTTCATCCACAAACTGCACCACCAGGAGCTTGACCCCCTGGAGGCTTGGCTCCTTGTAGGTACTCACTACGGTGCCCCGAACCCTTGCAATACGCATCGACTTTTAGGGCAAATGTACTTTTCTTAGACGGTTTGCAGGAAAATTGGGTTAAGACGGGATCTGTGGCTCCCAGGGAAAATGGGAAATTTTTCTATAGCAACAACACTTCAACCCAAGAAAGCGCTAGTCTTAACGCAGACTGGCTCAGACCGGGCTGTGCTACTCAGAGCGATGTGACATCAAACCCGACTTAAGATGGGTTGAGTTGAGGGCTGGCTCAGCCGATCGCCTCTGCTCTAGACCATCTTCTTAGGGTTAGCATCCATTGCCCGTCAAGATCCCCTGTTCAGCTAGAGATGCAACGTCCAAACTTGGATTCCCACCCTAGCCTTAGCGGCGAATGCCAGACACAGAATCCCGGAACTGTTCCACCGATTCCGTGTAGCGAATCGGCAAGACATACTCTAGGTTTTCGTGGGGACGGGCAATAATGTGGTGGGACAGGATCTGTCCACCCTTCACGCGAGTGGCAGACTCAATGCCAGCCGCTACGGAAGCTTGGACCTCGGACACGTCACCGCGCACAATCACGGTTACCCGGCCACTGCCAATTTTCTCGTAACCGACAAGGGTCACACGGGCTGCCTTGACCATGGCATCCGCAGCTTCCACCACAGCGGGGAAACCCAACGTTTCGATCATTCCGACCGCAATGGACATGACAAACTCTCCTTGAACAACGGGATTCGCAAAAATGGGCTGGCTCAGACCACCAACCCACCTGCTCTACATGCGGAACTGTTCAACAGCTTCGGTGTAGCGAATGGGGAGGACGTACTCCAGGTTTTCATGGGGACGGGCAATAATATGGTGGGACAGCACTTCACCACCTTGGACCCGCTTGGCGGAGTCGATCCCAGCGGAAACAGAGGCTTGCACCTCCGACACGTCACCCCGAACGATGACGGTTACACGACCGCTACCAATCTTTTCGTAACCCACGAGGGTCACACGGGCCGCCTTGACCATGGCATCAGCCGCTTCCACGACGGCGGGGAAGCCTTGGGTTTCGATCATTCCTACTGCGATCGGCATGATTCCAAATCCTTACGCGATGAAATATTGAAGATTCTGAGAGCAAGCGTGTTAGCAAAGGGCAAACGGGGGGACTGAGTTCAGATTCACTCACTGACTGCCGGGAAGAAGGCGAGAACCCAAGATCGGGAGTAAAACTCCAAAATCGAGGATTGATGTCCAAATGAAGGGAGAGGTGCCGCGTATCGAAACGGAACCTGCTCTAGCCTGCCCGCGACAAGGACGGAAGTGTCCAGGATCTAACGGGTATCAGCTTTCCAAACTTCTTAATAAAGAGCATAGTATTGATGTGGTTCTATTGCCAACATAGAACTCAATGATGATTTACGATTTCATCTATAAGCTCTGACAATAGGTTCCATAGACATCAAGCCTAGGCAAGGGCTTGGCTTGGGCCTGGGAGAATAAACCCCACAACAGACCTTAAGCTTTCATGAAGCCCTTAACTACTGTATCAGTTCACGGATCACCCCAACGACAGATTTTGGGCGATTAGACTTTAATATTTGTGGAGTTGGTGACGTTACGGGTCGCCGTAGGGTCGAGATCGCAAAGGGGGATCCCCTGTGCTGGGTTTCCTGGATCCGCATGGGTTTCCCGGATCCGCAAAAGAAAGAACCGGTAAACTCAGGGTTCTGGTTACCCCTCCGTGGGTAGAAGGGTTGGGATGCAGGAAACCCCAATCTTTGTCAAAATTTGTCAAACTGACGTTACCCACGCCTTCCATCTGCCCCCAGTCCCACGTTACCCCCAGTCCCCGCGACCCACGCCTCCCCGCTACCCCCAAGTCCCACGTTACCCACGATCGCCCACGAGGGAAAATCTTGCCATGTTGCGTTCTCCTAAAACCCGTCTTGTTATTGCCCTTGGTAGTGTTGCAGCCCTAGCTGTTGGGGGGGGTCTGCTGGGACGCAAACTTTGGCCCAGTTCCTTTCCCTTTCAACTGCCCACCCATGCCGTGCTGTCCGCCCTAGGCGACCACAGCCAGGTCAGCCCCCAGGAATTGCTGAACCTGTCCCCGGACGAACTAACCGCCCTGGCCAACCAGTCCAATTCCCGCCTCGATCGCAGCCGTGCCCGCTATCTCCTAGCCCAGCGCCTCCTGTCCGATCGCCCCAGTGCGGCCTTGGGGTGGCTGGAAAACCTAGAGCAGGACTATCCCGTTTTAGCCCCCCATATCCTCAGCCTCCGGGCACAGATCTATAACAAGCTGGGCAATGCCAAGGCGGCCTTGGAAACCTGGCAACAGTTGCTGACAACCTTTGAAACTAACCCCGTCGCCGCCGAAGCTCTCGCTGCTCTCGCCCAAACCGATGCCCGCTATGGCGATCGCCTGCTCCAAAACTGGCCCGCCCATCCCCTCGCCGTTGAATTGGCCCTAACCCGCCTGGAAACCGACCCCGACAATTTAGATCTGCTGCGCATTGTTGCCCGCCATGGGCTGTATACCTTCAGCCTTGCCGACAGCCTCGATCGCCTCACAGCAACCCATGGCGATGATCTAACGGCGGAAGATTGGGCCGCGATCGGCTTTGCCTACTGGGAAAAACTGGACTATGCCAAGGCCGCTAAAGCCTATGCCAAAGCTGAGGCAACCCCCCTCCATCTCTATCGCGCCGCCCGTAGCTTTCAAATTGCAGAACAGCCAGAGTCAGCCATCACCTACTACCAGCGCCTTGCCAGTGCCTTCCCCGCAGCCCCAGAAACCGCCCAAGGCCTGAGCAAACTAGCCCCCCTGCTGGAAAGCCGCGACCCCAAATCCGCCCTACCCTATTGGGACCAACTTTACCGCAACTTTCCCGATGCTGCCGCCGAAGCCCTCATCGGCAAAGCCAACACCCTCAGCTTGGTGGGCAGTCGGGTCTCCGCCGATCAGGCCCGCACCTCGGTCCTGACCCAGTACAGCAGCTCCGATGCCGCCGCAACCCTCCGCTGGCAACAGGCCCAGGCCGCAGCCCAAGCCGGAAAATGGGAAGAAGCCGCCACCCTCGGCACCCAAATCCAGCAACTCAACCCCAACAGCCCCATCACCCCCCAAGCCGGGTTTTGGGCGGGGCGGTGGTGGTCCCAGGTGGGCCAAGCCCGGAAAGCGGAAACGGCCTGGAAACAGGTGCTCCAGGATCAGCCCGATGATTACTTTGCATGGCGATCGGCGGTGTTTTTGAAGCTACCGGTGGGCGACTTTAACACCCTCTGGCAGGAAGCTCCCCAGGTCAAGATCCTCACCCAGCGCCCCCCCTTACCGGCAGGATCCGAAGCCTTGGCGGAACTGTTCCAACTGGGACAGGATGGGGATGCATGGCGACTGTGGCAGGTGGAATTTACGGATCCCGTCCAACCCAGCGTTGAGGAGCAGTTTACCGATGGCCTCATTCGCATCAGCATCGGTGACTATTTAGACGGCCTGTTTATGCTCGACAGCCTCCACTGGGATCGCACCGAGGCAGAAACAGCGCGGGTCACAGAACTGCGCCAACAAAGTTCCTATTGGCAAAGCCTCTATCCCTTTCCTTTTCTAGAGATCATCCAGGATTGGTCGGCGCAGCGGCGGGTTAACCCCATTTTGGTCACGGCCCTGATGCGGCAGGAGTCCCGCTTTATGCCGGGGATTGAGTCCTTTGCTGGAGCGGTGGGACTGATGCAGGTCATGCCCAGCAC
>JAYKJG010000437.1:0-5848 GCA_035286285.1 Prochlorothrix sp.
AAATGGGCAGAGAATGGCGCAGGGAGTTGTGCAGCGGTTGGTGCAGAGGCCCGTGCAGCAGTTGGGTACACAGCCTGTCACTATGGTCATTTATGCCATAGATGGGATCCGGGGGGAAGTCTCCCACCAGCGTCGAGCCATGAAAAACCCCTAGCGACTTTGGCTTGTTGGATACCCAGACAAGTCTCAAAGGGCTAGGGGTTAGGGGTTAGGCAAAACTAAGGGTCAGACAGCGCTTAGTTTGCGCCACCTTCGCCGCCTTCGCCGCCCTCGGTACCTTCGGTGGTGGTGCCTTCGGTGGGAGCGGGTTCAGTGCCTTCGGTTGCGGGTGCTGCCGCCGGGTCGGTGGTGGTGCCTTCGGTGGTGGTGCCTTCGGTGGTTGCGCCAGCTTCAGGAGCGGGAGACTCGGTACCCGCAGGAGTGGTTCCTTCGGGTGCGGGTGCGGTCTCGGCGGGAGGAGCTTCAGCGGGTTCTGTGGATTCCACGGCGGGGGCTGTGTCGCCGCCTTCGGTCGGTGCAGTGGTCTCAGCGCCACCACAGGCAACCAGGGCGGTACTTAATCCAAGACTTAAAAACAGAGTGATGGCTTTAGATCGCATACAAGGGGTTTTTGGGTTAATGAAAGGTTAAGGCCGCTTTTGAGTATAAATCACTAGCCTGAAAATGAAAATCTACCATCTATAAGCCGATCGAGGCAACTACAGCCTGGAACTTAAGTGGAGCAAATTCATCTATAGCCTTTGGACCCCTCCGTTAACCCTGGGCTAAATCTCTAATACCAAATCCGTTCAGCCTGGAACAGAATAAACGGGTAGGGGTCGTGCCCCTGTGCCGACCCTCTGACCGCCAAATACAGGGGCAACCACGGGGGGATTGCCCCTACCAAAACGAATCGAGATTAGTCGGATTTGATATAAAGGGGTCGCTGGTAATAGTTCGATCGAGCGTTCGATCGAGCATTCAACAAAGCGGGCAACCGGGGCCAGGGGATGGGGGGCACAGGGGCAAACAGGGGATGCTGCACCCCAGAACTGCCCCCGATCGCCCTTGTTCCCCCTCTGCCGTGGGGACTTCCCCGGCGCTTTGTCTCCCCTGGGCCTGATTTCCCGATTCCTGATGTCCCTCCTCCCCGATTTCCTCCTTCCCGATTTCCTCCTTTCCCACTCTTCCACCCCCCGCCCATGCTAGCCCCTCGCCCGATCGACCTCCCTTCCTCCTGTAGCTTTTCTGACTACTTCAAGTTCAACCACTACCCCGAAGACCTCCTGGCCCACTTCGGCTACGGCTACCGCTCCCAAAGCCTGACCCTCCCTCAGCAGTCCATGCCCACCCCCCAACTCCACAGCCTCCAGCAGCGGCTCCAAAAGACCCTGCCGTGGATCCGGCTGGATAACGAAATGGCGCGGCGGGAATTTTTGATTGCACCGTTGCTGATGGAACTGGTGCAGTGGATTCCAGCACGGGTCAATGTCAGCTTTGGGGTGACCGTCAGCGATCAGCTTAAGGGCACCTTAGACTACTTTTTGGATGCGGCCCAGGGGCTGTTGGTGATTGAAGCCAAGGACGAAAACTTAGAGCGGGGGTTTAAGCAGTTGGCCGTGGAACTTGTGGCCTTGGATCAATGGCTAGAGCCAGGTAGTGCCTGTTTGTATGGTGCTGTTTCCGTGGGGCGGGTGTGGCAGTTTGCCTGCCTCGATCGCGCCCACAAAACCGTTACCCAGGATCTGGAACTGTATCGCGTGCCGGGGGACTTGGGGGAGGTGATGGCGGCGCTGGGGGGGATTTTGGCGGGCGTGCCCGTCCCAGGGGAATGCACAGGGGCGACTGACTAATGGGATCCGTCATGATGTGGCAGGCCAAACCAAATACGGCTTCGATGAGGTCGGAGGTCATCACCACAGCCGGTGGCCCCTCTCGATAAACTTGGCCCTGGTGCAACACCACCAGGTGATCGCCGTAGCGACAGGCTTGGTTGAGGTCATGCAAGACCAGGGCGATCGTCCGCCCCTCAGCCTCATTTAGCTCCCGCAGCAGTTCCAGCACCTCAATTTGGTGGGCTAAGTCCAAAAACGTCGTCGGCTCATCCAAAAGCAAAATGGGGGTTTCCTGGGCCAAGGCCAAGGCAATCCAAGCCCGCTGCCGTTGCCCCCCAGAGAGGGTTTCCAAGGGCCGATCGGCCAAGTCTTGCAGACGAGTGCGATCGAGGGCGTTCTGCACCGCCCGCTCATCCGCCTCAGACCAAGCCTGCCACCCGTGACGATAGGGATAGCGGCCCTGGCTGACCAGTTCCCGCACCGTTAGCCCTGCTGGAGCCTGGGGATCCTGGGGCAGAATGCCCAATTGTTGGGCAACGACTTTGGTCGGTTGCTGGTGGATCGATCGACCATTTAAGTAGACCGCTCCCCCTTGGGGCTGCAACAACCGCGCCAACCCCCGCAATACCGTAGACTTACCACAGCCGTTTGGCCCCACCAACACCGTCACCTGCTGGGGCACCAAAGCCAAGCTCAACTGTTGCACAATGACCGTCTGCGGCGCTTTCCCAGCCTGTCCCCCATAGGTCAGGGTGAGATCCTCAGCCCAAAGTTGAGGACCGCTGGCAGGCAGACCTAAAGGCAGACTTGCAGGCAGACCAGTGTTGTGATGCTCCATGACCTTATAAATCGTGTGGGCAGTCGTGTGGGCAGTCTTGCGGGCATAAATCTGGTGGGCCAAGGGGGTATGGCTATCCTAGAAAGCATCGAGAGTCATCTGGCTCCCCGCTCTCACCCTGGGAAAGGGGATGGGGGTAAGGGCAATTCAACGCTCAAAATCAGCCTCCCGTGCCATACAGGCCCACGGCCTCAGCAGTGTGATCACACTCACAGCTTGATGTGATATTTACCCAGGACAAACCTGCGAGAATCCCAGACTCTGGATAAGATTTAGCATCAGTGGCCGATCGCTACCCAACTCTACTCCATTCCCCTAAACTAGCTTCAGCTTCCCTCCAAAAATTCCTGGACAGCCCAGCCCAGTATCGTAATCCTAACCTAGACCACTTTGTACTCAATCCATATCCCCCCCACATCAGCGTTCGCTAACTTGCATGGATTCAGATGCCTACAAAAAATCCGCTGATTAAGGCAAGATTGACTGCATAGTAGTTAGACTGATAGGGCATGGCGCTTGGGTTATCTGCCTAGGTTGGCTATCGTACCGTTGTCAGTCTGTTTTCCTCCCACCGCTCCCCAGCTTAACATTGGTTGTTAATGGGGGTGGTAGCCCTGGTTCTGGACCAGGGGAGTTCTCCTAAACCCCTCTACTACGCCAACAAGATGCCCTGCCTGGGGATCTGGAGGGCCAAGGGTAGTCTGGGATAGGTAGCCTCCATCAATGTGTTCCTTATCAAGAAGGTGAGCAGGGCGAGTGAACGATCGCCGATTGTCACAAACAGAACTTGAAAAGCTCCACGCCCGTATGGTAGGCGAGGAAGCCGATCGCCATGGCTGGTCACCTGAGCATGAATGTCTGTTGTGCTTAGCCTGGGCCTTGGAGAGCCTGGGGGTCACAGCCAGCCGCCGCAAGCTCGATCGGTTGGTGGAAATCATCATCCAGTGCATGACCGATGAGAACCGCTGTTTCCACAGCCCCCCCCATATCTTCAGCGTGGCCGATAGCGGGGATCCCCTAGAGGTATTGGCAGCGCTCTACCACGATGTTGTCTATGTGCAGGTCGATGAGGGGATCAATGTCAACGTCAGCGGTTTTATTGCGCCCTTCGTCAAAGAGGTGCGGGGACGGCTTCAGGTCCGGGACGAAGAGGAGATTCCCGTCGATCAAGATTTTGACCTTGTGTCGCGCATTTTTGATGTCCAGCCCGGTCAGCACTTGGCGCTGGAGCAGAATGAATTTCTCAGTGCGCTGGTGGCTGTTAAACAGTTGTCGGGTCTGCTGACTTGGCCCCAGTTGGCAGCAATGGCCGCTTGCATTGAAGCGACGATTCCTTTTCGGCCCCCGTCGCCCCTGGGCCTCAAACCCAGCGAACAGCTTCACCAACGGCTCCACGACCTCAACCCAGTTTATAAGTTTAACTGGAATGAAGGGGAGATTGTGGAGATGGTGCAGCGGGCGGTGCGAGTGGCCAACCGCGATGTGGAAAACTTTGCTGAGGAGCGGGCGGCGGATTTTCTGAACAATACCTGGAAACTTCTGCCGGAAACCAACCCCTTTCTCCGCAGTACTTCTCCCTACACGGTGAGCCAGTATCGCCATGCCCTGGAAAAAATGACCAGTTTCATGAATTTCCTGGAGCCGATCTTGGTGTTCCGTCAGTTCCAGGGGGAACCGGCTACGGCTGATTATGAGCTAATTTTGCAACGGGCGGGCAAGAATATCAGTGTGGCGCGGCTCTATCTCAATGTGAAGTTGGTGGCGATCGCCATTTTGGAAGGATTATCGCTGCGCTTGGGCAATGATGTGCCTTTGACAAGTTTGGTCGGTCGTGGGGCACCCAATGAGGTGGACTTGAGTGAGTGGCAAACGCGCCTGCCAGAGATTGAACCCCGCTATCATCCCCAGACGGCGATCGAGACCGAAACCCTGGAGTTGCTGTCCGTGGGACGGACCCAAACCTCGGAGTTTGATATCCGCAACTCTCCCCTAGCGACCTTTTTGGTGCTGGCTTTGGGCTTTGAGGAGGTGGTGAAGTTGGTGGAGGTGGCGAAGGCTTTTTTCCAAGGCAAGTTGACGGCGGATCAGTTCCTCGATCGCTGCGATGAAAAGATCTTGAAAGACGTGACCACGGCGATTTTGAAAGAATTTGAAAGCCGCACCTCAGCCCTGCTCGACCCACCCTTTTCGCGCTAGGTTCAACCCACCACAGCATCGCAGCGTCCCCGTAGACCCAGGTGTAAATAGACCCAGGCGTAAGTTGTACACCCCTTTTAACGAGTTCCCACGCTCTTTAACGAGTTCCCACGCTCTGCGTGGGAATTCCTCCCTAGGCGCTCCAGCGCCCTCTGTCTCCCTGGTACTCTGGAGAGCCTCTCACTGGACTGGATGCAGAGCGTCTGGAAAACGTTCCCAGGCCGAGCCGGGGAACGAAGGATGGGTCGGGAATTTCTGCCCTGCTGTACTCGCCTATCAAAAAGGGAGCAATCCCACGATCGCTCCCCCTAGAACTCCTGAGGATACTGTTAGAGCCTGAACCTTGAGCACGAGCCTTGACGACCTTGAACAGGCTGGGTAGGGGCTGCGGTGCCCTAGCGATCGTCTGGACCCACCACCATTTGCAGCACACAGGGCTGGGTTCCGTGGGTGTGGTAGCGATCGGCCCAGCGCCGCAGCAACTGGTCTAACTCCTCAAACGCCTGCTTAATATTGTGTTCTGGAATTTCCAAAACTTCTAAAACCCGCATGGCACGAGGCTCACTGGCGGCCCAATCACGCATTAAGCGGAAAAACCGCGCCGTATCCTCAATCATGATATAGGCCCGCTCTTCTTCATCTGCCGGGGCATAGGAAGCCCGACCGAGGGCATAAAACGGCATACTCCAGGAATTGTCAATGCGCAGCACCGTGCCGGAGTAGAGAAGCCGTCGCCGGATATGCTCTGCTAACGCCTCACTGAGGGGCATTCGCTGCTCTTCGGGCAAATCTTCCTGGGAGCGGCGATGGAGAAACTCCACCAAGTCCATAAACTGGAAAGAGTTAATCAGTTGGGCGTTGGGAATCTCTTCAGGAAGCTTGCGCAGGAGATGGTCTTTTTCCTGGGCGGTGAGGTTATTGCCGGGAATCCGAGATTCCCCCGGTTGCCAGGGATATTTTTCTAACCACACATAGGGAAATTGAATTAAATATCGTGGTT
>JAYKJG010000438.1:0-4040 GCA_035286285.1 Prochlorothrix sp.
AAATGGGCAGAGAATGGCGCAGGGAGTTGTGCAGCGGTTGGTGCAGAGGCCCGTGCAGCAGTTGGGTACACAGCCTGTCACTATGGTCATTTATGCCATAGATGGGATCCGGGGGGAAGTCTCCCACGAGCGTCGAGCCATGAAAAACCCCTAGCGACCTTGGCTTGTGGGATACCCAGACAAGTCTCAAAGGGCTAGGGGTTAGGGGTTAGGCAAAACTAAGGGTCAGACAGCGCTTAGTTTGCGCCACCTTCGGTACCCTCAGTGCCTTCGGCCTCTGTACCTTCAGCGGGAGCGGGTTCCGTGCCTTCGGTTGCGGGTGCTGCCGCAGGATCGGTGGTGGTGCCTTCGGTGGTTGCGCCAGCTTCAGGAGCGGGAGACTCGGTACCCGCAGGAGTGGTTCCTTCAGGTGCGGGTGCGGTCTCGGCGGGAGGAGCTTCAGTGGGTTCTGTGGATTCCACAGCGGGGGCTGTGTCGCCGCCTTCGGTCGGTGCAGTGGTCTCAGCGCCGCCACAGGCAACCAGGGCAGTACTTAATCCAAGACTTAAAAACAGGGTGATGGCTTTAGATCGCATACAAGGGGTTTTTGGGTTAATGAAAGGTTAAGGCCGCTTTTGAGTATAAATCACTAGCCTGAAAATGAAAATCTACCATCTATAAGCCGATCGAGGCAACTACGGCCTGGAACTTAAGTGGAGCAAATTCATCTATAGCCCTTGGACCCCTCCGTTAACCCTGGGCTAAATCTCTAATACCAAATCCGTTCAGCCTGAAACAGAATAAATGGGTAGGGGTCGTGCCCCTGTGCCGACCCTCGGACCGCCAAATACAGGGGCAACCACGGGGGGATTGCCCCTACCAAAACGAATCGAGATTAGTCGGATTTGGTATAAGGAGCTTGGGGCAACCGTGGGGTGCGGTGTTCTAGGCCAATTGCGTTGTTCTTGCCAGGGCTGTACCGGCATACAGGCTCAAGCGGTGGTGTAGAGAACTGTTAAGGGTGGGGGGCTGGCTCTCCAAGTTTTTCCAGGGCATTTAAACTAGATAGCTAACCCCATCCAAATAAAAATTTCGGGTTCAGCCCACGATCGCCCCAGTGAGATGGACCCCCCAAAGTTCTCCCTTCCCCACTGAATCGAAATTTAATCAATACGACCTCATAACGATCTAAATTTAACCCCTTTTCTCTATGAAGCGGTGCAGTCCTTGGCTCGCTGCGCCCCTGCCACTGTTCTCTTATCCTGGAATCTTATTATGCGACTCACTGATGATTTCCGTTGTTCTGATCCTGATCGCCGGTCCCCCCGGATGCTGGTTCCCCTGTATGGTGCGCTGAAGGTTGCGCTGAAGGGTCTGCGATCGCGGCTACACCCTAGATCTCCGGTGCGCCTACGATCGGCCTCTGTCTCAGGACTGGCCCTGGGGTTAGCTTGGGGGATGCTACCCCAGCCCGTCTTGGCCCAGGACATTATTTCCCTGGTTTTGGAAACCCAAAGCAGCGTGGCGCGGGGAGCCAGTCATTTTGGCCAGTTGGTGCTGGAGCCAGTGGCCGATCGCCGCCCTGCTCGCCAAACCGTGACCTGGATCACGGGGGATAGCTGGAATACGGGGGGCATGGCTTCCCTGACGGCGATTTCTAATTTTGACGATCGCGATGAACTGTGTTCCGGCTATAGCTACAACACCCAAACCCCTGACCACATCTTGACCCTGACCGCAGACTTTGATCAGTTGCAGATTGGGGTTGAGAGTGGGGGTGAGGATACAACGCTGGTGATTGAGGGACCGCAGGGCACCTACTGCGGCGATGATGGCAAGGGGGGCGGGGATGATGCCTCAATTGGGCGATCGTCCTGGCGCAAGGGTACCTATCGCATTTGGGTGGGCACGGCGGATCCGGGACAGCGCTACAGCTATCGGCTCAAAATCACCCAAGGCGACGAAAATTAGGGTTCTCGTCCTGCGATCGCCGATGTGCGATCGGCCTCTTCCCTTTTCGCGATAAAACCGGGGCACCACGGGGATGGGGCAACCACGGGGGGTTTGCCCCTAAACTGGCTCAAAAGGCTCGTAGCGCGGACTTGAGTCCGCCCCTTGGCAAACGTGAAATGCACCCCCCACCTAGGACATCGCCCTCACCCCAACCTTGCCTCCCTCAACTTGGAAAGCGTCATAGGCAATGGGGGGCACAGTCATCACTTGGAGGTGCTCATTGAGGAGTTGCCAGCCCTGACTGGGGGACTGCACCTGAAACTTGAGGTGATAGACAAAACTACTGTTGGCGGCTGGATAATTGCTGGGATACAGTTCCCAAATTTCCAGAATATGACTGGGGCCACAGTTTTTGAGGCGATAGTAAATGTAGTTGTGGGCTGCGTCCATGGCGCGAATGAATTGGGATATCATACAAGCTTGAGCGATGGGATAGATAGATGGGTTTAAGGGTCGATCGATCGTCCAGATTTAGGACTGGATTTAAGAGTGCATTTCACTTTTGACAAGGTACGGACTAAAGTCCATACTACGAGCCTCGTTGACCCGTTCAGGGGCTGGGCTGCTCCAAGGTGAAATACACCCAGATTTAAGCGTTGAAGGGCTTCCCGCCAGTTGCTCAATGCTTGGAAGCTAGGTAATACCACACTGTCTCTAGGACGATTTCCAGTTATATTACTAAAACTTGTTTGACTTAAACTAAGGGACTGATTCAGGAGGGACAGTTTAAAAACTGTCCTGTTCGATCGCTATAAATTCAGTTGAACTTTCACAAGATATTGAGCAATTTAAGTATCATTTTATGGGTGCGTTTTATGGGTGCGTTTTACGGGTGCGTTTTACGGTTGCCAGTGAACAGCCGCGACGGCCATACCACAAGAACCCTTATTGATAGATCAGAGTTGACAAATCAAAGATTTGACCCTGGGTACGAGAACCGCGCCTTTAACCGATGGTAGCGATCGTGGGGGCCAGGTTTCCTGACCCACCCTCTGCCTCTGGGTTTGATCCAGTTTAGTCAGCCAATCAGATCAGTATCTTGCTCTCCCCCCAGGCAACATGCCCACCCTCTAGACTGATTTCAGTTATAGTTTGGGTGCATTTTACTGGGGAACCCTGAATCGTAGGAGTCGCGCCCCTGTAATCCCCTTGGTGACCAACCACCGGGATAACCACGGAGGGATTGTTCCGACCCACGCCATAGGTCTGCCACAGTGAAATGGATCCCTGCAATATTGGAGAATACTGTAATTTTGGAGTCTCAGGAGGAATTTATGGCCCAAAAGCGGGTACTGGTGACGGGCGCAACCGGACGCACAGGGGCGATCGCCCTCAAGAAGTTACGAGCGAGAGCAGACCAATTTGAAGGCATTGGCTTTGCCCGATCGCCCCAAAAGGTGCAAGAACACTTTGGTTCCACCGATGGCTTTTTCTTTGGGGACGTGCGCGATCGGGCCAGCCTCGATCGTGCCCTAGCGGGCTGCCACGCTCTCATCCTCCTCACTAGCTCCACGCCTCAACCGAAAGGACCGCCCCAAGCCGGTCAACGCCCAGAATTTGGCTTTCCCGACGGGGAAATGCCGGAAAATATTGACTATGAGGGGCAAGTCAACCAAATTGATGCCGCTAAGGCTGCGGGAGTGAGCCATGTTGTTTTGGTTAGCTCCATGGGCGGCACCCAGCCAGACCATCCCCTCAACCGCTTGGGCAATGGCAATGTCTTGGTGTGGAAGCGCAAAGCGGAGCAGTATTTGCTGGATTCCGGCCTAACCTATACGATTATTCACCCCGGTGGCCTCTTGGATCAGCCCGGTGGGGAGCGGGAATTGTTGGTCGGGAAGGATGACCACCTGCTCAGCGAAACGCCCAATGGGGTGCCGCCAGCCCTGCCCCGTGCCGATGTGGCAGAAGTGGCAGTTCAGGCGTTGCTGTGGCCTGAAGCTGCCAATAAGGGCTTTGATCTGATTTCTAAACCGGCAGACGACCCCACGGGCGCAGTCACTCGTGATTTTGCGGCGCTCTTTGCCCAAACCCGCAGCGGTTTGTAG
>JAYKJG010000439.1:0-2873 GCA_035286285.1 Prochlorothrix sp.
GTATCACAGAAGAACTCGTCGCTGCTGGCGTTCCCAAAACTGACATTATCCTCGCCTTCCATCCCCCCGCCATCCGCCCCCACACCGGCTACGCGATCGCCTAACCCCTCGGTCCCCATCCTCGACCGCCGCCGCAGACTCACTCCCGCGACCGAAATCTCCAGTTTCCGTCCCTAAAATCGCAGCATCCTAGACTCTGACCCATAAGCAACCGGTGATCTCGCTCCCCGCAGTTTTCTACGGCTTTTAGCCCCATAATACCTGTAAATCTAAGCTAAATCCCTCCAGCACATCCTCACCCGAAAGCGTTGCCGGGTTTTCTAGTTCTCGCCCCCCGTACACCAACCCCTACTACCCAGACCTCACCTCAAGTACTGAAAGGACACTCAACTGGCTGCCCAGCAACCCCAAGGAACTTAGCTGCTGACGTGGACCTTGGGGCGATGGGTTGGATTGGGTTCTGCCTTGCGCAGAACTTCCCGCGTCACGATCGGCACATCCCCCTCCCCTAGAATCACAAAACGCAGGACATAGAAGAAGGGATTACCCTCAGTCCAGCCAAAGTAAACATGGGGTAAGTAGCCGCTACGATCGCGCAGGTGCAGCAGCAAGGCAGCGATCGCATTGGGCACCGCAGCGCTTTGAATCCGCAAAATGGGATAGCCTCCTACCTCTAGCCCCCTGACCCGGATCACCTGTGTAAAGGCGGAGGCATCGACCACCTGGACCTCTAGGAAAACCAGGGGTTGGTGTAGGGAGAGAGAATTTTCTTCGCAGGTGTATTGGGCCTTCTGGGCGTATTCCTGGGGAGTCCCGGCCTGGTAGCGGTGGGCGATGAGGTGGAGGGGTTGGGACAGGAGGGGGGTGAGGATGCGATCGGCCTGTTCATCAAATTCAATCCCTGCAACCCGCAACTCTGTGGAGCGAAAGACACGGGAGATGAGGGAGATAATGATCATGGCCGCAATAAAGAATGCGGCGATTTGAATGCCATCGGGTCGCTCAACAATATTGGCGATCGTGGTGTAGCAAAAAACCAGCAGAATGATCCCAAAGGCGATCGTTCCTGCCTTTGATCCTCGCTTGATCATGTCCAATAGCACGGCAATGGCGGCGGAGGTCATTAAGACCAAGACCCCCGTGGCATAGGCTCCTCCCTGGGCTTCTACACTGGCCCGGAAGATCAGAGTGACCACAAAGGCTAGCCCGGTATAGACCAAGACCAGGGGGCGCACAGCCCCAGCCCAGTTGGGGGCCATGCCATAGCGGGGGAGATAGCGGGGGACGAGGTTCAACAGTCCGGCCATGGCCGAGGAGCCTGCAAACCAAAGAATCGCGATCGTGCTGAAGTCGTATAAAGACCCAAAGGCGCTACCGAGGTACTGGTGGGCTAAATAGGCCAGGGCGCGTCCACTGGCTTGGCCCCCAAGCTGGAATTCGGCGGCTGGAATGAGCAGTGTGGTCACAATACTACTCACCAACAGTAGCCCACTCATGATGACGGCAATGAGGGTGAGCAGCCGATGGGTATTGTGAATGCGGGCGGTGGGTTGCGCTTCGGTGTCTGTGGGCTTGCCCTTGACGAGGGGCATCACAGCAACTCCAGTTTCAAATCCTGACAGGCCCAAGGCTAATTTGGGAAAGCTTAGGGTTGCTATGGCTAGGATGTGCCAAAAGCTGCCTTGGTGGGACAAATCCAGTTGCCAATTGGCCCACAGTTGGGGCTGCTGGGCAATCTGCTGCAACCCTACCCCCATGACCACGAGGTTGAGTGCAAGGTAGAGACTGACCAAGACGACGGCAAGGTCGATCGCTTCTCGAAAGCCTTGGAGAAAGACGGAACCCAGTAGGGCAATCAGAATTAAGGTGAGGGGGATGGCTTGGCCCTTGAGGAGGGGAGCTAGCCAGGGATTCTGCATGAGGTGGGCTGTGGCATCGGCGGCGGACAGGGTGATGGTGATGATGAAGTCGGTGACGGCAAACCCCAGCAAAAATAGCACGAGTAGTTTGCCGCGCCATCCCGGCAAGAGATGCTCTAGCATGGCGATCGAGCCTTCCCCGTGGGGACTTAACACTGCTACACGGCGGTAGATTGGCAAAGCTCCCCCCAGGGTCACTAGGATCAAAATGAGGGTGGCAATGGGGGACAGAGCACCCACCGCTAAGGCTGCAATGCCGGGTTGATAACCCAGGGTAGAAAAGTAGTCCACGCCGGTCAGACACATGACCTGCCACCAGGGGTGCTGGGTTGGGGGTTCCGATGTACCCGATTGATTACCCAGCAGCCAATGGGTTAGGATCTGGCGCTTTGTGGGAGCCGAACGCATAGGGATGGACCTCAATAATGGCTTAATAATGGCTTAATAATGGCTCAATAACAGCCTTAACTGAGAGGATAGTGGAAGATCTCGTGGAGTGTGATTGAGACCTCCCCCTAGGTTTACGCCATAGACGATCGCCCTTGGGGTTGCTCTTCAGCCGCTGTGTGTTGCTTGGTGTGATGGTGCCTGTGGGGGGTGAGGCTGAAGGAGGGGGAGTGCGGACCGATCGAGCTAGCATGAGTCAGCTTAGCAAGATTGGGCTGATTAGCAAGACTGGGCTGATCAGGTTGTAGAGTATGGAGCGCAGGGTTGGGATGCTATGGGATGTGATTTATTTGGACTACAACGCGACAACGCCTGTCGATCGACGGGTTGCCGATCGCATCTATCAAACCCTGACCCAAGACTGGGGGAATGCCAGCAGTATCGAGCACGATCGAGGCACCCAAGCTGCCGCTGCCATTGACCAAGCCTGTGCAGAGGTTGCTCAGTTATTGAGCTTGGATCGCCTTAGCGATCGGCCCCAAATTCTTTTTACCTCTGGGGCAACGG
>JAYKJG010000440.1:0-7613 GCA_035286285.1 Prochlorothrix sp.
TGGCAGATTCACCCAGTCGGTAGGGGCAATCCCCCCGTGGTTGCCCCGGTTTTGGGCCGCTAAGAGGGTCGGCACGGGGGCGCGACCCCTACCCTAGGCCGAGGGTTCCAAAGTGAAATGCACCCCAAAACCCGTGCGTTACGCTGACGCTAACACACCCTACATTTACTTCTGTATTTCATAAGGCAACAGTAGCCAGCAGATGGGAAATCACGGGCGTGATCCTCTAAGGAAATGTGTTTATGTATGGAGAAAACAATAAGCTGATCCCATGACTGCCTATCGTAACCATCTCCAGTCGAGTGATGATCTTATAACAACCTATGCAGCAACCCGTGCAGGGTTTGTAGCGCTTGCGCTTGAGAAGAATCGACGGGCTACCCCTTATATTGCAAAGGATGGCTGGGGAAATTTGGGAGCAACTAGAAAGCGGGATGCTCAGCAATGCTGCAAACCTCAATGAGAAGAACCAAGTTGCATCTATTTCTCGTTGGCTATGCAGTTTGTAGGAGCAACAGCCACCTAACTTCACTGTTAGATACTTTTAGCGTTAGACGATCGTGTCAGGTTCCAGGGCGATCGGCTCAGCACGATCGTGCGCTTGCGGGTCGCAACACCCCATAGGAATCGCGAAAAATTCCCTAATTTGGTTTTCTTTTAGCCTTAAAGTAGTACATGAGTATCAAATTAGGGCAATGGCAAATCGTGACGATCGCCACCGCAGCAACTGTCCCATACCGTCCTGAATCCCGCCCCAAGCTGGAGTAGCGATCGGCTAAACCCCGATCGTCCCCAAATCCCATGCCCATTCCCCAAACTACCGCCCCCGCCCAACCTTCCAGCCCCCGCCGCCCCCTCAGACCGGCCCTCTGGCTGAGCCTCGGTTTAGGAGTCTTGCAACTGGGTTGCCAAAGCGTTCCCCTCCTGTTCCAAGGCCAAAGTAGCACCCCCGTCACGGTCTACCGCAACGATCGCTTCGCCTTTGAATTTCCCCACCCCAGCCAGTGGACCGCAGCCCCCGCCCCCGGCAACGGCGATGGTCAGGCCTTTGTGCATCCGGACAATCCTGAGATTGAAGTGCGAGGTTGGGCCAGTTTTCGCCCGATCGAGCCAGGAACAACCCCCGATCCCCAGCAACCGCGCTCCCGCTTCCAAGCCCCCACCTCCGGCACGCCCCTCTGGGACTGCACCACAGGAGACTGTGCGGCCCTTGCCTCCGAGGAGGGTACCAGCAGCCCGATCGGCCCCTCAGCCCTTGCCTTCGAGGTTCCGGCCAAGACCCCAGGGGACGCGGTGTTTGAACCCAATTTTGTCACCCAGTCGGGCCATTTGGGCGAACTGAGTGTTGAAATTGGCTTTGAAACCAGTACCGTCCATTTATATGTGGAACTCGACGATCGAGAATTTCACTGGCAAGGCACCAGCCCCAGCGCTGAATTTTCCAGCTACTATCCCCTGTTCTACAGTCTGGCCCAAGGCTTTCAGCCCCTAGAGCCAACGCACCCCTAGCCCAGCTTCGGCGGGCCGGACTCCCCTACTGGGATTCCGCTTCGATCGCCTTTTCCGTCCGCTCATTGGGGTCTGTTTTCGGTTCCCAACTGGGAAAAACCCCCACCAGTGCATTATTAATGGCTTGGCGACTTTGGGCACTGGCTTGACCCAGGGGATCGGGCAGAACCTTGTCTCCCCCTGCAATAAACAAAACCGATCCAATCAAAATCCAGGGCAGATAGTATTTCATGGCACCAAATTTCTAAATGTCTCCACCCCTAGGATGCACCATCGTCCCAGGGAGCAACAAGTTTTAAGGCCCGGTCCCTGGGGCCTCCCGCCCCCTGAAGTGAAAGCTCCAGGATATAATTTGCTTAATTTTTCCTTAAGGAAGTGTGTCAGCCCAGTCCGGTACCGCAGCGTTACGGCTCTGGTTTTGTCTTTGCAGCACAAGGCACGCTTTCAGTCCCTTCACCCCTGGTTTATATGTCTCGACAATCGATCGCCCTATTCTCCCTTGCCGCAGACCCTGCCGGTGACCTCGAAGCGGGTAAAACTCGGCCTGAGGTCTACTATATGCGGCAGTTGGGGGAAGCCCTGGCTGCGGTAGGTTGGCAGGTGGACTTATTTACCGCACAGCGATCGCCGCAGCAAGCGACCCAAGTTCACCATGGGGACTACTGCCGGACTGTCCGTTTGCCCGGTTTGGATCCA
Source organism: Prochlorothrix sp. (assembly GCA_035286285.1). Lineage (GTDB taxonomy): Bacteria > Cyanobacteriota > Cyanobacteriia > Prochlorotrichales > Prochlorotrichaceae > Prochlorothrix. Next base: position 2,206 of record JAYKJG010000440.1, read on the forward strand.
CTGGCCCTAGAGCAGTTGGGTACTGCGGTGAGTCCCCCCATTTGGTCCAAGTTTCAGGCCGCATTCCAGAGCTTCCAAGCCAAGGAAGGGGCCAACTACCCCATTATCCACACCAGCGACTGGATTTCGGGGCAGTGGGGTTTGCAGTGGAAGCAGAGCAGCAATGGCCAATGGGTCCACACCGCCTATGCCACGGCAGATGGGGGGATTCCCGTTGCGGAGCCAGAGACCGACCCCAGTATTCGCCAAGCCGTTGAAACCCAGATTTGGCAGCAGGCCGATCGTATTGTCGTCACCGTCCCGCCGGACAATCAACCTCATCTGTGGCCCCTGACCTCGGCGCAACCCTCCCGCAGTGTGGAAGTCATCCCCTCCGGCACCGATACCCAACATTTCCAGGGACTGCCCCAAGCCTCTGCCCGCCAAGCCTTGGGATTTGATCAGACAAGTAAGATTTTGCTCTATGTCGGTCAATTTGCACCCCATAAGGGGCTGGAGACCCTAATCAATGCAGCGGCCCAACTGCGGGGGATGGGTCTGGCGTTTCAACTGGTTTTAGTGGGGGAAGAGGTGCGCCAAGGGTTGCAGGAACGGGCACGGGTCGAGGCGATGATTCAGGCGCAGGGCTTGGCCGATCGCACCCAATTTCCCGGTTATATTTCCCACGGGCAACTGCCGCTGTACTACTCCGCTGCTGACGTTTGTGTCATCCCCAGCCACTATGAACCCTTCGGTTGGGTGGCGATCGAGGCCATGGCCTGTGGCACACCAGTGGTCGCCTCAAAAGTGGGCGGGCTAGCCCTGACCATTGCCCACGAAGCCACGGGCTTGCTGGTTCCCCCCCGTGATGAGGCTGCCCTCGCCCAGGCCATTCAGCGGGTCTTGGAGAATCCTACCTGGGCCGCCAGTTTGCGCCAGTCTTCCACCGATCGGGCCACCCAACTCTTTAGCTGGAGCCGGATTGCGGCCCAGTTTAGTGACTTGTACCGTCGTCTGTTGGCCCAATCCCTCACCGGACAAGTCAGCACCCCCCCCACCTCCTCCTATTCCTCGGTCGCCTGAGATCGGTCGCCTAAGGAATGTCATCGCAAGCTAGGCCGGTCGTCGATTACACTTTGAAAGCAGCCTGCCCTAAAAAACAGCAGCCTAACCTCAAAGGCAGCCTGACTCGATCGCAGGGGTTGTCCTGGTTGATCGACAAAAATTCTGCTGGGGGCGCGAAAACCGCGCCCCGACAAGACCTTTGGGATCGTAGGGGTCAGGTTTTCTGACCCTCTTGCTGTGACCCTGCTGCGCCTTTTTTCTGCCCATCATCCGTCTGGCCCAACGTTATGACCCCCATTGCACCTGGAACCCTCATAGCCAATCGCTACCAAGTCACCCAGGTGTTGGGTCAGGGCGGTTTTGGCCGCACCTACCTGGCGGAAGACCGCAACCGCTTTAGCGAAGCCTGTGTGCTCAAGGAATTTGCCCCCCAGGTCCAGGGGCCAGAAGCCCTCCAAAAGGCCCAGGATTTATTCCAGCGGGAGGCGGGGGTGCTCTATCGCCTCAATCATCCCCAAATTCCCTGTTTTCGGGAGCTATTGCGGACCCAACACAACGGGCGGGATTATTTGCTGTTGGTTCAGGACTATGTGGCGGGGCGCACCTATCGAGATGTGCTCAGCGATCGCCAACACCAGAGCCAGCGGTTCACCGAGGCCGAAATTCAGCAATTACTGGTGCAATTACTACCCGTCCTTGCCTATGTCCACAGTCAGGGCGTAATTCACCGGGATATCTCTCCAGATAACCTCATTTGGCGCAGAGCAGACCAATTGCCGGTTTTAATTGACTTCGGCGGCGTAAAGCAGGCGGCGGTTTCGGTGGTGTCCCAATACCACTCTGGCAGCAGTAGCCGAGGGCTGGTGTCGGAAAATCTAACCCGGCTGGGCAAGGTGGGCTATGCGCCGCCGGAACAAATGCAACAGGGCAGCGTTTACCCCCACAGCGACCTCTATGCCCTGGCGGTGACGGTTTTGGTTTTGCTGACGGGACAGGAACCCCAGGTTTTGTTGGATCCCCAAACCCTAGAGTGGCGATGGCGGGAGTGGACAAGGCTTAGCCCCAACCTAGGGGCGATCCTGGACCAAATGCTGGAAATGCGCCCCAGCGATCGCTACCCCAATGCCGCTGCCGTTTTCCAAGCCCTGACGGGACAGGCCCTCCCCTTTGCCCCCTCGACTCCCTTACCGGCAACTCCCTCCCCTGCTACTCCCATTCCTACGGTTCCTTCCGTATCTCCCCCCCCTAGCCCGAACCTGACCCAAGCCACCGTGGCCGCGATCGGTCGATCGCCCACCGCCGCCCCCCGATCGGTCCCCCCCACCCCAACTCCCGCCCCAGGCCACCGCACCCCTCCTAGCCCAGCCCCCGGCAATACCGTAGCTGACAATAGTGTAGCCGACCTCCCCTCAGCGCCTCAGTCCGGCAATTTGGGGGCCGTTTTTTTGTTTATTGGCGTTTTGCTGGTGGCGGGTTTTGGGGGTTGGGGCGCAGTGCGGCTGCTCCAAGGCTTGCCAAGCAATTCCAATGGATCCCTAGGATCGGGCACCACGGCAACAACGCCCCCCAACCTGCCCCCGGAAGAACTGAAGCTTCGGGAAGACCTACTGAAGCGGCAACGGCAACTCAAGCTGGATGAGGCCTTTTTTATTGCCCTCGTAGACCAGTTTTTCTTTCTTGACTATCCAGGTTTCGCCAACCAACCCCTCACCGCAGCGCCGGAGGATGCGTCCTACCGCGAAATTTGGAATAATTTGGCCCAAACCTGGCTCGATCGCCTGGAACGCCTCAATGAAGGCCAGCGATCGCGGCTGGGGCAATATACCGATCAGGACTTTAATGCTTGGGTGGGGGAGGTTAACGATCGCTACCTAAGCAGCCGTGCCCTGGTGGAGTTGACCAATACCGCCTTTAGCCATACGTTCCCCGAAGTCCCGCTCTCGGATATTCCCAGGGGGCCGATCGATCAAGTTTGGTGGGCCTTAGCCGAAACAGCAAAGCAGGGCATCAAGCAAGGGCAAACCCTAGAAGAGCTAAAAATTGCCCCCGGTGACACGGGAACCACCGCCCAAGGCAAGGTTCAACCGGGCCAAGGCAAGGCTTTAGTCGCCTTTCTCCAAGGAGGGCAGACCCTCAGCCTCAACTTAGAAGCCCCCAACTCCCTTGCCCTTGCGGTCTATCCCCCCAACAGCAACCAAGCCCCCCTCCTTGCCCCCCAAGCTGGCCCCCTCACCTGGACCACGGACTTGCAAGAGGAGGGGTATTACGAATTTATTTTGCTGCCAGAGGGGGACAGCCCCTCATCCTATCGCTTGGCGATCGAAGTCCAAGACACCGCCATAGCCCCCCCCACCCTATCTCCTACGTCTGAACCGACCCCTGAGCCTACCTCCAGCCCTAGCCCTAGCCCTAGCCCGAATCCGCCCAGCCCTGCTCCAACTCCCGTTAAACCAACCCCAACCCCTGCGCCCCCGCCTACCCCCACTCCCCAGCTTCCCCCCACCTCAGAACCCCCCACCCCCGATGAAGAATCCAATCCTGTCCTGTAAGCTTGGAGGTGTTGTCGCTCCTGTGCCTGGGAGGGGCGGCGGTGAGGGTTTACGACTGGAAGAAGTTATCCCAGGGAGTGCCGAAACCCAACTGCGATCGCAGCAGGACGAGAACAGCCACAAGCAGCACAAAAGCTGTGGTGGTCAGAATATCTTGCTTGAGAAAGAGTAAATTCTCACGAAAGAGCACATATTGCAGACTGAGATAACCACTCAGTTCACTCACAGCCGTTATCACAATACAGCCCGCAATCCCAAAGGCCTTATAGCTCCACGGCAAACCAATCATCAATAACCCTAACTTCACAACGTTGGCTTGGGCTGAGTAGGCAGGCTTGCCAATCCCGCGCATGGTCGCATCACCAATCTGGCTTAAAATGGCAAACCAAACCCCAAAACAAAGCACACAAACCATCCAGGTTGCTGCAAAGTAGCGCTCATCATATAACAGTTGCACCGCCCAATCCCCAAAGGTGACGGGAATGCTGAGCAGCGCCAGGGCAACCCATAAAAACTTTAGGCGTGGCCCTGCTAGTTGCGATCGCAGTTGGGAGCGATCGAGGTTGGTTAAGCGAGCAATATAGGGGAAAATAATTTCATTGCCCAGCTTCAGGGTCAGGTTACGGAAAATATCAGACAACGCCCGTGCGATACCATACACCCCCAGCAAGTCCAGGGGAACCAGTTTTCCGAGGACAATCCGATCGGTCTGCTGAGCTAGAAACACCGTAATACTGGTGACAAAAACCCATTTACCATAGTTGATAATTTCAGCAATATAGGATTGCTTTAGCACAATTCGGTTGCGATAGTTGGGAATCAAAAAATGACTCGCAATAGCCCGGATCGTATTGCCCACTAAGGCTCCCCCCACCAACGCCCAGACACTAGGGTCAATCATAGCCCAAAGGATAGTGGCACCCAGGCCCAAAGCCTGCATCGTGAGACCATAAACATTGAGTCGAGCCTGTTGGAGGTTACGCCGCAATGAGGAGATCGACGTGGAGGTTATACCCGTCAGCAAGAGATTAGCAGAGGAGGCTATAATCAACGGGGCGAGGGAGCTTTGTTCGTAGAAGTCCGCCACAAAAGGGGCCAGTAAACCGCAGATTAAAAAGAGAAAAAGACTGCGAATAATCTGAAGGGTCCAGGCAGTATTGAGGAAGTCAGCTTCATCGCCTTTTTCATTTTGGACAATGCTTTGACCTACGCCAATATCTGAGAATAGCTCTAGCCCCATCAAAAAGGTATTGACCAGTACCATGAGACCAAAGAGTTCGGGTGCTAGCAGTCGTGCCAGAATAACGTTGTTGAGAAAGCGAAGGATCTGGCCCATTCCATAGCCGCCTGTGCTCCACAAACTACCCTTCAACACTGATTTTTCTAAGGACTTCATAGCTTAAGTCAAGGCTGTGGTGACAACAATGATGGGGGGGCTGCGACGATCGATCCAGCCAGCAACCCTAGCAAGAAACCCCAGCAAGAAACCCTCCCCTAGGGGCAAGACCTGACCGGCCCGTAGACCATCCTCCCAAACCCTAATTTGATCAGGATGCTTTGATCAGGATGACTGGCATTATGCTGGCTGGATTCTGTGGGTTCGAGGGTGCTATAGAACATCCGATCGTATTCAGCGATGCTCCGGGGAGCACCGCCCATAATAGAGGATCGATCGGCCCAAGGGGGACCGATTGCAGAATTCCTTTGGAATGCCGGAGCGCGATGGGGTGAAGCAGTGATTCCGCGCTAGCCTGAGATGTAGTTTAGAGGCAGTTCCCATCCAGTTCAATCAAGCTTTGCCTCGGTCTGACCGGA
>JAYKJG010000441.1:0-5226 GCA_035286285.1 Prochlorothrix sp.
ATGGCCTTGATTGGGCTAGTGGTGACGGTTTTTGTGGGGACGGGGCTGATTAACCGCGAAATTGAGAAGCGCACGGTGATTGTGCTGCTGAGCAAGCCGGTGAGCCGCCTAGAGCTAATTCTCGGCAAGCATTTGGGCTTGGTGGCGGTGATGACGGTGTTGGTGACAGCCATGACGCTGTTCTATATGGGGTTGCTCTGGGTTGAGAAAATCCCATTTCCGGCGGAGGCGATCGCCGTTTCCAGCCTGTTTTTAGTGCTAGAACTGTCTTTGCTCACTGCCGTGGCGATTCTCTTTGGGGTTTCCACCAGTTCCCTCTTGGCGACGTTGCTGACCTTGGCGGTCTATCTAGTGGGGCATTTAAGCCAGGATTTGGTCAAAATGGTGCAACTGACCCAGAGTGAGGAACTCCAGCGCCTCTCTAAGGGACTATACCTGGTTTTACCGGATCTTTCTCGCTTAACGCTGCGCAATGAGGCCATCTATAACGCCCTGCCTGCCGCTGGAGAGTTGGCCATTCATGCCAGCTACGGCCTGCTCTATACGGTGATGGTGTTGGCAGCGGCGATTTTGATTTTCACCAGCCGCGAATTTTAGGGTCTGGGTAAAGGCTTGGCGCTTAGGCCACGATCGATCGCAACCCCCAGCCCAGCACCAGGCCCAGCCCCCCAAACCGAACAATTTGCCAAAATAGGGTGCCAATGCCATCCCAGGACATAAATTGCCCTTCAAATTGGGCTTCAAGTTCGTTGAACTCCCGCTGAAGCGCTTCTAGGGTTGCGGTCAGTTCTGGATCAACGGTTTGCTGGGTTTCTCGCTGAGGATTGGCCTGATGTTGCTGAATGGCTTGGCTTAAAGCATCTAGGCGGGCTTGATCCGCACAAATGTCGCTATAGCGCTGCCGTAGCCCCGTCAGTTTCTCGCTGAGGCTGTCTAGCGCCTGTTCAAATTCTGGATTTTTGAGGGGGGGACGCGGCGATCGACGGGCCATAGGGTGACGGGATCATACCGAATTGGATTAAAAACGGAGAAGCAGGACATAAGCCGGGTTCTGTTCCCCAATCTAGATTTTCCGCAGAATTTCTAAACCAGGGGGCAGCTATCTATCTCGAATGCCGGTTACCCGACACCTCTAGCAGTACACCGCAGCTTCAGCCCGAAGGCCAAACCTGTACGGGACAGGAAAAAGACCAACCCTTGTCCCTCTGACCTTGCTTCCCACCGGGGTTTACCGAGCCAGTACCTCTCGATACTGCTGGTGCGCTCTTACCGCACCCTTGCACCCTTACCTGTGGGCCGTAGCCCCATCGGCGGTATGTTTCTGTGGCACTATCCTCACGCTCACGCGCACTGGGCGTTACCCAGCAAGTTTGGTCTTTCGGAAGCCCGGACTTTCCTCGAATTCAGCCAGCAAAGCCGCTAAACCCGCAGCCGCCTCGCCTCCTTCTCCGCAGTTTTTATGATAGCGGTATCGGGTCCGATCGGGGCTGGATAGCTGCCCTGTGACCTGCTAGAGGCTGAAACCAGGGCCACCACGGGGGGATGGCCCCTACGGCTAGGGCCACCATGGGGAGATAGCCCCGACCCGATACAGGGTGCATTTCACTTTGGAGCAGCCCAGCCCCTAACCTGACTCAAAAGGCTCGTAGTACGGACTTTAGTCCGTCCCTTGGCCAAAGTGAAATGCACCCCCGATACAGCGGTTTATTGCGTTTGGGCGGCTGTTTCTAGGGCTTCCTGTTGTTCCTGCTCCGTCAGTTCTGGCTCTTGCTTGAGGCTGCGATCGATCGCCCGAATCTGATCCCGGAACCCTTGCAACTGCTCCGTTAAGGCCGTGGGATCTTCTGGGGGATTGGGGCTGAAATAGAGCAACTGCTCGACTAAGGCGAGAGCCTGCTGGAAATTGCTGCGGGCTAGGGAGCGAGACTGCTCTAGATCGGGATTTTGGAGGTAAAAGTTACCTAACTGGCGGTAGGTTTCCAGCAAGCCGGGGCGATCCTGGTCCTGCTGGTAGAGCGTCAACAGTTGGCCATAGGTGGCGAGGGTGAGGTCGGCCAAGGTGGGGGGATCTTCTAGGGGCGGGGAGTCTTCGCCGTTGATGGTTTGGAGAATGAGGGCGACGATCGCCGGATCCTGCTGGATTGCGTCTTGGTAGAGGGTCAGGCGATCCCAGAGTACCTGTTGCTGGAGATCGCGCCGTTGGAAAAACTGAGCTAAGTCATAGATATGGTCATAGGCCGCGATCGCCCCCGTAATGTCGCCGGTTTCCACCTGCGATCGGGCCGCTAAAAGCCGCTCCTCCAAGGGCGTTTCAATGACTTCAATTTGGGTCTTAATCTCCTCAACCCGGAAGTCAATCCGCTCCGCAATCCCCAAAGCTCGCCGTAGCACCTCTAGGGCCGCGTCTGCACTGGCATAGTCTCGATAAAACAGCCCCAACTCCTGATAGGTTGCCACCATGCCATAGGCATCATCGGCGACTTGGTGGGTCTTCAGTAGGGTTCGGTACAGGGCCAGCACTTGGTCTAGGTTTTCCTCCACCCGGTAGAGGCTGATCAAGTCTTGCAGAATCTCCCGCGCCACTTCATACAGCTTGAGGGTTTGGGCTTGGCCATAGGCTTGGCGATAGGTGGCGATCGCCCCCTCGCGATCCCCCAATCGATTTTGATACTGGGCCTGTTTAACCAGGCTTTCGGGCGCTTTGAGGGCTAAATCTGGCTCAGTGAGCGCTGCACGGCTGTAAAAGGCGGCTAAATCCCGCTGTGCTCCTAGGGCAATGGTCCAGTCTTGGGCTAAGTCCCACAATACAGCCCGGTCTTCCCACAGTCGCTGCTCTTCCTGGAGCCGGACCTTGGCCCGATTGAGGCGAGGGGGAGGGGCTGTGGCAGCGGGGCCAGTGCGAGGGCGGGGGGTGCGCCAGAGGCGCAGGGGGCGCAGGTCTAGGCTGGGGTTGGCTTGAACAAGGTCCAGTAACTCGGTTGTGGTTTGGGCGGCGGCGATATAGTCCAGGGAACCGGCTTGGAGTTGGCTGAGTTGGGCCAGGGTTAAGACTTGGGCGGTCAAATTCTGGCGATCGCGGGCGAGGGTGAGCAGTTGCTGGGTGAGGGCGATCGCCTGGGGCAGTGCCCGCACTTGGCCATAGGACCGGGCAAAGGCGAGTTGGAGCAGGCTACGATCGGGGTCGAGGCTATTATTGCGATCGGGGTTGCGATCGGGACTGGGAGCGGGATTGGTGCTGGGGTTTGCCTCGATCGCGGACGGCACCGGGGCTAGCAGTTCTGTTTCGAGGGCAACCAGCCGATCGGTAATGGTTACCACCCAGGCCGACTGTCCCTGTTCCCAGGCCAGTTCCCCCACCCTCCCCAGGGTTGTGACTTCCGCCAGGGGATCCTCTAAAAAGGGCTGGAGCCGCAGGAGCCGGAACCAGAGCGTAAAGGCCGTGGGGCGATCGCCTTGTTCATAGGCCGCTTGGGCCTGGGTGTCGAGGGTGTCTAATTGGCTTTGGAAGGCTTGGCGCTCTAGGGGAGAAAAGGGGCGACTTTGGAGGATGGCGGGAAAGAGCGGATCCGTGGTGACGGGGTTGAGGGGGTCGTCGGGGTTCAACAGAAATTCGGGACTGCGATCGCCCGGTTCCCCAAAGCGCTGTTGTTCCGCTGGGGTAACCCGACGTTGGGCGATCAAGAATGGGGCTGTAACCCCCTGGGTTGCCGTTAATCCGTGGGCGGTGAAGCTAGCCTGTGCAGGCCATCCCAAGGGGCTGTTTTCCTGGCTCAGGGCCGGAGCGGCCACCCCCCCCAGCATCACCAAACTCAGCCCCAATTCCATCACCCCGCTCCGCCTCCCGTGCTGGACCCTAGGGTTAGGGTTGAGCTTGTGAGGGTTGGATCGCTGCTGAGGGGGAGGGGACTGGGGGGAGGTTGGGATAGACATAGGGTAAGGTGACTGGGCGAGTCGGACTCAACAATGGCTACAGCCAGAGTAGCGCATCGATCGAGGGTATCGAAGGGGAGGCGATCGAAGAATAAGACCCACCCGATCGAAGCACTTCCCTATGATATGGTTGTAAAGATTTGTATTGGTGTCCTTCTGGGGATAAGGCTGGGGCAACTGTTCAGGGTTCCCCTTCCTAGAACGGCTCTCGAACGGCCCTCGATCGCGGAGCCACAGACACCCTATATCAACATTTGTTTTGACGCAGGACGCTCTCCCAGCGCCCTAAATTGATTAGGAGATTTCCATCCATGACTTACGCCAATGAAGGATGCTTGCGCGTTGGCCAAGCTGCCCCTGACTTCAGCGCGACGGCTGTTTTTGATCAAGAATTTAAAACCATTAAACTCTCCGACTATCGCGGCAAGTACGTGGTGTTGTTCTTCTATCCCCTCGACTTCACCTTTGTTTGCCCCACTGAAATTATCGCCTTCAGCGATCGCTACAGCGAGTTTAGCGCTCTGAATACGGAAATTCTGGGCGTATCTGTGGATAGTGAATTTTCTCACCTGGCTTGGGTGCAAACCGATCGCAAGAGCGGCGGCCTCGGTGACATTGCCTACCCCCTCGTGTCTGACCTCAAGAAGGAGATCAGCAAGGCTTACAACGTGCTGGATCCCGAAGCTGGTATTGCGCTGCGGGGTCTGTTTCTGATTGATAAGGAAGGCGTGATTCAGCACGCTACCATCAATAACCTGGCCTTTGGGCGGAACGTGGATGAGACGCTGCGGATTCTCCAAGCGGTGCAGTACGTCCAAAGCCACCCCGATGAGGTCTGCCCTGCGGGTTGGACTCCCGGCGACAAGACCATGGTTCCCGATCCTGAGAAGTCTAAAGAATATTTTGCGGCGGTGTAAAGCCTGCCGAATGGTAGCGCAGTTGCCGAGCTACCGTTTATCCTCCCCGCGATCGGGGAGGTTTTTTTATGGGTTGCCTCTCACCGTGGACGGGCCGGAGGCCCATCCCACAAGGTGCATTAAGCTCGTAGTGCGGACTTTAGTCCGCATCTTGGCAAAAATGAAATGCACCCATCCCACAAAACTCTTGGATGGGGTGCATTGCACCTTAGAGCAACCCAGCCCCTAACCTGCCTCAAAAGGCTCGTAGTACGGACTTTATACCAAATCCGTTGAGCCTGAAACAGAATAAACGGGTAGGGGTCGTGCCCCTGTGCCGACCCTCTGACCGCCAAATACAGGGGCAACCACGGGGGGATTGCCCCTACCAAAACGAATC
>JAYKJG010000442.1:0-5109 GCA_035286285.1 Prochlorothrix sp.
AATCAACGCTTTGCCGCGCAAGGTTTGGATCTGACTGGTGTGCAGATTGCCTTGTTTGCATAACTTGCTCAAACAGGCCCATCAGTTGCCCTGCAAGTTGTGTTTGAATCTGATCTGTTATATTTTGAACTTGCTTATCCATAATATTGGACCTTGGTTAAAATTTTGGGTTGCAGTTCACCTTGACAGATGCACCCGATCGGTAGGGGCAATCCCCCCGTGGTTGCCCCGGTTGTGCGTCTGAAGAGGGGAGCCACGGGGGCACGACCCCTACGGTGGACTGTGTTTATTCACTGACACCGAGGTGATTAGAGCCAGGGCGGTAGAATGAGCCATTGTAGTAGAGAAGATTGGCACCCTTGGCTTCTAAGGTTTGGATTGCGGTGATTAGTACTGACTGAGCTAACGGGCTTATAGCAATAATAGCAAACTGATCTGCAATCTGAACGTTATTACACTCCTCTCCCCAGGGAGAGGGGCGGGGGGTTTATCCAAATTTGGAGGCAGGTCAGATCGTTGACTGGCAAAAATTCTGCCTTGGGCGCGAAAACCGCACCCCTACAAGACTTGTGGGACTGTAGGAGTCAGCAAACCCGCCCCGCCCTTTGCGCCTAGGAAAAGCTCGTAGTGCGGACTTTAGTCCGCCCCTTGGCAAAAGTGAAATGCACCCTTTTTAGGGCTGTTGGCGTTTTTGGATCAGAATCGATCGGCGCTCCCGCGTCACATCCAGCGCAATTTGCCAGACCACCCGGAACGACTGAAAAGACTCCTCCGAAATTACGTCTTTGTCCAAATCCCGCACCGCCTTCGGCAAAATCGCCAACAACTGCTCCCGGATACGCTCTAACTCCTTAAAAGACTGGCTTTGTTGGGCTTGCTCCAGTAGTTCAATCACACGACCACTGTAGGCATCCGCCTGGTTTTTGCGGTATGCCTCCACCAACCCCCGCAACTGCACCATCCAAGACCCCAACAGCAACAGCAGCGTCACCCCCAAGCCCAAAGCATCCGCATTTTCCTGGATAAAAGAGGGCTTATTGCGATCGTAATAAGCCAAAGCACCGGGATGCAACGGCGCACCCAAGCCCGTCGTGGTATCAGGCCGCTGAAACTCCGCCACCAAAGGCCGCACTTCCGCCCGATCGCCGGGAATTGCATCAATAATTTCCTGGCGACGGTCCATCAGCACCTCCGTGATCGCAGCCGCCACCGATCGGGGAATCTCTTCATCCAGCAACAACGTCCGAAACACCGCAACCGTCGGCAAATCCTGGCCCGGAATGGCAGGATTCCCCGAATAGGTGCCCTGGGGAATCACCGCAGGCGTAAAAGCAGGGTGTTTAATCTGCATTGCTGCTGCTTGGTCGATCGGCAGCAGATTCGTATCCGGAATTTTGGCCAACCGCTGCATTTGGGCATTACTGGGGGCACGGACCCGAAACGCCGCATCCGCTTGGCGATCGAGAAAGAACTGGTCGGCCTCCTCCTCCGTTCCACCCACAAAGATAAAACTCGTAGCATCCAGCCCAAAATGTTCCGCCACACTCAAAAAAGACTGATACTGTCCCCCGGACTGGGGCAAAGCAATGCGCAGCCCCCGCAAATCCGCAAAGCGCTGGATCTTGGCATTGCGGTACACCGCCAACTGAAACTTATCCGCATACAAATTCGCCAAAATTCGCGCCGATGGCCCCACTGGTACATCAGCCTGGGCCGTAGCCAAGTCAATGTCCCCCGCCTCTAGCAGCTTGAGGTTTTCTGAGGTGCCCCCGGTTTGCTGGACCGTAATTTGAATGCGGGGATAGTAGCGCTCGGTAACGGCGGCGATCGCCTGTCCCAACACATAACTTTCGCCATTGGCCGATCCAGCCCCCAGCCGGAGGTCATAGGTGCGCAATCTGGACAAAAGCTGAGAGCCAATCACGCCCGCCAGGATTAGGCTAGAGCAACCCAGCACTAGGGTGGAAATCTTCGATAAATCCAGGAAAATTAACCAATCAGCCCAGCTTTTGGAGGCGTTGCTGGGGCGGGTCGAGGGGGATGGCGTAGAGCGGGGCGGCGGGGAACCGGGCGAGGGAGAACCGGGCGGCGTAGAGCGGGGCGGGGGCGGGGGCGGCAGAGGTTGGGACATGGGCGGCAACCGAGGGCAGGGGAACTTACCCGCTATTGTCTGCGATCGCCCAGGTTTTGCCGTGTCATCGGTAATACCTTGTCCGGGGTCATGCCCGTTAGCCTGCGCCCCCTTAGCCTGCGCCCCTGGAATCCTGCATCGATTGATATTCCAGGATCTCGATCGCCTTGCAGTAGTACCACTCCGCGCTCTTGCCGGGGTAGCGATCGACCAAACTCTTGAACAACACCCGCGCCACCGCATCCCCCCCCGCCAAGGCCACCAACCGCGCCTGAAGTTGGCGATATTGCTCCTGTTTGGGTTGGGGGTTGGGGTGGGTTGAGCGATCGGGACCGGACGATCGGGGGGCTTGGTGCTGAAGTTGCTGCTGGATCTGCTGCTGCAAAACCTGCCACTGCTGGGCCAAGGTTCTACGATAGGGCCACAGGAGCAAGCTACCGAGACCCATAAACAGGCTAGCCAGGATTAAAACCAGATTTAGGGACGGCAAGAACCACAGAAAGACATACAAGCCCAAAACCAAACCGCCCAGGGTGCGGCTCCAGCGCTGGTAGGTGCGGCTGCGCTGCCAGGGAGAAGCAGCAGACTCCCCAGAACGGGACTGGTTCCAGGGGTTTTCCCAGGGGGAAGGGTCCGCAGCGGGAGGGGGCGGGGAGGCCGATCGGTAGGGCTGGCTGTAGTCCTGGGCAAGGTAGCGGTTATCGGCGTAGTGTTCCCGCAGGAAGTGATAGGCATCGTTGATTTGTTGCAGCTTGTCCGTGGCCCGTCGCTGGAGGTTGGGCTTGTCCACAAAGCGATCGGGATGCCAAATTTGGGCCAACTCCAAATAGGCCCGCTTGACCTCCCCCGGATCGCAGCCCGGTTCCAGGTCGAGGGTTGTCAAGGCTTGGCGTAGGGCTTCCCGTAGGGTCATGGTCTCCGTTGGCATGGGTAGGGCACAGGTGGGCGATGTCCCTATACCTTTCCGCCCGTCAGACGCTGGCGCAGGGTTTTTATGCGATCGCGTAACTTAGCAGCTTCCTCAAACTCCAAGTTTTTAGCCGCTTCCTGCATTTGCTTTTCAAGCTGCTGAATTAGCTCCGGCAAGGTCTCTAGGGGTAAATCCGCCGAAACTTCGCAAGCTTGCTCCAGTTCCTGGGCATTGAGGCGGCGGGACACTTCCAGAAAGGCCAGAATGGAATTATTGAGCTTGCTGGGGATCGGCTGGGGCGTAAGGCCATGGGCTTCATTGTAGGCAATTTGCTTGGCGCGGCGATAGGCAGTTTCCTCGATCGCCTTGGCCATGCTCCCGGTGAGGGTATCGGCATAGAGAATCGCCTGCCCCCGCACATGCCGCGCCGCCCGCCCGATCGTCTGAATCAGCGATCGTTCTGCCCGCAAAAAGCCCTCTTTATCCGCATCCATAATCACCACCAAGGACACCTCCGGCAGGTCCAGCCCCTCCCGCAGCAGGTTCACCCCAATCAGCACATCAAATTCCCCTTGGCGCAAATCCCGCAGAATTTCGATGCGTTCGATCGAATTAATCTCCGAGTGAAGATAGCGCACCTTAACCGCCCGATCGCTAAAGTAATCCGTTAAATCCTCTGCCATACGCTTGGTCAGGGTCGTGACTAAAACCCGCTCTTGGCGATCGACCCGCTGCTGAATCTCACTGAGCAGGTCATCCACCTGGCCTTCTGTAGGCCGCACCAGCACCTCCGGATCCAGCACCCCCGTCGGTCGGATAATTTGCTCAACAATGCGGTTTTCGGACACTTCTAGCTCCCAATCCCCCGGCGTTGCCGAAACAAAGATCGCCTGCTTCACCTTTTGCCAAAATTCATCGCTTTTCAAAGGCCGGTTATCCTTAGCGCTGGGCAGTCGGAAGCCATGATCCACCAGCACCTGCTTCCGGGCCTGGTCCCCGTTGTACATCCCCCGCAATTGGGGCACCGTCACATGGGACTCGTCCATCACCAGCAGCCAATCCTCCGGGAAATAGTCGATCAAACACTCCGGCGGATCCCCCGCCTGCCGTCCCGCCAAATAGCGCGAATAGTTCTCGACCCCGTTGCAGTAGCCCACCTCCCGCAGCAGTTCCAAGTCATAGCGGGTGCGCTGCTCCAGGCGCTGGGCTTCGATTAACTTGCCGTTATCGTTCAAAACGGCAAGCTGTTCCTCCAATTCCTGCCGAATAGCAGCACAGGCTTCCTCCAGACGGTCTTCTGGGGTGACAAAGTGGCGGGCGGGGTAGATGTTCAAGCCCTGGAGACTTTGGAGGGTGGCCCCGGTGACGGGATCGATGTAGCGGATCGCCTCCACTTCGTCGCCAAAGAACTCCACCCGAATTAACCGATCCTCGTAAGCAGGTCCAATTTCTAGCACATCTCCCTTGAGGCGAAACCGGCCCCGTCCCACATCTAAATCATTGCGGCTATACTGAATATTGACCAAATCCCGCAAGATTTGCCGCTGATCCAGCACTTCGCCCACCCGCAGGGGAATGGAGGCTTTGAGATATTCCGAGGGCATCCCCAGGCCGTAGATGCAGCTAATGGAAGCCACCACAATCACATCGCGCCGCTCAAACAACGATCGGGTCGCGGAGTGGCGTAACATGTCGATTTCTTCATTAATAGACGCAGTTTTAGCAATATAGGTATCAGTAACGGGGATATAGGCTTCGGGCTGGTAATAGTCGTAGTAGGAAATAAAATACTCAACGGCATTATCGGGGAAAAATTCCCGCAGTTCGTTACAAAGCTGGGCAGCGAGGGTTTTGTTATGGGCGAGGACGAGGGTGGGTTTGCCGATGTGGTGGATGACGTTGGCGATCGAAAACGTCTTCCCGGTGCCCGTTGCCCCTTTGAGGGTTTGGTAGAGGGCACCGTCGTGGAGGTGTTGGACCATTTGGGCGATCGCCTGGGGTTGGTCGCCCGTGGGCTGGTAGGGGGCGGTGAGGTGGAAAGGGGTCATGGTGGGGGCAAGGGGGCAAG
>JAYKJG010000443.1:0-4338 GCA_035286285.1 Prochlorothrix sp.
GGCACAAAGAAAAAGCCTGCCAGACCAAGGCCCACCAAGTTACCCAGGCCAAAGGCCGAGTTCAGTTGGGTTGTGGCAGACATGGGCATTTGGAAGACTTCGGCTCCGTAGTTTTCCAGGACTGCATCCTGCATAAAGAGGCCGATCGTAATCAGCAGTAAGCAGACGAAGAACAGCCCCGTTTGGGTCGTAGCGGTCAGGATGCGCAGGGCTTCCCGCAGGCCAATTTGGTCTTCGCGGTTAACGGCTTGGGAGCGCTGGGCATAGCGGGAGTAGCGGGCTTCTATGCCCCAGGTGCCGATCGCCGTTAGCCCAATCACCACGATCGGCACAACCACAAACAGACGGTTCAGGCTGTCCTTAATCACCGTGAGGTCGGCCTCAATATCCACCCGCTTGAGCAGGATGGCCGTGGTGATGCCTCCGGCGATAATGCCCACCAGCAGCATAGACCAGACAATGCTGACCACCTGAGAGCGGTTGTCTTCCTCCGAGACATCGACCAGAAGAGCGACAAAGGGGGTAGAGGCCAGACTAATGGCAAGGCCGTAGAGGGCAAAGGCGAGGCCCAAAAACGTCGCCCAGCCGATCGTGGCCGGAGTCCAGTCCCAACCGCCTTGGGCAGTGACTGCATCCCCCAGCCGCCACATCACCTGCACAATGCCAAACACAAGGGCAGTAAACAGGAGGGTACCCAGCCAAACATAGCCGCTGCGGTGTAGCCCCCAGAGGGGCCGACTATCGGACAGTTGGCCAATCCAGATTTTGGCGGGGGCCGTAATTTGGGACAGGGCAATTAAACCAGCGGTGATGGCGAGGGGAATGCCCAGTTCGGCAACCATGACCCGGTTCAGTAACCCCAAAGTGAGAACCGACATCATGCCAAGTCCCGCATTGAAAAGGCCCAGCCGGACCATGAGGAGGAGGGTGACTGGGGGGAGGGGGGAGGGGGACTGAGACGGGGAAAGCACAGAATCAGTTGCAGAATCCATGGGGAATGGGCTAGACAAGGGGCGTGGAGGGGAGGCGGAGGGGAGCAGCTAGATCGGGGCTAAGGAATGGGCCAGAGCAAGGTTCAAGAGGGCCGCGATTTTTCAGCCGCAATTCTTCAGCCGCGATTCTTCAGCCGCGATCCATCGCGCCCCATCACAATCCATTAAGTCATGATTCAGTCATTATGAAATATTTTTTCTTAACGCAAGGGTGGACGGTGGGGCGAGTCTGGGAGTTTGGGGGACTGTGGAATGAGCTAGTGTGGCGACGATCGCCCCAAATTGAGCGCTTAAATTTGGCCTTGGTGGAACCCTGCGGCGATCGGGGCGCTCCCTCGGAGTTGGAATATCTCTGGCTCTATGGGGTGGAGGAAGCGGTGTTGATGGTGGAGGTCAAGCCGCCCATCGTGACTCCCGCAGCCTTGGCGGCCCAACTCCCAGCCCCCACGGCGATCGGGCGTGTCATCCTCAAGGAGTTAATCACCGCCGATCAGGTTCTCGATCGCCTGCAAACGGCCTCTGGGATTCAGGTTTGGCGATCGTAACCCCCAGCAATCCCACGATCGCGGCGGCGGGGATCCCGGCCACAGGGGGGGCGGTTACCTCCCCTCTGTTAAAAAATGCTTAAAACTACGTAACGGTATATGATAAGCATAGTTACAAATATTTACCTTTGCGATCGCTCTGTAATCCATAACCCCTGGATTACCGTGCCGGGGACTCTCCCCTTTGGCCCAGCGGCCCCTAAGCAAGATTAGAGCGATCAACGCAATTAAATCCCCTGCAATCGTGCATAACAAACCCCCAGACTCCTTGCGCCAGGGATGGCATATGGCCCCAGATTGGCCCTTTTAATGCCCTGTCTTGCCTTTCCCCGCGTCTCTGAGCCAGGGGTCAATCCGCCAACATAGGACTCTCTGGGAGACTTTGCCATGTTTGAATATTTCACCGATCAAGCCGTCAAAGTGGTGATGATGGCTCAGGAAGAGGCCCGTCGCCTCAACCAAGCCTCTGTAGGCACCGAGCAACTACTGCTAGGGCTGTTGCGGGAAGACGTGAACATGGCCTCCAAAACCCTAACGGAGATGGGCGTTACCCTGGATGGGGCGCGGCAGGCGGTGTTGGATGTATCGGGACGCGGCAGCGGCCCTGTGCCGACGGATCTCCCCTTCACCCCCAAGGCCAAAAAAGTTTTAGAACAGTCCTTCCAAGAAGCGCGGCAGTTATCCGAGCGCTACATCACGCCCAATCACCTCCTGCTGGCCCTGAGCCAAGACCAAGGTGGGGTCGCAGCCAAGGTGCTGCGGCGCTTAGGGGTTGATCCCATGGAGGTGCGCAACCGTCTGATCCGTCGCTTGGGCGAGGAATCTGTGGCGGCAGGCAGTCGTCCGGGGCCAGAACCAGAGCGATCGAGCCGCGATCGCCGCAATACCAAAGCCTTAAAGGAATTTGGCACCAATCTGACGGACTTGGCACGGGAGGGTAAGCTGGATCCGGTGGTGGGTCGCAGCACGGAAATTGAGCGGGTGGTCCAGATTTTGGGTCGCCGCACCAAGAACAACCCCATTTTGCTGGGGGAACCCGGTGTGGGCAAAACCGCGATCGCCGAAGGCATTGCCCAGCGCATCGTCCAGCAGGATGTGCCCGAAACCCTGCTTAACCAAGAAGTGATTAGTCTGCAAATGGGCACCTTGGTGTCGGGAACCCGCTTCCGGGGAGACTTTGAGGAGCGGCTGACCAACATTTTAAGTGAGGTCAAAGAAGCTGGGAACATCATCCTAGTGGTGGATGAAGTCCATACCCTAGTGGGGGGTGGCTCCTTTGAGGGGGGGACCGATGCGGCCAACCTGATGAAGCCCGCCCTAGCACGGGGTGAGATTCAGTGCATCGGGGCAACGACCCTGGATGAGTATCGGAAATATATTGAGCGGGACGAAGCCTTGGCCCGCCGCTTCCAGCCCGTCAAGGTGGATGAGCCGTCCTTAGACGACACCGTGGAGATTCTGCGGGGCTTACGGAGCACCTACGAAGCGCACCACCGGGTTACCTTCACCGATGAGGCATTGGCGGCGGCGGTGAATCTGGCCCATCGTTACATTAACGATCGCTTCCTGCCCGACAAGGCGATCGATCTCATGGATGAGGCTGGCTCCCGGATGCGCCTGCGCCATGCCCGCAAAAGCGATCAAAAAGACCTCCAAAAGGAACTGCGCCAGGTTCAGACCGAAAAACAAGAAGCCGTTCAGTCCCAGGACTTCCCAGCAGCAGCCCAGTTGCGGGATAAGGAACTGGCCTTGGAAAGTAAGCTGCGTGCTCTAGAGGTCAGCCAAACTCCTCCAGCCCTGCTGGTAACCGAGGCGGAAATTGCTGAAGTGGTGGCCCTCTGGACCGGGGTGCCGGTGACCCAGTTGAATGAGTCGGAAACCACCAATCTGCTCAATCTCGAAAGCCGCCTCCATGAGCGCGTCATTGGCCAAGACGAGGCAGTGGTCGCAGTCGCCAAAGCCATGCGGCGGGCACGGGTGGGCCTGAGCCATCCCAACCGCCCGATCGCGAGCTTTATCTTTTCTGGCCCCACTGGGGTGGGCAAAACGGAACTCTCCAAAGCCCTAGCTGCGGCACTGTTTGGCTCGGAAGAAGCCATGATCCGGGTCGATATGTCGGAATTTATGGAGCGCCATGAAGTCTCCAAGTTGATCGGGTCGCCCCCTGGCTTTGTGGGCTTTGATGAGGGGGGACAGCTTACGGAGGCTGTGCGTCGCCGTCCCTACAGCGTCATTCTCTTTGACGAAGTGGAAAAGGCTCACCCCGATGTTTTCAACATTATGTTGCAACTGCTGGATGAAGGGGCGCTGACGGACTCTAAAGGTCGAGTGGTCAACTTTAAGAACACGGTGATCATCATGACTTCTAACTTGGGGTCAAAGGCGATCGAAAAGGGCGGCCAAGGCTTGGGCTTTGAGTTTTCCGGTGAGGATGCCGGAGAAATCCGCTACCAACAGATTCGCGCCAAGGTCTTGGAGGAAATGAAGCAGTTCTTCCGTCCAGAGTTCTTGAACCGGGTTGATGATGTCATTGTCTTCCGACAGTTGATTGAGGCTGAGGTGGCCCAGATTGCCGATCTGATGCTGAAGGAAGTGGGCCTGCGCTTGGCCCAGCAAGCCATTAGCCTAGAAGTGACCCCTGCCTTTAAGGCCAAAGTTGTAGCCCAAGGCTATGACCCCACCTATGGCGCTCGGCCCCTGCGTCGGGCGGTGATGAGCCTACTGGAAGATGGCCTAGCGGAGGCGATTCTGTCGGGTCACGTCAGCGAAGGCCAAACGGCTTTGGTGGATGTCAATGAGGC
>JAYKJG010000444.1:0-5492 GCA_035286285.1 Prochlorothrix sp.
CCCTCGCCCCCGCCCAGTACAAGGACCAAATTAAGCAGCTTGTTGAAGAGTCTGCCGCCACAGTTCCCAGCGTGGATCCCAGTGCGCCGGAACTGGAGGGGCTAGAGACTCCAGAGGCAACGGGGTCACCAGCGGGCGAGACTGCTCCAGAGGCGGCTTCCCCAGATGCAGCTTCCCCGGAGGCGGCCCCAGACGCAGCAAACAGCACAGAGTCGGGGGCAGAACCTCCCACAGAATAGCGCTACTGGCAACAAAATAGACCTAGTACAGAATGGAGGAATTCCCACGCTCTGCGTGGGAACTAGCGAACAGGGAAAAGGCTCGTAGTGCGGACTTTAGTCCGTACAGGGGCAACAGTGAAATGCATCCAACAAAAAGGGCATAGCTGCTGCCATGCCCCTTCTCTTAGGTGAGAGAGTTTGAAAAAAATTCCGAAAGCGAAAGAAGCAAGACTTGAGGGCGATCGCGTTACTCTTCGTCCTCATCCTCCTCATCATCCGTCGGATAAACAAAGCCTTGGGCTTGACCGGTGAGAATAGATTTACCTTGGGAAAGCGCTTTCCGGGCTGCAATAGCGGCTTGGTGCTTCCAGTTGGCCCGCCGCTTGTCCCGGCGGCTTTTTGAGGTTTTCTTCTTGGGAACTGCCATGGTTCTTAGGGGTTCTTAAGGTGGCCGTGGCGCGGATCTTCACTGCAACACGACTCTCGGCTGTTAGATCGCCGGAGGTAGAGCGCGGGTCTTCACTGCGACACAAACCCTAATCATAGGCGATCGGTGGCGCTTTATAAACCCTCAGGGCGATCCCCGTAGCCCGTCTCAGCAAGACGTTTGCTTAAACGGAGACTTCTTCGCCAAAGCAGCCTTAGCCAAGTCTAGCGGTGAGCACCAGTGGCCATAGGGGGAAATTCCGTTTAGGAAGAAGCTGCGCCACTGAAGGAGCGCAAACAGGCTTGGGCAATTTGCAACTGGCTAGAGGTCGGGGAAGCCGCAGGATAGGCTTCTCGCAAAAACTGAAGCGCTTCCCAAATCTCCACTTTGTTGCGCTGGCAAAGATAAGTAATGCAAACCGTGGGCGATCGCTCCAGACCCACCAAACAATGGACATACACCCGCCGCCCTTGCCGGATCTGCTGCCCCACCGCCATCACCGCCCGCCGCAACTGCTCTACGGTTAAGGGTTCGGGATCCCGCTGGTCGGGGAGAGGGCAAGACACCACCTCAAACAAATCCGAGGCTTGGGGCGGCAAACAGCCTTCACGGGAGTGACAGAGGGACACGATCGTTTGGATCCCTTGCTGTTGGAGCAGGGCAAGGTCCGCCGATCGGGGCAGGCGACCCACCGCCAGTTGCTGGGGAATCACCCAGGCCATGGCGGGTTGCTTAGCCGTTGCGGAAGCGGGGGCCGATTGTGACGATCGTGACGAGGAAGACAACCCCAACCGATCGAGGGCGGCACGTTGCAGATTAAGCAGGCGATCGCGAATCATAAAACTGAGGGTGATGTAGGAAAGCTGCGGGTTCGAGGGGTTGTCTAGGTCATGACACAAGATAGTTGGGTGCATTTCACTTTAGAGCAACCCAAAAAAGCTCGTAGTACGGACTTTAGTCCGTCCCTTAACCAAAAAAACTCGTAGTACGGACTTTAGTCCGTCCCTATAACCAAAAAAGCTCGTAGTACGGACTAAAGTCCGTACATCGGCAAACCTGAAATACATCCAGATAGATTGCATCCTAAACCCCCTTGATGGAACTTGCAACACAGTCTTGGGTCAATGGAGAAGTAAACCCCTGAACAATTCTGGATACCCCCTGGATCAATCAGAGCTTAGTGCTCTCTTCCTGGGGACAGTTCACCGGGGCGATCGGGACAATCCCCCCATTGCCTGAGCCACCCCTGAGCCAGCAGCAGACCCCCCCACGGGAGCAGGAGTCAAGCAGAGGGGGTACATTTCACTGTTGCCAAGGGGCGGACTAAAGTCCGCACTACGAGCCTTTTGAGCCAAGCTGGGGGCTGGGTTGCTCCAAAGTGAGAGGCTCCCCCGTGATTGGCAGAGGGGATTTGTATAATAAAAGCCAAAGGCAGTCCCGAAAACCTGCAAAATCCCGCCAGGGCCATCCTAAGATCAACCCTGCTCCCCAACCCTCCAGACCGGGTTAACCCTCACCCATCCCTGATCCCTTCTGTCCTATCGCGCCATGTCCATGCAAGCCCCCCAATCCTCTGTACCCCTCGCTTCCCTGCCCCCTGCTAGCCCCCGATCGCGACAGACCCGCTTCCCAGCCCTGGGCAAAGCAGTACAAACCCTAGGATGGTGTGGCCTTGTGGGCCTTCCGCTGTGGCTCTCCCCCCCGGCCCTTGCCCAATCCAACGCTCCAGGAGCGATCGCAGCGCCCAGCCCAGTTCGTTCCAACATCCCCCCCACTGCCGAACTCACCCCATTTTCCCTAGAGGGTAGCCTCAACCGCACCAGCCCCAGCAACTCCCCCGTCACCGCCAACTATCTCCTGGGGCCAGGAGACCAATTACAAATGGCCGTCTTTGATGTGCCGGAATATGGTCAACAGATGGCGGTTTTAGATGATGGTTCAGTGATGCTGCCAGAGGGGGTCAGTCTTGCGGTGGCAGGCATGACCCTAGACCAAGCCAAGCGGGCCATTGAACAGGCCATCGCCCCCATTGTTCGCCATCCCCGCGTTACCCTGAGCCTGCTCAAAGCCCGGTCCCTCAAGGTGGCGATCGCCGGAGAAGTAAAACAACCCGGAGTCTATACCTTTGACAGCCTGCTAACCCTGACCCAAGCCCTCCAGTCTGCGGGCGGTGTGACCCCCGGTGCCAATGTTCGCGAGATCCAAGTGCGACGGCTGCAACCCCAAGGCCGAGGGGGACGGGCCGTGCTCACCGCCAACCTTTGGGAGGTCATTAATACGGGGGCACTGGAACAGGATTTATTGCTCCAAGACGGCGACACGATCGTCATTCCCACCGCCACCGATCTCAACCTAGCCGAAGCCCAGCGCATCGCCACCGCCACCTTCGCCATGCAGCCCGACGAGACCATCCAAGTGGCCGTCCTGGGCCAAGTCCATCGGCCCGGAACCCACACCCTCAGCGGCGAAATTCAAACCGTATCCGCCGCCATTCAAGCCGCCGGAGGCATTACCCAGGAGGCCAATGTCCGGGAGATTGAAGTCCAACGCACCACCATCCAAGGAGAAAAGCAAGTCATTGCTTTGGATTTTTGGAAATTGCTGCAAGAGGGAGATATTGCCCAGGATTTGCCCCTACGCCCTGGGGATTCGGTGATGATTCCCCAGGCAGCGGTCAATCTTGAGGATTACAATACGCTGGCCCTTTCGACCTTCTCCCCAGAGACGATCGCCATTAACGTCGTTGGGGAAGTTAAGCGACCGGGCACCCTGGAAGTTTCCCCCAATACCCCCCTGATTCAGGCACTGCTCGCCGCCGGGGGCTTTAACGATGATGCCAGCCGGGGATCGGTGGAATTGGTGCGATTAAATCCCGATGGCACCGTCAGCCAGCGCCGCATTGAGGTCGATCTAGCCCAGGGCTTGGATGTGGAGGAAAACCCGCCGCTGAAACCCAATGACACGATTTTGGTCGCCCGATCGGGTGCGGGGAATTTCCGGGCTATTATGCGGGGTCTCATTTCCCCCGTGACCGGGGTCTTCAGTATTTTCCGCCTCTTGGGCCTATAGTGCGGGTTTATCGTGGGGGAGCCGGACCGGCTGTTCGTTGGCGATCGGGCGATCGTGAAAGATACCCTCAAGCTTAGGCTTGGGTCTACAAGTTTCGATCGTTGCGATCGAGGAATTGCACCGTCGGTACTAAGGGATCCTGAACTTGAGCCACCCCCACAAAGCCCCAGCGGTCTAAAACAGCCTTCAGTTGCGGGCCACCCAGGGATTCAATCGCCACCCGATCGCGAAACTCAGCAGCATGGGTATTCAGGTAGCTGCGGGCCTCGTGGTTTTCCGGAAACAGGAGCAAATAGCGCCGATCGGGCTGCTGGGGATCGGGACGGGCACTGAGGTAGGCACCATCCTGGGTCGATCGCAGGACGTAGTAGAAGGTGGACAGCATAACAACCGAAGCCAAAGGGTGAAGGGCAGCAAAAAAGCTCGTAGCACGGACTTTAGTCCGTACAGGGGCATAAAGTGAAATGCACCCGATGGATTTAGAGCAACGCCGGATCCGCCGTCGGTTGGAGCGGCAACGATCGCTCCATCGTTGAAAGCTGCGCAAACAGGGGAATCCGCGTTTCCTCTTCTAACCCCATCGCCTCCAACTTCGCCCAAACCCAAGCATCAAAATCCTTCCCCCGCACCTGAAGCTGCTGGGCCTGCTCCAACAACCCCAGCGACTCTTGCCACAGCCGCAACTCCGCCTCCGAAGCATCACACTCCACAATCCCCTCAACCCCTAGCCCCCGTTCAGGATGGAGCGTTGCGGAAAACTTCACCGCTTGCCCCCCATGGAGATGTTCATGGACCCGGCTCAGGATGCCTACGATCGCCGCCGGTTGGCCTTCAATGGATAGGGTCAGTTTCATGGGGAGTCCGTTAGTCCGTGTATTCAAGAGACCCAGGGAAGCCCCCCAGGACTGTTTAAGCTCGTCGCGAGTTGGCCTTTAAGGGCAAAGGGAATCTCCCTTGGGAACTTGCGGGCAACCAGTTCCAACCCCTTCAGGGAGAGCGTCCTAGTCCGCCACGCCGTGCCCCCCGTGGGAACGTCCCCCTTAAAGAGCGCTGGAATCCAAACTTTTCAATTCACCCTCGCTTTGGGGCAAATGTAAGCCGCATTCCTGCTTTAAGCCCCGGAAGCGACTATCCCGCTCATGATTATCCCCCGCCATCACCGGACGGCTAGAATGCCAATCCCCCACCGAGGTATAGCCCTGATCAAAGTAGGGATGGTAGGGCAAGTCATGCTCCGTCAGATATTGGTACACAGCCTGCGAAGTCCAGTTCAAGATGGGATGCACCTTATACATCTGGTTTTGGCGATCGACCCAGCGCAGTCGCTTCCGGAAATCCGTCTGGTTGCTGCGCAACCCCGCCAGCCATGCCGTCGCCCCCAACTCCTGTAGGGCACGCTGCATTGGCTCCACTTTGCGCATCTGGTCATAGCGGTTCAACGCCTCCACCGTATCCTGCTCCCACAGCCGCCCATAGAGCGCCTCCATCCGGGCAGGGCTAATGGGGGATTGGTAGACCTTGAGGTTCAGCTTAAGACGCTGACTCAGGCTGTCGGCAAATTGGTAGGTTTCCGCCGGAAGATAGCCCGTATCCACCCAAATTACCGGAATATCCGGCACCACCGAGGTCACCAAATGCAGCATTACGGCAGACTGGATCCCAAAGCTCGTGCTTAACACCAGCCCTTCCCCAAAGGTCGTCCCCGCCCACGCCACAATCTCCTGGGAACTACTGCCATCCAACCCCGTATTCACAGCCTCCAAATCCAAACCCTC
>JAYKJG010000445.1:0-8533 GCA_035286285.1 Prochlorothrix sp.
TAGAGGTCAGGAAACCTGACCGAGTGCATTTCACTTTGGAGCAATCCAGCCCCTAACCTGGCTCAAAAGGCTCGGAGTGCGGACTTTAGTCCGCCCCTTGGCAAAAGTGAAATGCACCCACCTGACCCGCCCTCTGGACCTCGGTTTGACCCACTTTTGTCAGTTAAGCAGGCTTTTCCCTGCGATCGCGGCGGCCCAAGGAAGGACGGTGCAGGACCGTGCAGAACCGTGCAGGACCGTGCAGAACTGTGGCCGGTCTCCAGGAGGGGCGGCTTACTGGCTCTGTTGTTCTTGGGCTTGGATCCAGGCTTCCCGAACTTGGGGCACGGCCAGCAAGACCTTGGTATCGGCCAGCAGGCGATCGCCCCAAAGCTGCTCTTGGAGGAATTCCACATCGCCATAGCGACTATCGGCAGTGAGGGCGGTGATGGCTTGGGTCATGGCGCTCCGATCGCCTTGGGCATAGCGGGCGACGGCAACGGCGAATTGGGGTTCTACGGCTTCTGCGTTGATCGCTAGCGCCCGTTGCCAGTGGTCGAGGGCGGCAGCGGCATCCCCCTGTTCATATTTCACGAGGCCAATGTTATTGATCGCTTCCCAAAAGTCTTCCTTGGCTTCTAGGGCGGTGGCATAGGTGGACAGGGCGAGGGTGTAGTTCTTTTGGACGTAGTAGACGTTACCCAGGTCGAACAGGGCACCGGGCACCCCTGGCTCTAGGCGCAGGCCGGACTGGAGGGATTCGATCGCCCGATCGTAGTCCTGCTGGCGGAAGTAGGCCGACCCCAGGGCAAACAGCAAGGTTGCTTCCTCTGGCTCCAGGGAGCGGGCGATTTGGAGCGCGTCGATCGCGGCTTCTGTTTCCTGGGTGCGGATGCGAATATCGGCCACTAAGGCCCACATGCGATAGTCTCCGGGGACCAGTTGGGTCGCCAGTTCAGCCCGCTGAAGCGCAAGGGGATACTGCTGAAACTGGGCTAACTGTGCGGCTTCTTGGGCCAGTTCTAACCCCCGCTGCTCCAGTTCTTTGAAGTCTAGGGTGAGGGTGTGGGGGGTTAAGCCATAGGCGGGGGGGGTCAGCAGTCCGGCGATCGGCAGTCCACTGGCAACGAGAAGGGAAGTGAGGACGGTTAGGGGCTTGAGAGTGATACGCTTCACGGTTTCAGGGCAGAGTAAGAGAACGGAAAAAGAGAGAGGCCGGGATTGGGGGGAGGAGGGGGTTGGGGTCAAAGGAGGGGAGAGGATGGTGGCGGGCGATCAACGGACCCTAGGCTAAGGACGGAAGGGTCACCTTAGCCTGATGCCCGGACAGTCTGAAGCTCAGTAAGATAAGGATAAAGATAGCGGCTCAGGCTTGGCTAAATTTCACCCACATTTATCCGAAGTTAATTCGAGGAGTGTTCATGAGCATCATATCCCTACTTGGGCTGGTTCTCGGCCTAGGTTTGCTGGTCTTGGGGGCAGAAATTTTAGTTACCGGAGCCTCTCGTCTGGCGGCGGCTCTGGGTCTTTCTCCCCTTGTGATTGGCTTGACGATCGTGGCCTATGGCACCAGTGCTCCGGAGTTGGCCGTTAGTGTGAAGGCCAGTTGGGCTGGGGAAGCGGGCTTAGCCATCAGCAATGTCGTCGGCAGCAATATTTGTAATGTGCTCCTGATTTTAGGACTGTCTGCGGTGATTACCCCCCTGGTTGTTGCCCAGCAGATCATTCGCCTTGACGTACCGATTATGATCGGGGTTTCCCTGTTGCTGTTGCTGTTGGGGCTGGATGGCAATATCAACCGCTGGGAAGGTTTGCTGCTGGTTGCGGGGGCGATCGGCTACACCACCTTTCTCTTTACCCAGGGCGGCAATGAAGAAAACGAGGCCGTGCAGGAAGAATATAGCAACGCCTATGCTGTTCTAGAGCAGTTATCGCTCCCCCGCTGGATCTTGAATTTGGGGCTGGTGATTGCTGGGATTGTGATCTTAGTCTTTGGCTCGAACTTGATGGTAGATGGAGCGGTGAAGATTGCCGAAGCCTTGGGGGTCAGTAGCATCATCATTGGCCTGACGATCGTGGCCGTTGGTACCTCTTTGCCGGAGCTAGCCACCTCCGTGATGGCCAGCGTGCGCGGAGAGCGAGATATTGCAGTAGGTAATGTAGTTGGCAGCAATATTTTCAATATTTTGGCGGTGGTTGGGCTGTCTAGCCTGGTCAGCCCTCAGGGTTTGATGATTGATCCCTCGGTGTTGAACTTTGACTTGCCCGTGATGCTGGTGGTGGCGGTGGGCTGTCTGCCAATTTTTTTTACGGGCAATATTATTAGCCGCTGGGAAGGAATGGTGTTTCTGGGCTACTACGGGGCTTATATCGTCTATTTAGTGCTGAAGGCGACGGAACACGATGCTTTACCCGTTTTTAGTCAGGCTGTGGTTTGGTTTGGGGTGCCGCTGACGGTGATTACTGTGGTCACGGTGCTGTGGCGATCGTGGCGCAAGGGCAACCCTCCGGTGACTCCTGGGGACGATCGTGCCCCAGAGGATCCAACCCCCTAGTCCCCTGTGGCAGAAGTCGATCCCTATGGGTCGATCTCTATGGGTCGATCCCTATGGGTCGATCCCTATGGGTCTTGTGCCTGCGCCGCTGGTACCCGGCTGGTATCAGCCTTGTATCACATTTTGCAAACCTTGCCCCCAAAGTCTTCCGGGGATTCTTCTTTTATCGCAGAATCAGCCTATGGTTGCTGTCTATGGTGATCTGCTTTCACGGTAGCGCTCTAGCAGCATGGTTTTAACCCCAGCTTTAACAAAGGAGAATTCCCACCATGGTCAAATCGATCGTGCAATTGGTGGATGAACTGCCCACCGATAACATTACGGTCAAGGCGCTCAAAGCATTGGACTACTTTGCACCGGGTCAGTGGAGCAATCTGGTCGGCTTTGAGGCCACGGTGACGGCGCTGACAGGGGAGACCGATGCCCAGGTGTTGGCGCGGATGCGCGAGCGGGCAGATGCGGTTTATAACGCCCCCGATCGGGGCTACCAAGCAGCAGTACGACTGTATCAGACCGTGGATAAGGCCGACATGGCCCTGGCGACAGCGGCCCTGGCTAATAAAGTCGGGGAAAAGATCTCGTTTCTATCGTTTTTGAACAAAATCACCCCCAAGGCCGACACCACCCAGACGATCGACTTGGCCCTCAAAATCGTCGTCGAAGTCCTGGCCTACAGCAAAGTCAACGGCCTGCCCCAGCCTAACCCCCAAGCCCTCGTCACCGCCCTCCAGAGCAACTATACCGATGCCGCTTTTCTGCGCATGGTGGCGCTGGTTTGTTTTGATGCCCTCTTGCCCCTGGGGCCAGACTTTGCCGCCAAAATCCAAGACTCCCTCAGCAGCCTAGATCTGAGCGGCCTAGCCCAAAACCCCGTTTTTGCTGGGATCCAAGGGGATGTTCCCGGTGGGGGCACGGCTGAAAAGGCTAATTTCCTCAAGCAAAGTTTTGCAGCGGTGGAAGGTTGGATTAAGGGCTTGGTCGATCGCATCGGCCTGACCCCCCAAGGCGTGACCCAGAGCTTGAGCAATTTCATCCAGATCGCAGACGATAATCTTGATTTTGTTGCTGCTTTTCTGGACCAAACCACCAATTATTACGAACATACGGGGATTCAGACCGTTGCCCGCCATTTAATTCTGGCGATCTACCCCGAAGTGCAAGCGGAAGTAGCGGCGGAAAAAGCTGCCGCTGCCAACAAGGCCGCCCCGAAAACGGCTAACGCTGCCCTAGGTAAGCCGGGGGTTTATCAGGTGGATCAGGCCGTTGAGGTCTGGGATGAGGATGAAGAGGATTGGTATGCGGCGAAAATCCTCAAAGTTCGGGAGAAAAAAGACGATACCCAGTACTACGTCCACTATGACGGCTATGGATCTTCAGAGGAGGAGTGGGTTTGGGGTGAGGATATTCGCGTGCGGGATCTGGACAACAGCGATGATGAGGGGTTTGCGGTGGGCCAGACGGTGAAGGTGTGGGATGACGACGAGGAGGAGTGGTACTCGGCGGTGATCCGGGAGATCCGTCGCCAGCAGTACTATGTTCACTATTTCAACACCGATGAGACGGAGGATGAATGGGTGGATCTGGATCAGATTTCCTAGGGTTGCCGCAACTCCAGCCTTGAGGGCCATCTAAACCATTTAAAAAGAAATGGGTTCCCAACCCAAAACCGGGGTAACCACGGGAATCGGGGCAACCACGGGGGGATTGCCCCTACCAACCTAATCCACAACCGGGGCAACCACGGGCATCGGGGCAACCACGGGCATCGGGGCAACCACGGGGGGATTGCCCCTACCAAAATTGGGGTAACCCGCCCCCAACATAAAACCCAACGACACGGGAAAGCATCGTTGGGTTTTGGGTTCAATGCCGATCGGGCTTGGGCTGAAAATACGTTGAGGCTATTCGAGGGCTATTCGGGGGCTATTCGGGGGCTATTCGGGGGTGCGTGCCCACACCGTCGATCGCCACATTAGAAGCAAAATAGCAGCCGAGACCAAGGCACCCAAGTTCCACTTGATGGAATTCTTGAACAGTTGTAAACGGCTCTGACTGAGGGCCGTTTGGGCTTGGGCTTCAATGTTGCTCTCACCCTCAGCGAGGGCCGTTTGTAATTCGGTCTTAATGGTGTCCGCTGGCTCCGTCAGATCCTCAGGGAAAATGGTGCGGTTGGTGATTTGGCTAACCAGACGGGCTAGATCTTCCTCGTTTTGGACTGAATCTAGATTGGTGCGGACCTGCTCTAGTTCGGTGCGTTGCTGCTGAATGGTGGCTTCGACCTGGGCATTAGTCCCGCGATAGAGGCGCAGGGTCGTAAAGCCAGACCAGGGAATCATCAAGAGGTAGATCACGCCAATGACAGCCGTCAGCCAGGAGGTGATACTCAAGACAGGTAGCTCCCAGGGTTGGCGCTTATCGATTCCACCTGCAAAAACCAGCGCCAGTCCAATGATGGGGACCGGCATTCGCTCAATCAGTTGTCCAAATAAACCAAATTGCCAGGTCGGATTGCCAAATTCCGGGGGAATTAACAGTGCAATAACGTCAAACAGAGCCAGCAATAATAGGGCATAGCCAACCATGTGGGCCACATCAAAGGATGTGAGCAACCCGGTTCGAGATTTCCAGAGCTGGTTGATCGCTTGGGTAATTTGCCCGCCTTCAGATTGAGTCATAGAACGAGTTGGTAAGGGTTGCAGGAGTTGAGGGGGAGCTAGGGGGGAGGGCAGTTGGGGAACTGTGGCCCCCAGGAAGAACGATCGGGCGAAAGACCCTAGGGGCTAAGCCTGGGGAAGGTTGCGCTGGAGTCCCCAGGGGTGAGGGCTTAGTACAGATCGTAGTAGGGATCGTAGTAAGGGTTGGCGGGGGGCGAATTGGGAGGGGTGATCCGGTTGGCGGGGGGCGGGAGCAACAGATCGTTGGCTCGGTAGTAGGACGGTCCGTAGGGAGCGGCGTTGGGGGGGTAGGGGATCGGCAAGCTGAGGGGCTGGGGTTGGGGAGTTGGGATTTGTTGGCTATTTTTGCGCTGTTGCAGCAATAAAATGACCAAGCTGCCCAAAATCAGTCCTCCGCCGACGACTAGGACCACAATAATGCCGCCGAGACCCCAGAGCATGATCACTTGGGTCGATCGGCTTTGCTCATTGACTCGCAGGGTGGTGAGGAGATCTGAGGTCGATTGATCGGGTAAAGCCTGCTGAAGGGTGAGGATATCCATCGATCGCTGTTGGGTTTTAACTTGATCGATGACCCGTTCAGCCTCCAGGCGTTGGCTTTCGAGCTGGGACTTCAGTTCTTCGGTGGTTTCCCGTTGCTTTTCGAGTTGGGCCTTTAGCTCTTCGGTCAGTTTTTGCTGGCTTTCAAGCTGTTTTTGGAGATCGGCGGCGCGTTCTGTTTGTTCGGAAACTTGGTCACCGAAGCTTTGGCTACCCCCTTGGGGGGCGATCGCCGTAGGGGTGCCCGATGAGTTGTATAGAGGAGGGACTTCTGGTTGACTTAGGCTGAATCCTCCTTTGAGGACTAGGAGTGCGGCAACTCCAGCGACTGCTGAGCCTGCCAGGAAAGCACTTGTTTCACTCATATTTCTGCTCACTCCCTCCTTACAATCTAGAGCAATTCCCCAGGGCGGTCGTATAGGCTCCCAGTCCTGGGTCTCTGGGTGGTAGTGCGGGATCTCAGCGAGTACCCCAGGCTACCGATCGAGGCTGTGTAATCCAGGGCATCCCAATGGACTGATAAAGAATAGCACTGGGATTTCACCTCGGCCCAAAATTGAACTCTACGGTAGCACCGAATTTGCAAAATTTAATAAATTCCTGGGGAGAGGGCTGGGCTAGAGAGGCCCTGGACGATCGTCCAGGCATCAAAGGCAAAGAGCAGCAGGGTCACAGCCAAGAGGATAAAGTACATCCAGGGTTGGGAGAGCGGGCGGACGTTGCTGGTGTCAAGGCCGGTCTGGGCTTGGACTTGGGCTACAAGGCGGGAGAATCCAGCAACGCGCATGGGCAACAGATAGCCTTGACCCGATCGGCTCAAAAAGTAGTAGACCAAGCCGCCTTGGCCCGTCGATCGGGGCTTGAGACTTTGAATTTCAGACCAGGGCAAAAACCAACCCCGCCGCAGCAACCAGCGAATCCATTGGGGATAGAGGACTTCAATGCCCTGCTCGGTGAGGATGACCTGCTCGGCGAGGGCACCGTACAGCAGCACCGCGCCGAGGGCCAGACCCAGGGCGAGGGCCAGGGGGGGAATGGGGGCGTGGGTGACTTGGGCCAGGATGGGGAGGGGGAGGGTCAGGCCCAGGTAGAGCAGCAGTAGGGTCAGGCGCACGAGGGGCGACAGACGGAAGGTATCGGGTAGAGAAAGCGTCATGGTCTGAAGGTTTGGGTCAGATGGCAGTCCAGTCTTGGGGCTGGGGAATCCTTAGGGTTGGGGGATGGAGACCCTCTGGGTGCATTTCACAGTTGCCCCGGTACGGACTAAAGTCCGCACTACGAGCCTTTTGGGCCAGGTTAGGGGCTAGATTGCTCCAAAGTGAAATCCACCCGGCCCTCTCACGTTAGGCTAAAAGTAACGCATGGGGCCAAGGGTGACAGGTTACATTGGTCTACAGGTCTTGGTCGCTTGACAAGAAATTCTGCTGGGGGTGCAGAAATTGCGCCCCGACAAGACGTTGGGGATCGTAGGGGTCAGGTTTCCTGACCCGCTCTCTGGGCCTAGGTTTGACCTAATGTTTGTCAGTTAATCAGGTCTGGATGATGCCGAACTGGACGGCGAATTTTAACAAAGTCTGCGATCGACTTTTGACTTTAGCTCCTTTGACCTTACATTGACGGCTGATCCCATGATTGCACCCTGCCCCCGTCCCGACTCTCGCCCAGCCGACCCTCGCCAACCTGGGCACGATCCGAGCATCTATGTTTGTGTGCTGATTGTGGAAGATGCCGGTGGAATGCGATCGTATAAGCTCGATCGGGCGACCTATAGTATTGGTCGATCGACCGAGGCCAGTATCCAGATCCAAGGCAAAACCTGCTCCCGAAAACATGCCACCCTCGTCCAAGCCCAAGGGCAACTGGGATCGATCCGGGTTGCCGATGGCCCCCGTCGTGGCTTGATGTCTTACAAACTTTTTGATGGCGATCTGGCAACCCATCGGCCCAGTGCCAACGGGACTTTGGTCAATGGCTACCCGATCGAGGCCCATGTGCTCCGCCATGAAGATGTAATTTGGCTGGGATCTGAGGTGAAGGCCACTTTTTTGCAGGTGTCACGGGATTTGATCCCCGACAACCGACGCGATTTTCAAACCCTTGTGATTCAGGCCCATTTCAGTGCCCAGCGCCGCCAAGTTTGTTATGTGGACCCATCGGGAACCACGCTGGTGGCCCAGGATCGCCAAGGGGACACCTCGCCGCAGCATGGGCTAGCCCCTCACCAAACTGTGTCAGCGATTTCTGCTCCTTCAAACACAACACTGTGACAAGAAAACATGATAATGGTGGAGCAAGGGTGATGGTTGCCTCTGCTAGCCCTTAGGCTAACCTGAATCATCTCCTGTTCCATAAGTGCTTAATTTTGCCGATCGGAATGCCGACTCACCTATCATCCCCCCGAATTCCTCCCTGGGACTTTGACTGGAGCGTTGCTTTATGGCTCTGTTCGATCTGTCCTCCACCGTCATCCTTGTCCCGTTTGCCTTTCGTCAGTCCGTCAACCTTGGGAGTTTAGATTCATGGTGAGTTTACAGGCGCAGTCCGTGGCCCCCGATGCTGTGGCCAATGGCCAGGGTAGCGCTAATGGCCAGAGCCAGAGCAATACCAATACCAATACCAACCCTAGTTCCCATCCCCTTACCCTGGACCGCACCGTCGAGGGTTTGGATTTGGAGGCTGTGAATACGGGGTTGGATGGCAGTAGTTCCCAGGAGATTGTGGCGTGGGCGGGGACGACCTTTGGGGAAGGGCTGGTGTTAAGCACGAGCTTTGGGATCCAGTCTG
>JAYKJG010000446.1:0-3145 GCA_035286285.1 Prochlorothrix sp.
GAGCTACTGGAAGTTACGCCGGAGTCGATCCGTCTGCGCAAGGTGAATACCAAGAAACTGGCTAAGCGCTAGGTTTGCGGCGATCGTTCTTGATCATGAAAGGGGCTGCGGCCCCTTTTTCGATCCAAAAGCTGAATCTAACGGGTCCATTTCACTTTTGCCAAGGGGCGGACTTTAGTCCGCCCTACGAACCTTTTGAGCCAGGTACCAAACCTCTGATGGCCCAAAACCGTACCACGGGGGAATTGCCTCTACCGCATCAGTTCACCCGCCAAGGTGGGATGGATCTTCTCTATTCTAAGAGCCAAGCAAAAAGCTCACCGATCGTTAAACCGAGTCCATGGGCAAACCCAGGCGTTGGGAGTTGAGTATTTGGCTCGTCGCAAATTTCTAGTTCTCGTTGGGGTTGGTAGACAAAAACAGTTTGTTCACTGGGATCAATGAGCCAGCCCATTTGGGTGCCGTGCTTGAGGCAGTGGCAAATATTTTTAGTGACTTTGGTTTGGCTTTGCTCAGGGGAGAGAATTTCGAGGGTCCAGTCAGGTGCGGTGTTGAAGCGATCGGCGATCGCCCCGTTGGCATCACGGGGGATACGGTCCCAGGTAAAAACAGCAATATCGGGAACTGTGGAATGTCCACCAAACGTACACCGTAGCTCTGGGAAGGCACGGGCAATCCTTTGGGGCTTGAGATAACGGTTGAGGGTCGAGACTAATTCTCCTTGAATAACGCTGTGTTTCCCCTGGGGCATAGGCTTCTGGAGGATTTGGCCATTGATGTATTCATGGGCGGGTTTAACTTCGGGCAAGGGGAGAAATTCTTCTAAGCTGAGGGGTCTGTAAGGGGCTTGTACCATCGCTTAAAGGTTAAAGGGGCTTGAGGCTGGCGGTGTCTGGATCGTATTGAAACTGGTGAAGGGTGCCGGACTGGATCTTTTGGATGGCCTCCTCGATCGCACTTAAGGGAACAAAAAACCATTCCCTGGGCTGCACCGCAATCCCAAAGCGATCCTGCAACTCTAGATCCAACCGAACCGGCTCAAAGACTTTGTGCAGGAGTGCTTCCAATTTGGTCCGGTTAATGTTGGCCAGCTTAAAGGTAGCAACAATATCCACCTCGGCGAGGAGGTAAGTTGGATCTTTCTTAGCATTGGCCACTCGCTTTTTGACATCGCTCCCCGTCACGCCAATTTTGTGAATAATTGAGCGGTGCTGGGCAATAAACGGATCTTCAGATTGGCTGCGCAGTACATAAATATAGCCGGTTTGGATATCATCTTGGGCTTCAAGCTGGGAAAATAGGGGGCCAAGGTCAGGGGTGGTGATGCGGCGGCTGATTTTGTCTTTGTTCAAGGCCCGTTGGAGCGATCGCAGGAGCAAATTACTCTCGGTGCCGTTGTCGTACACGACTCGCAGGCGGGCATCGGGGCGGCCATGGTCACCCATAAAAGTTTCGCCCATTTCAGCAACTAAGACTTGATGCCCCTCAAGGATGAAGAGATCGCCTTGGTGGATAGCGGCGTTGTCTTGATATTTCAGGGTTTGGCGAACTCCTGTTTTTAAGTCTGCCTGTACCTGTTTGAAAAGGGGCTTAAACTGTTGAAAGTCTGGGCAAGGGGTGCGTTGGGCGACTTCTTCGGCGGCTTTGATTTCCTGGCGCGATCGCACATGGGTAAGCTGGGTAAGGTCGTTCCCTGCATCGCTCTCGATCCCTAGGGAAGCCAACAGTTCTGCATCGGTCAAATCTTCAGCTTCTGGCATCGGGCTGAGGGGGGTTTCAGCCTTGAGCAATCCCTGGGAGTCTAGGGGTTCTAGGAGTGGGTGGCATTCTGCTAATTCCCGTAGACGATCGAGCCGCACGGCATAAAGGCGCTCAAAAATATCCCGATCGTCCCCCTGTTGAGGCAGTCTGCCCTGTTCCTCCACAAACCGCTGGATCTCTTCAAAGCCTGCGATCATTCGTTCTTCCCTCGCAGAACGCTCACGGACTGGATCGGGAGCCAGATCGATGCCCAATGCATTGAGCAGTTCTAAATCATCATCCGTCGTTGATTTAGGCATTGTGTTGCAACTGTTGAATTAACCAGCTAGCGGCAGCGGTATTGGTTTCGGTTGTGAGTCGTTCTAGGGTTTGATCGAGTAGGGCGATCGGCAAGCCTATCAACACTTGTGATTGGTCGATCGTTTTGTAGTGTCCCTCGCTTAATCCAAAGGCAAAGATCTGCATTCCTTTGACATCAATAACCCAATATTCAGAAATTCCCAAGCTCGCATACAGTTGTTTTTGCTCATCGAGATCAAAGCTGAGGGTGGTGTCAGCAATTTCCCCCACGAGGTCGGGTAGCCGATGGCGGCGCAAATCAATCCGGCGTGGCTCACCGGGTTGCCATTTGGGAATGTTATCGCCTTTATATAGCACCAAATCTGGGGCGCAGGCATGGGTATCGGGGTGCTCAATAACGCAGCGACCATAGGATTGCAAAACGACTTCGGGGTGTAGGAAGACCCAAAAACCAAAAACAATCGTGATTAAATCACTGAATGAAGCATGATTTGGCCCTTCTTTTCCCATGTCTACCCACAACCATCCTTGATGAAATGAAATTTTCTGCCAGTCTAGGGTGGCATGATCGCGAATCCCTACATAGTCTTGCCAGGTCGCATCATGGTACTGAAGGATGGGGCTAGGCGGGGTCGGTTTTTCTAAGGAGAGGGTCATGGATCGTCTCTGGGTGGCGATGGGAGCGGGGAAATCATTTTTATTATATCTACAGCAATCCTAAATCAGTTGTAAGGCTGGTTAACTGCTGATTGACTGACAAAAGTGGTTCAAGCCTAGGTGCAGAGCGCGGGTCAGGTTTCCTGACCCCTACGATCCCAAAAGTCTTGTAGGGGCGGGTTTTCGAGACAGTTTAGGATTCTAAGCCATGATTGAACAAAACCCGCCCTGGGGGGTTTGCAGGGGGGTGGAATAAAAGAGGGCGGGTTTGGGGAGATTTGGGCTGGGTAGCCCGATTTTAGGGGTTAAACCCGCCCCTACAGGGTATTTTGGGTGCTTAGGGGCGGGTTTTCGAGACAATTTAGGATTCTAAGCCATGATTGAACAAAACCCGCCCTGGGGGGTTTTGCGGGGGGGTGGAATAAAA
>JAYKJG010000447.1:0-15949 GCA_035286285.1 Prochlorothrix sp.
TTGCCGCTGTTATTGGCCCCGACTAGGAGATTAATGCGACCGAGGGGGTTGAGTTCAAAGTGCTTGAAGCATCGGAAGTTCTCGATCGAGAGGGTTTTTAACATGGGTCAGGCTGTGGGGAGCAAGGGTACAGAGTCGGGAGCAAGGGTACAGAGTCGAGAGCAAGTTTAAGATTGAGAGTCGGAAGCTTTGAGGTTGGGGGGGAAAAGGTCGGCGATCGCAAGGCGTAGATCCGGAAACCGAAGGGGGGACAGGTGCGCCGTATCGTCGTAGATGACCCGCGATCGATACCCAGCGGGATCCGCATCGCGAAAGACCCAAACCTGCCGCTGGCTTACATCCACCACCCAATATTCGCAAATTCCCGCCTGGGCATAGAGCAACCCCTTGACCTCCCGGTCCTTGCTCAGGGTTGAATCTGCCACTTCTACCACGAGATCAATCACCTCAGGCTGGGGGTGTTGGTGGAGGTAATCTAGCTCCTGACCTTGGACAATGACTAAATCCGGTTCGGGTTCTGAAGTGGGACTGAGGGAGATCGGATCCTGGAGAAAAATTAAACGCTGACCCTGGAGGGCTGTGGTCAAAACCTGGGTCAAAAGCCGTAGGGTGATCACATGGGGGCGACCTTTGGCACTCATCGTTACAATGTGTCCGTCCAATAACTCGGTCCGTTCTTGGCGGGTGAGGATGCCCCGATCGGCCATGGCTCGATATTCGGCGACGGTCCAGCGGCGGAGCGGTAGGGTGGGTGACAGAGCATTGGGGGGAACGGGAAGGGTCATTTTATTGTCTGTAATCCTCAATTACAGTGTTAGCGAGGCTGACAGATCCTCTACATCCTATCTTAAGTTCATCATGCATAAAGGGAAGCGGTTATGGGGAATCCAAACTCACTCAGGGGACGGTTGAAGGGGAGTTCCAGCTTGGGGAATCCCAGTGCTCAAAATCCAGGTTTTGCGACGTTAAGGGGGTGGCAGTCCCTGGCGGGTTGGCGCATCTCGACGGGACCAACGGGATCAACGGCGGGACCAACGGGATCGACCGCGATCGCGATCGCCCTGCTCCGCTACGGTGCTGGGGCTATTTTAGGGCTGGGATTGGGGTTTGGTGGGAATGCTGGCCCCAGCTTGGGTCAAAGCTTGCCTTCTCCGATCTTTCCGGCTCCTATCGAGGCAATTCAAGCTGACTTCTCCTTTGATCTCCCTTTTAACCTCTCCTCCTATTCCCCCACAGCAGATCAGTCTATTCTTGCTGCCGATCGCCTCCAGGGCAGTTGGCAGTGGCGGAGCGAGGATGGGGCCACAACTATTTACTTAACCTTTGATGGGGTCGATCGGGTTATTTTTCGGGTGGAGGGAGCCGAGGAGTTGCAACTGCTCTCGGAACTGCTGTATCACGTCGATCTAGACCCCGATCCCTGGTCTTTAGACTTAACCCTGGGTGAAGATCAGGTGATTCAGACGATTTTTCGGTTCAGTACTGAAAAAACAGCGGATCAACCCGATCGCCTAGAGCTAGAGCTAAGCCAACTCAGTCCCGGTCAGCCCCGCCCCTTGGCCTTTGGGGACAGTACCCTCAGTTTCGATCGCCTTGGGGAAGTTCCCCCCTTACCCGACGGCGCAGTGCTGTTGTCCTATGAAGACCAGCAGCGCCAGCAGCAGGAAGGAACTGCCCTCAGCCAGCTTAAGCTTCTAGCCCAGGCCCAAAGCGTTTACTACCAAGATCAGGCAACATTTGCGGAAAATTGGGAAGAATTTGTGCTGGGTATCCTACCTGAAACGACGACCTATCGCTATGGGGTCGAGGTGATGGAGCCGACGATCGTTGCGCTGACGGCCCAAGCCAAGGGGAATAATACCCGCAGTTACAGCAGCTTACTGGTGGCCACAGTGTTGGAATCGGGGGAGACTCGCTTTAGCTGGCACCTGTGCGCAACGGCGGGGCCAAGTCAAGGGTTACCGCCGATCCCGGACCTTGTGGCGGGACCAAGGGAGGCGGGAGCAACTGAGGCGGCGGCCTCCGGTGCTGGACCGCAATTTCTTTGTGCGCCCGGTTCTGTGCCCTTGGCTTTCTAGCCCTGCTGCGGGCGTTCTCGGTCTCTCCATTTCCATGGCTGCGATAACCTGATAATCTGCAAAGAGTCACCCCTACGGGGGGCGCATGACCGTTCACGCCCGGACCTTTAGCAGTACTGATACCGTTCGCTCGCCCTTGCCGCGATCGCCCCACCCCTACACCATGGCCCAAACCTACACCGTCAAGATTCACCACCGCCAACTTGATCGCTACTACACGGTTCAAGTCCCCGACGATCGCTATATTCTCCACACCGCCGAAAACCAAGGCGCAGAGTTGCCCTTTTCTTGCCGCAATGGGGCTTGTACGGCCTGTGCGGTGCGGGTGAAGTCGGGCCAGTTGGATCAGCCGGAGGCGATGGGGTTGTCGCCGGATCTGCGGGAGGAGGGCTATGCGCTGTTGTGTGTGAGCTATGCCCGATCGGATCTGGAGGTGGAAACCCAGGATGAAGATGAGGTGTATGAGTTGCAGTTTGGCCGCTATTTTGGCAAGGGTAAGATCGAGGTGGGTTTGCCGTTGGATGAAGATTAGTCGGGAAATCTAACCAAAGGGTCGGGAGACCCGACCCCTACGCCCGTATACTATCGAAATTCACCGTAGGGGTGTGGTTTTCGCGCCCAGATTTCTGTGCCTAGGCCCAATGGTCCAGGGTCGGGAGACCCGACCCCTACGCCTGTGTAGGGCGATTTTATGCAATCTTTTGCCTTAGAACTATGTCTCAATTGCTTGCCCACCAAATTCAGATCGATCGCGGCGTTGGGGCCACGAAGCACATTGAACCCAACGACACGCCCCGATCGGGGGAACTGACCCGTGTTTGGTTTGCCCTCACCCGTAAAGGGGGCCAGGTCATTCCCCTGGACAGTTGTGACTGTACTTTGGCGGTCTATGCCCAGCCCCGCAGTGCCGATGCAACCCCGATCGCCACGCCGCCCCTAGAACCCTACTCCGCCGAGGGCTACACCGATATTCCCGCCACGGAGGTGACGTTTCCCCAGGTGGGAGCCTATGAGTTGGTGCTGGTGGGTGCGCCGAAGGCTGGGTTAGCGGAACCCCAAAGTTTTGACTCGTTTCAACTGTCCTTTCAGGTTACGGTGGCCCAGGGGACGACGGTGGCTCCTAGCCCTGTGGCGACCTCCCAGCCCTTGATTGAGGCGGGGGAGCAGAGCACTGAGCGGGTGATTACGGATGTGGTGGTGGAGCCGGTGGTGGCTGTGCCGGAGGATGTGACGGTGCCGGTGGGGATTGGGGCGATCGTGGTGTTAGCCCTGGGGATTGTCTTCTATGGCTGGCGATCGGGCTGGGGCGCAAAGCAGGATCCGAAGTAATAGCAGTAACAGGCGATCGGGCTGGGGCGCAAAGCAGGATCCGAAGTAACAGCAGTAGTAACAGCAGTAAAAGCGGCTGGCGGTTGGGTAGCCCTGGTTTTGAGCAGGGTTTTAAGATAGATCACAGTCAGCACCGTGACAGTCAGCACCGTGACAGTCAGCACCGTTATAGACAGACAACGGAGAATCCAGCCATGACCACCCCGATCGCAACGGCTCCGCCCTTGAGTGCAACGGCCCAAGCCTTTTCCCAGCACCTCGATCGATCGCCCGCTCTTCAGGAGCAAATCCGCCAATTTACCTCCCCGATGGATTTGGTGCAGTTGGCCCAGGCGGAAGGCTTTGACCTTGCGCCGCCCGATGTCATCGCGATCGCCCAAACCGCCTATTACACCTGGTTGCACCAGATTAGCCCCCAGTTTCAGCCCCTGTTTGAAACCCTGCGCACCAATGAGGCCGTTGGTGTACGGCATAAGTCCTGTCATACGCCCCAAGATGTCCTCGATCTGGCCACGGACCTGGGCTATGCCCTGACCCTGGCAGATCTCCAGACCCTGGCCGAGGCTGCGGCGACGGTACCGGGGTTTAGCTGCGAAAAACTGTGGTTTCGGGGCTTGGGGCTAATTCCATGACTTTTTTCAAGCTAAACCTCTGGGATAGGGTAGTGGCTGGGTCGGCTCCACCCCCTAGTCCCCCTTTGACTTTAGCCTCTTCGACCGCCTCGATTCCCCCGGTCTTTTCGACCGCCTCGATCCCCTCGGCCCTGCCCCTGCCCGACACCCTCCCGGCCACTTTGCAGGCGACCATTCGCCCCTATACCCAACTCAATGCCCGTAGGGGCTGGGTTCGGTTGCTCAGCCTGTGGGGTTTGACCTGGGGGCTGTGGTGGGCTGCTTGGTTAACGGGGAATTTTGGCCTATTTCTAGGATTATCCACCTTGGGGGGCATTGCCTATGGCTTTCTCTTTGTCTGCACCCATGAGATGGCCCATAACTGCCTCACGGGGTCGCCTCGTCTGGAAGCGCCGATCGCCCGTCTCATCAGTTGGCCCCTGCTCTGGCCCTATGGCACCTATTGCCTGGTCCATCGGTTTCACCATGCTTGGAATGGCTGCGACCTGCGCGATCCGGAACGCATCCAGTGGACCCAGGGGGAGTATGCAGCGGCCCCAACCTGGCGCAAATGGTATATTCGCCATCAATGGGCCTTTAATATTTGGGTTGGGGGCGGATTCGGTCTAATTTTCAATGCTTTTTGGCGCGGTTGGCGCTGTCGGGAGTCTGTTCCCCCCCTGCGATCGGCCCTGACTCGCCAGATTCTTCAAGATGGCTTGGGCAGTTTAGTCATCCACACCGTCGGCTTTGTTGGGGCACTGTCCCAGGGACGGGGCTGGGATTATGTGATCTTCTGGCTGATTCTGGAGCGGGTTGTGGGGGTGATGATGCAAAGCCGCGCCCATTTGGAGCATTATGGCCGCTGGTATCCCCAGGATCATGCTGCCTTGACCCAACTCTATAGCTGCCGTAACCTAGCGGTGCCGAGTTGGGTCAACTGGCTGATGGGGGGACTGCCTTACCACTCCCTGCACCATGCCTATCCCCAAATCCCCTTTGATCAACTCCCGGCGGCCTTTGCGGCGGTGCAGACGGTGCTGGCCCAACACAAGGCTCCACCGTTGGAGGCAGCCGATCGGGGCTATCTCCGAGAAACCCTGCACCGCTCCCGTGCCATTACCTTGATCCCCAGCGACGATCGCCCCTTGCCCCGATCGCGGGATACCGCACCCTAGACGGGATACCGCACAGGAGACGGGATACCGCACAATAGAAAAGATTAAAAAATCGTTCAAACAACTCCCAAATCTTGCTCAAGCAACCCTCGATCGATCGCCCAATCTTTTCATAAACGCCCTTAACCCTATGATCACCCTTGGTATCGAGACCCTTGGCCTGGGCCTTGGCTCTGTTCTCTGGGCCGAAATTGTGCGCGACCTGTACCACACCCTCGCCCACCTTTGGCCCCCCCTCTACCGCCTCCACGTCTGGCACCACAAAGCCTTTCAGCCCAGCCTCCAAATCGCCGATCCCACCATTTACCGGCGCTCCCAGTGGCGCAATGATGTGCCGGAATGTTTGGTAATGCTGAGTGCGGGGGGGCTGGTTTGGCTGGCGGCCTACCGTTGGTTGCCCCAGGGCCATTGGGGGATGGTGGTCGGGATGATCTATACCCTAGGGTTTTTGGCAGGGGCGATCGCGCGGGGGACCGGCTCCAAGCTGGCCCACGACCTCACCGATCTGACCCATTTGCCCGGACCCTTTGCAGCCCCCCCTGCCCCTTGGCTGGTCAACCGCACCTACCACTGGCGGCACCATTTCGACAACCAAAAAGCCTACTACAGCGGCACAT
Organism: Prochlorothrix sp.; assembly: GCA_035286285.1. Lineage (GTDB taxonomy): Bacteria > Cyanobacteriota > Cyanobacteriia > Prochlorotrichales > Prochlorotrichaceae > Prochlorothrix. The sequence continues at coordinate 5,814 of JAYKJG010000447.1, forward strand.
TTACCCTCATCGACTCCCTCATGGGCACTGCACTTTCCCTCAAGGGCAAAACCATTGCCATTACCGGCGCTTCCGGCACCCTAGGCCGCGCCCTGCTCCAAGCCCTGCACCAGGAAGGGGCCAAGGTCATTGCCCTGACCTCGCGATCGGGGGATCCCCTCACGGTCCAAGGGGCCGATGGCAGGGCGGAGGCGGTGCGCACGGTGACCTGGGCGATCGGCCAAGAAGCGGCGCTGGCGGACCTGCTGGAAGAGGTGGATATTCTGGTGCTGAACCATGGCATTAATGTCTATGGCGATCGCAGTGCGGCGGCGATCGACAAGTCCTACCAGATCAATACCTTTTCCCAGGTTCACCTGCTGGAGCGCTTTTTGGGCACCGTCAAGACCAACGCCCAGATTGCCCGCAAGGAAGTGTGGGTCAACACCTCCGAAGCCGAGGTCAACCCCGCCTTTAGCCCCCTCTATGAACTGAGCAAGCGGACCCTGGGCGATTTGGTGACCCTGCACCGCTTGGACGCGCCCTGTGTAATTCGCAAGTTGATTCTGGGGCCGTTCCGCAGTGAGCTAAATCCCGTGGGAATTCTCTCCGGTGCGTGGGTTGCCCGCCAGATTGTCGGCCTTGCCAAGCGCGACACCCGCAATATTATTGTGACCATCAATCCCCTCACCTATCTGCTCTTTCCCCTGAAAGAATGGGGGGTGTCCCTCTACTTCCGCCTGTTCACCCGCCCGTCAGCGAACCAGTAAGTTGTCAATTAAACGGGTGAATGTTAAAGTCGGTCAACCTTGGGACCGCTACGACTGACACCCGTGTTTTGCGCAGGTTGGTTTAAGGTCACAAACCCCAATGAGCGTCGGAAATTCGCTGGATTTCGCGATCGCAGTTCCGGACTGCCGGTAGGCTCTAGCCAACCTGCGGCACAGTTGAACGTTGAGAACTTGAGGTTCACAAGATGTTCATAACGTTGTGTCAGTGACTCTAGACCTTCAGCCCGTCTTGGAGGCATGTTTCAGGGTCTGGTGAGTGATGGGGGTAGCATCAGGAATTTCTGCTGGAAAGCCTGTACAGTACCCTGTCCATTCGGGCCAATCTTTCCCTTGAGATCCTCGCCGCTTGGTCCTCTGTGCCCAGCCCCCCGACGACGAAACACCGCACCCCTTGTACCCCATGACCCCCGTGCCTCTTCCGCACTCCTCCCCCCAGTCCCTGGTGACCTCACCACGATCGGAGTCCCTGAAGGAGTCCCGCAATGGCTCAGGGCCGGGGGCTGAGTTGAGTCCTGTGACCGTGTTGAAGGAGTTGGTTGCCCAGCTCGATCGCGAGCAGGACAAAACCCAAGATTTGCTCAGTTCCCTGGGATTTGCCCTGCGGAGCTTTACCAATCTCAATCAATTTCTGGAACTGATTCCCCTCATGGCCAGCCGGGTGACCCAGGCCGATGGGGGGGCGCTGATTTTGGTGCGGCCCAATGGTCAAATGCGCCTGGAGCGCTTTTACTGCTCCGATGAACAGTACAGCCAAACGACGCGGCAGGTGCTGGAGCGGGCAATTCAGCAGGTGTCGGGCAACCTGACGAGTAATCCATCGCCCCATCTGGTCAATACCGATGGCTCTTTGGCGGTCTTGGACGATCGCATTGGCCATCTGTTGGGGATGTCGAATATTCAAATTTTTGGGGTGGCGATCCTGAGCAAGAATCAGGAACGGGGTCGCCTCTATATCTTTAGCTACGATCCGGGCTATACCCTGACGGAAACGCGGCAAAAGCTGGTGCGTTTGGTGGCGGATCAGACGGCGGTGGCGATCGAAAATGATGCCCTGACCGTGGAACTGCGCCAAAAGGAACGCCTCGATCGGGAACTGGAAATTGGGGCGGAGATCCAACGCCAACTGTTGCCGCGCACCTGTCCCCCGGTCATGGGGGTGGAACTTGCGGCCCGCTGTCTCACGGCTAGCCGGGTTGGCGGGGACTACTACGATTTTATTCCGATCCGCCATGGCCAAAGTGCGCCCCGATCGCGGGGGGGGAACCCGTCGGACTGCTGGGGCATTGCCGTGGGGGATGTCATGGGCAAGGGGGTTCCGGCGGGGCTAATTATGACGATGCTGCGGGGGATGCTGCGGGCGGAGGTGCTCAATGGCCACTCCCCAGCACGAATTCTCCAGCACCTTAACCACATCATGTACACCGACTTGGAAAACTCCAATCGGTTTGTAACGCTCTTTTATTCTGAATACGACCCCCACACCCGCCTGCTGTCCTACAGCAATGCCGCCCACAATCCGCCCCTGCTCTGGCAGTGTTCCACGGGGGGGATCCACCGCTTGGATGCCATGGGGATGTTGATTGGCTTGGATGCGGATAGCCAGTATGAGGATGCCAAGGTGCAACTCTATCCCGGCGATGTGGTGATTTACTATACCGATGGGTTTACGGATGCGCCGGGGGCCGGGGGCGATCGCTACGATGAGGAGAAGCTGATTCAGGCGTTTCGCCGTGCCTGTGAGCAATATCCAACGCCCTGGGAGATTTTGGACTTCCTGTTTGAGACGATTCAGCAGTTTATGGGGTCCGATCGGGCCAATGAGGATGATATGACCCTGGTGGTGTTGAAGGTGACGGAATAGGGTTCCGGTTTCCCCCGTTGCAGAAGGGTGGGCAGAAGACCCGCCGCAAGCGGGATCCCGATCGTGCCACTTTTGGGTAAAGTTGAGGGCAAGCCTCAATTTCCCCTGCTCCCTGCGCCCGCTGGGGGGAGCGTCTGGGGGGAGGGCTACAGTGAGATGGACCCATCAAACCGAATCCGAATCACGTTGAGGAGTGAAGTCCCATGTTCGCGACCCTGCTGAGCAATGTAGCAATTTTACACACCGGGCTAGAGTTGGGCCTGAGTCAGGTGCATTTGTTGGCGGACTGGGTGGGCACGATCGGCCCCGATCCGGTTCACCCCATGCTGCATCAACTCTCGATCGATGGTCTGGTCTTGGCCCAAAATACCGATGCCGATCTCGTGGCGCAGGCCAAGGAAGCCTGGGCAACCTTTGTGGAAACGGGACAGATTTGGGCCTTTTTGATTGGCACCCTGATTGGTTATACCCTGCGGGTGTTTACAACCTACGGTTAAGGCAAGGCTGAGGGTGGATTTTCTACTTTTCAGTAAACTGCCAAACCCCCGTCCAGTCGGGCGGGGCACCGCTGATTTGAAACTGATGGAGCCGCTGTAGGTAGAGCTTCGCCGCAACGTCTTTGGGATTCACCTGGAGGACTTTATAAAACTTCTGCCGTGCCTCAATAAACTGTTTGTTGCGATAGTAAAACCAGCCTTGTTCAAATAAAAGGCGCGTTTCAATTTTTAATTCGGCCTGTTGATCGACCGTTGGATCGAGAATTTCAAATAGGGAAATTGGCTCCTTCTTGCCCTTAACTGTAACTTCATCTAAGAGCCGGAAGTTATAGGCTCCTAAATCCTGCAAGTGGGCAATTAAGTCCCCTGAAATCAGGACGGATGCGCCATAGATTTTGGTTAAACTTTCCATCCGGGCGGCAATATTGACGGCATCGGACAGGACATCCCCCTGCATTCGACCCGGTTCCCCAATAATGCCCACCATCACCCGCCCCATGTGAATCCCGGTGCCAATTTGGAGGGGGGGCTGGTTCTGGTTTTGGCGTTCTTGGTTATAGGCATTGAGTTGGCGATATTGGGCCAGACTGGCGGCGATCGCATCATCAACGCTGCGGGGAAAGATCGCCATAATCGCATCCCCCATAAATTTCACAATTACGCCCGAATGCTTGACAATTTCGGGGCTGACCCGCTGAAGATAAGTATTGACAAAATCAAAGGTTTCCTGGGGCGTTAGCTCTTCGCAGAGGCTGGTGAAACGGCGGATATCACAGAAGGAAACCGCCATCGATCGGCTGACGTGATCCCCCAATTGAATATCGAGAATACTGTCTTTATCCAGCAGTTGCAGATACTCCAAGGGCACAAAGCAGCGATAAATGCGGTTGAGTTTTTGGAGGTCTTGGTTGGCCTGCTGGAGTTGTTGGTGTTGGGTGGTGAGGGTGCGGTAGGAGAGGCGAAGGTTAATCCAGAGGGTGGTGATGATGCTGCTGCTGCCGCCAAGGATAATCCCCAAGCCGGGGATCGCCAGGGGGATGACCCAGCCCAGAAAGAAGCCGCCATAGCTGACGATCGTCGCCCCCAACAACAAGCCCACGAGGGCGGCCCAGGTGAGCCAGGGTTGCTGGGTATAGGCAAGGCCCAGCTTGGCACTGGCCCAAATTAAAAACACGGTCCAGATTAGGGCGAGGTAGCGGTTGAGGGGGCGGAGTTGGGGCCGGTTGTCTAGGGCGGCGCTGATCATGTGGCTGGCGAGGTTGGCATGGATGACGACTCCCGGCATGAGGGCAGGGGTGCGAAGGAGGCTGTTGTGGTAGGGGGTGGCGTGGTTGTCGTTGAGGCTGGGGGCGATCGCCCCAATGAGGACAATGCGATCGCGAAAGAAGTCGGGTTTAACTTGCCCCTGCCAGACCTGCCGTAGGCTGACTTGGGCAAACCGATCGAGGTTGCCCCGGTAATGCAGCAGCACTTGATAGCCCCCCATGTCTTCGGGGCCGTAGGGGCTGTCCTTGGGTCCGATCGGCACAAATCTGGCTTTGCCCAAGCCGTAGAGGCTGCGATCGGGGTCGATTTCCGTCAGTTCAATGCCCTCTTGGGCCAGGTAGCGCAGGGCGAGATCGGCTCCGAGGCCCAGCACGACGGACTGATCGGGCCGTCCGGTGAGGATGAGGGCGCGGCGGATTTTGTTATCGCGATCGGGGAGTAAATCACTGGCGGCAACTTGGTTTTTGTCGATTAAAACCGGGGGCGGCTCGATCGGCTCCCCCGCCACCTTTTCAATGCCCAAGACGTTATCCCACTGCTGCCAGCGCTCCAGCAGGCGATCGTGGCCCGGTTCCACGGGCAAATTGCGGTAAATATCAACCCCAATCAGGCGGGGGGACTGGCTCTGAATAGTATCTAGCGCCTGAACTAGCTGATCATCGCTCATGGGCCAGTTTTGGGCGTAGGAGAGGTCTTCTTCGGCGATCGTGACCAAAACAATGCGATCGTCGGGGGCTTCGGGGGGGCGTAGGGTAAAGTATTGATCCAACAGCAGCCAATTGATCGATCGTAGCAGTCCGTTGCCTTGGATCAAAATCGTGGCAACGGATACGGCTAGCGTGATGCCAATTAAACAGCGCTGCTTACTGTTCAACACTCAGTTGCCCCAGGGGTTCCCTTGCTCAAGATTGGGTCGAGGTGAGAGATACAATCCGTCACGCTAACGCTAACGCATCCTACAGTATTTATACGCTACTCGTCCTGTTTACCCCGTTCTGCCCACCGCCATGAAAGTTCCCTTGCCTTGCTCCCTGCCCTGTTCCCAGCCCCAACCCCCCGCTTTCTCCAGGCAGCACGGTGGCCCAACGGCCCCGCTGCGGTGCCCTGGCGGACTCGTTGGGGAACAGGGGGGGCATGTCATGTTCGCCAAGGGACAGCCGGTCCGGCTATCCCATCAAACCCGTTTGGGTGGGAGAAGCCTCCGGCCCGTCCACAGTGAAATGGCGGAAAAGGGGGGATCCCTAGGGAAAACCGGCGGGATCAGCAGTGGGCGGACTGGGGGGAGAGCCAGCGGGAAGTCGGCAGGGCTGGCGGCGATCGCGGCGGGGTTGCTGCTGTTGGGGGGCTGTGGAGCGGGGGGACCGGGCGCAGAGCAGTCCGAGACGGGCAAGCCCAACCCGGCTCCCGCTGGGGCCAACGCCGCCGCCGGGGACAGCAACCGTATTGTTGTCGGGACAACCCTGCAACCCCGGACCCTAGATCCCGCTGATGCCTATGAAATCTCTAGCTTAAACGTCATTTTTAACCTCTGCGATCGCCTTTACGCCTACGCCCTCGACAGTGCCGATTTGCTGCCCCAATTGGCCACCGCTGACCCCCAGATCAGCGCGGACGGCCTCACCTATGTGGTGCCCCTGCGCAATGACGTGGTATTCCAGGATGGCACCCCCTTTAATGCGGCGGCGATGGCCTTTTCCCTGGATCGCTTTATGAACCAGGGGGGCAAACCGGCCTTTTTGCTGCGGGATGTGGTGGAGTCGGTGCAGGCGACGGGGGACTATGAGCTAACGATTCAACTCAAGCAGCCCTTTGCCGCTTTTCAAGCTCTGCTGGCGTTTCAGGGACTCTGCGCCCTGTCGCCGACCGCCTATGCTGAGGGCTTGGGGGATGTGGGGAATTTTCAGCCCGATCGCCTGGTGGGCAGTGGTCCCTACCGTTTGGTGGAATTTAGCGACGATCGCATTCGCCTCGATCGCTTTGAGGACTACTGGGGCGAAGCTCCGGCCAATAGCGGCATTGATATCCAAATTTATAAGGACAACTCCGCCAACCTCTTCAATAGCTTTCGCATCGGGCAGGTGGATGTTGCCTATCTCAGCCTCGATCCCCAGCAGATTCAAACCCTCCAGGCCGATGCTGCTGCCGGGAAGGCCCAGGCGATCGCCGCCCAGGGGGTTGCGGTGGCCTATCTGGTCCTCAACCACCAACAGCCGCCCTTGGACCAAGCCCCCGTGCGTCAGGCTTTGGCCTTGGCGATCGATCGGGAACTGTTGGCCGATCGTGCCCTCCAAGGTCTAGGCCAACCCCTCTACAGCCTTGTGCCGCCCCAAGTACCGGGATCAGTCCCCACGTTCCAGCCCCCCAGCGGGATGGACATGGCCCAGCGCTATGCCCAAGCCCAGGAACGCTTAAAATCCGCCGGTTTTTCCGCCGAGAACCCCGCTGTTGTCCAGATTTGGTACCCCAGTAGCTCTCCTCCCCGTCGTTTGGCGGCGGATGTGCTCAAGGCGGCGATCGCGGACAATATGAATGGCCTGTTGCAAGTGGAGGTGCAAGCGGTGGATGCGGCGACGGGATTCAGCAACATTGGCAAAGGGATTTACCCTAGCTTTCTCCTAAGCTGGTTTCCCGACTTTTTGGATGCAGACAACTTTATTCAGCCTTTTTTAGGCTGTGAGATCGGGTCGCCGCAAACGGGCTGTACCCAGGGGGGTGCCCAAACCCAGGGGTCGGGGTACTGGAACGAGACGGTTAATGCGTTAATCCAACAGGAGCGGCGGGAAATTGATCCGGCGGCACGGGCGGCTATTTTTGCGGAAATTCAGACGATCGCGGCCCAGGATTTGCCCTTTATCCCCCTCTGGCAGGAGCAGGACTATGCCTTTGCCCAAACCAATCTCACGGGGGTGACGCTTACGCCTAGCCAGTCTTTCCCGCTGTGGACGATCGCCAAGGAGGAGTAATCCAACAACCGGGGGCAAAAACCGGGGCAACCACGGGGGGATTGCCCCTACCCTGGCTCAAAAGGCTCGTAGTGCGGACTTTAGTCCGCCCCTTGGCAAAAGTGAAATGCACCCAATCCAACCACGGGGGCAACCACGGGGGCAAAAACTGGGGTAACCACGGGGGGATTGCCCCTACCCTAAATTGCTAAAGGCCCAGCAGCCGGAAACAAATCCCTGAGCTAATGCCCCCCAAGCCAAGGCCGCTGAGGGCGATCGCGCTCAAAACCCAAAACGCCGTCCACTCGTTAAATCCCTGGGTTTGCAAGTCCAACCGCGCCAAACCCATGGCACTGAGCAAAATCAGCAGATTCATCACCAGGGTCATTTGCCCGATGAGCACAACCGCCACAAACGACCCCACCATCGTCGTTAAGAACGATCGCAGGTCCGAAGCTAGCCACCACAGGGCGAACGATCGCAAAAACGTCAGCGGCCCCGTCATCACCGCCGCCAAAAACAGCGCCCCCCCCAGCAGCAGCCCCCACCACAGCCCCCGCCCCAGGGTCCGCTCCACCGGCAGCACCACCGCCAAGGACCAATACCAACCAAACACCGTATAGGTCACAGCCAGTAACGAGAGGGAGACCTTGGGTAAACGACCGCACCACTTCCCAAAAGCCAGCAAAGGCATGTTCTTGATAACTCCACTTACCAAGGGTTTCCTACCATTGTAAAGGCAGCCCAAAAATAGGGATGGGAGAGATCCAAATCTCCACTGTCGGCAAGGCTGTCGGGGAGCGGAACCGGGGCGGATAGGCCGGGAAGTGTCAGGCTCTTGCCTTCTAAACGGACCTCTCCCTGTACCATGGCCAGTTGAGCCGCCCGCAGGGCATCGGCCTTGGTGTAGGGCTTGCGGGTTTCTGGATTGAGGCCGCCGAGGTGGTCATAAAAGCCACTCATGAGGGCTAAGGTTCCGGCATCACTCACAGACCAAAGACTGGCTAGGGCCGTATTAACCCCCGCCCCAAAGGCCAACCCGGCAAAGCCTAGCTCGGCTTCATTGCTATTGATGGCGGTGCGGCAGGCACTGAGGATCATTAAGTCACGGCTACTGGAGCCAGAGCTATTCAGCAAAAGCTGCCGCAACTCCGGAATAGAAAGGCGGGTATCCGTCAGTTGTAGATAGGAATTTTCCGGTGCTCCTGATTGAATTTCGGCGTGGGTGGCGAGGTGGAGAATGCTGTAGTCACTTTGGAGGGCTTGCTGAACCCGATCGCGGGTAAAGTCCTGATTTAACAAGGGCTGGGGACCGCGCCAGAGTTGCTGACTGATTAAGGATAGCTCTAGGGGGACGGCGGGTAAGGCGTTCTGGTCTATAAAGTCAGAGGCTCCCATGGCTAAAACCTGCTGACTGGAGCGATTTAGGGGAATATTGATGGATTCGGTCAACCGTAAGCTCGGCACCAAACCGACGCTGTAGTCGCGAATGATGAAATCTTCCCCATTATGGAGCGCAGCAAGGGGGAGGGTGCGGATGCCTTCATCCAGCACAAACACCAGGTTATTGATCTCGGCTGCTGTGAGGGCTGGTTCTAGGGGTCGGATCAGCCAGTCATAAAGGCGTTGGGCAGGCGCGAGGTATCGCTTGCCAGACACGGCATTGGGGTCGCTCACTTCGCGGCGCAGTTGCTGACCGATCTGGATCACTTGGCGGCGGGTGACGTTGGAGCGGTAGTAGAGGGGGGAACGATCGGGGGTCACGAGGATTAGCTCTAACTGATCGCTCGGTTGGGGCGTAAAGCCCCGAAAGTCTGCCTCCGAGTCTGGGGTTGGGCTGGAGTCTTCGATTTGCTTTAGCTGGGGCCAAAAGCTATCGGCAAGCTGACCGAGGAAGCCGGAACTGGGAAAAGGCCATTGTTGCTGAAATTGGGAGGCTAGGGAGCCAGAAAAGCCGGGGGAGAAGCTAATGTAGATAACGCCGGGGACTTCACCGCGACCGGCGGCGGCGCTGAGGGTTTGGCAGGCGGAGGCGAGACTGGTGGCGCTGTTGCTGGAACTGAGGCCAAAGTGCTGTTCAAAGCGCTTGGAAAAGCTACTATCGAGGGCTGCTACGCCCTTATCCAGAGCACTACAGGCGGCTTCAAGGGAAAGCTCTGATTCTACGACGGGGACGGGCTGGGTACAGTCTTCTAGGCCACAGCGATCGTCGGGATTCGGCCCTGTGTTGGTCGTGTTAGTCGTGTTGGTCGTGTTAGTCGTGTTGGTTGTGTTAGTTCTGGTTGCGACATCATAGATCGCAAGACTAGGACTGGAGGTGGCCAAGGTTGGGCTGCTGTTGCGCACATCGACTGCCTGTACCCGAAAGGCACTTAATCCGGTGCCAGTGGCACCGTTCGGCGGATTATAAATGAGGGTTTGGCTGGTTGTGATGGTATCCCCGGCATTGAGGCGGTTACCGTTGGCATCCGTCAGGGTTCCGCTGGGAATTTCGGTAATTTGCAGGGCGGTATTATCGCCGTCGGCATCACTGATGCTGAGACCGGCAAGGGTAAAGGTAATGGGGCTATTGGAAACGCCAATGTTAAGGGTAGTTGCGCTGAGGGTGGGGGCACTGTTGACGGAGGTGATGCTGATATTGTTTTGGGGATTATCGGTGCCGCCGCTGGGTTGCATCTCAAAGTTAGTGCCCGTTGCCACCACACTGCCAGGGGTGATAGAGCCAGCCGCGTTTAAGGCTCCAGCCGTGCCGTTAAAGGTGGGCAGGCCCACTTGGAAGGCCCAGTTATTGGGTCCGCCG
>JAYKJG010000448.1:0-2824 GCA_035286285.1 Prochlorothrix sp.
ACCCAACTGCCAAAGGGCGGCATCACTGGAAAGCGCAAATCCTCCGGTTCTAGGCATTGGGCTAGAAATTCGGTGGTATTGGTTTCGATGACTTCGGCGATGTGGTTGGGGGCACGATCGCGGCCACCAAATTGGGGCAGGGGCAGGCGAACCATGGCGGGGCAAAGCTAGGGGCGGGGGTGAGGCGGGAGTTGCGGGGCGATCGGGGTCAGCAGCGGGGGATAATACCAAATCCGTTGAGCCTGAAACAGAATAAACGGGTAGGGGTTGTGCCCCTGTGCCGACCCTCTGACCGCCAAATACAGGGGCAACCACGGGGGGATTGCCCCTACCAAAACGCATCGAGGTTAGTCGGATTTGGTATAAGTCACCCCAGGGATTGCGGCCACGGGAACCGTAGCGCGATGAGGTCTTGAGAGAGGGGTCTTGAGAGAGGTTAAATCTCGGCGGAGGGCACCGCCTGACCCAGGGCTTCAGCCAGTTCTGCAATCTCCGATCGCATCACCAAGCACGCCAACCATGCCTCCGGAATTCCCGACTCTCCATAGAATGCTCCCGCAATTTGGCCACAAATCGCCGCTGTTGTATCGGCATCATCCCCCAAATTAGCCGCCGCTAACACTGCCTCCCGATAGCTCCCCGTTGCCCAGAAACACCACAACGCCGCCTCTAAACTCTCCACCACATAGCCAGAGCCGCGAATGGCTGCGATCGGCTTCCGTTGATACTCCCCCCGTGCGATCGCCATCACCTCTGGCGTTTCCAGCACCATTTCGCTCATTCGAGCCAAAATTTCCGCCTTTTCCGCCCCACTCAGTGCCCAATAGAGAGCCTCCCCCAAAACACGACAGGCATCTAAACAGACAGCAGCCCCGTGGGTTGTGCGGGAGCTTTCCGCAGAGAACTGGAGAATTTTTAGGCGATCGGGATAATAAAACAGGGGCACCGGAGCAAGGCGCATAATTGAACCATTTCCCGCCGATCGGGGATGTGTTGAACCCGCCAAGGGATCCCCCGTTTGCTGGTAGCCCCTCAGGGCAGACTGGACGGTATTGCCAATATCAAAACAAACCCCCGTACTGCTGAGATAACCCTGCTGCCACCACTCACAGTAACGCTGCATTTGATCCTGGGGATTAAATCCGCCTACTTCCCGCAAACTTACGCCTAAACACAGCGCCATCGCTGTATCGTCGGTCCAAGCTCCCGCAGGCAAATCGAACGGACCCCCTCCGACTAAATCCGTCAACGGTTCAAAGCTACCCCGTGGCTGAAACTCCACCGTTGTCCCAACAGCATCCCCCACCGCCAGCCCCAGTAAACAGCCCCGACTGCGATCGGTTTGGTCCTGTGCCACCATACATCACCCCCAACTTTGAACAACAAAAACCTCAAGCCAATTTGGCCTCAGCCATTCGCTATGATTTACTGGCTATTATCTCCCCTGTACCGCCATTCCTGCACCGCCATTCCTCCAGAGTCCTGCATTCACCCTTTTCCGGCCCTCTCCCCATGTCTACCCTCCCTTCAGAATCTTCAGCATCCTCCAAGGCTGACCTTGAACCCCGTCGCCAACCCCCTCAGCCCAAGCGCTGGACTGACTTCGACTGGATTTGGAATACGCTCAGTGTCTGCTGTTTAATTGCCAGCGGAGCCTTGATGACCAACACCGCCCAAGCTTTCTCTAGGGGAGGGTGGGACATTTTACAGACCCTAGGAACTGTCGGTCAGGGGGCAGGTTTGGTGTTTGTAACCGGGGGCGCACTGACCGATCGAGGCCGATTAGCCCTTCAAAACGTCCTCAAAAGCTTAAATATTCAACCTGAATACCAGGCTGAGGTCACCTGTGCCGGAGCTTTCCTCACCTTGGCTTGTAGTTACGGTGTTTATCAAAGCCTCTCTTCCCTCGGTGACTACTACTACCGCCAAGGCACCCAAGCCTATGACGAAGGGCGCATTGCCGCAGCAGTGACTTTCCTAGAGGAGGCCCGGAACTTTGACCCCAATGATCCCAAAATCAATATTTCCCTAGGGAATTTTTACCAAAAAGCGAGAGAATACGAGCAAGCCTTACTTTTTTACCAACAAGCCGCCCTGTTTGGGGAACCAGAAGCCTTTAACGGCTTGGGTCGGGCAACCATGCGGCTTGATCCCTCCTTGAAGGGGTTGGAAGAGGCGGAGGTATTTTTTTTGATTGGGTTATCTGAGTCCAAAAAGTTAACCCATACCTCCCCGATCGAAGCCTTTATCCTGACCCACCTCGGTTTTGTCTATCTCCAGCAAGCGGAACTCCTTGCCGATCTCCCACCTGAGCAGTGGGACTTAGCCTCCCTCGGCCTCCTCCAAACCTCCAATCCCATCGAAATCCTACAAACCATGGCCTACGACACCCTCATGCAGGCCCAGGAGAAAATGGAGCAGGTCAACCCCACAACCCCAGGGGCCGGAATGCAAACCTGCTACTTGGCAGCGCTACTGGTGAACCAAGGCCAAACCGAAGCCGCCCAAGCCCAATGGCAAGTCTGCATCGATCGGGCGAGACCCGCCACCCTGGGCCAGTTTCAGGACATTCTCAACTATGCTGGCCCCACGATCGCCCGCCAAATCAACACCAGCGGCATCATCACCCACACCCCCGTCGCCCCCTAATACATCACTTCCAGCTTTTGGAACTCCTTTTCCACCTCTAGCCAGAGCGATTTATTGTGGGGATCAGCCTTAAGCGCCTTTTTCAGGTAAACTCGCGCCTTATCGTACTGTTTCTCCTGGATTAACTGCCGTCCCCAGCGTTGATAGGTAATCGCCTGCCACTGCCGCACCTCCT
>JAYKJG010000449.1:0-12668 GCA_035286285.1 Prochlorothrix sp.
CCCGTGCCCGCCCTTGTTCGCCCCACCCGAAACATTCACTCGTAGGGGCGGTGCCCCCGTGCCCGCCCGTATTAATCCCCGATCGCCCCACCCGAAATATTCACCCGTAGGGGCGGTGCCCCCGTGCCCGCCCTTATTAATCCCCGATCGCCCCACCCGAAACATTCACCCGTAGGGGCGGTGCCCCCGTGCCCGCCCTTGTTCATCCCCGATCCCCGGTAGGGGCGGTGCCCCCGTGCCCGCCCGTGTTCATCCCCGATCGCCCGTAGGGGCGGTGCCCCCGTGCCCGCCCCATTTCAGACCAACAAAACCCTTCGGCATTGACAAGCAAGTTACAAGCAAGCCAACAATATTTACAAGCGCTCCAATCCAAGGCTGGTAGAATGGCAAGATTTACAGCCGTGGGCAATTTGCTCCCGATCGTGCAGCCTCAAAGGATACGATCAAGAGCGCACAACGCCTCAAAGCCTGACTTTGGGCGCGTGACGGCTGTGCTTACACACCCGACTCAACGGGAGACGTGACGGCTGTGCCTCACTCACCCTAACGCTGATGCTTACGTTTTCTGACCTCCTGAGTGCGATGTCAACTTTCAACGTCATCTAGCCCCCAGAGGCCGACCCTGGTCCTGTCAATCCCTAGCCTTCTGCCTAGAATCCCCTAGGCGCTCCAGTGCCCTAGTCTCTCAGCCTTTCTGACCCCCCTTTCCTGACCTATGAGCCTACAACGTGCCAGTGGAGTGCTGCTCCATCCCACCAGTTTGCCCAGTCGCCACGGCATTGGTGATTTGGGTAAGTCCGCCTATGAATTTCTAGACTTCCTTCAGAGCAGCGGCCAGAAATATTGGCAAATTCTGCCCTTGGGTCCAACGGGCTACGAACATTCCCCCTACATCATGAATTTCAGCACCTTTGCGGGGAATCCCTTACTGATCAGCCTAGAAAAGTTAGCAGAACAGGACTTACTGGCCCCTGGGGATTTGGCTCCCCTCGTCCCCCCCGCCACCCAGCCCCACCTGGTAGACTACGATCGCGCCATCGCCCACAAAACCCCCTACCTAGAAGCCGCCGCCCGTCGCTTCTTTGAAAAATTCCCCCCTGGGGTCCACAACGACTACGAGCACTTTTGCCGCACCCAGCCCTGGCTCGAAGACTTCGCCCTCTTTATGGCCCTCCTGGAAGAAAACCCCAGTAAGACCTGGAACCAGTGGGAACCGTCCCTTGCCCGCCGCAACCGCCCCGCCATGGCGGAAAAACGCAAAGAACTCCAGGATCGGGTCAATTATCACAAATTTACCCAGTTTGTTTTCTTTGATCAGTGGCGGCAACTGCGCCAGTCCGCCAACGATCGGGGCATCCGCATCATTGGCGATATCTCCATCTATGTCTGCTTCAACAGCGCCGACGTTTGGGCCAACCCCGACCTCTTCCAACTCGATCCCGCAACCCTCGATCCCGCCTACATTGCCGGTGTCCCCCCGGATTACTTCAGCGCCACCGGCCAACTCTGGGGCAACCCAGTCTATAACTGGGACAAGCTCCAACAAACGGATTTTGCCTGGTGGATCGATCGCTTCCGGGCCACCCTCAACTATGCCGACTTGGTGCGGATCGACCATTTCCGGGGCTTTGAAGCCTATTGGCGCGTTCCGGGAGGGGAAGAAACCGCCATTAATGGGGAATGGGTCAAGGCACCGGGCCAAGCCTTTTTTGAAAAGCTGAGCCAAGCCCTGGGAGGCTTACCCGTGCTAGCGGAAGATTTGGGCCTGATTACGCCGGAAGTGGAGGAACTGCGCGATCGCTTTAACTTCCCCGGCATGAAAATCCTCCAATTCGCCTTTGGCGACGACCTTACCCACAACCCCCACCTCCCCCACAACTACCCCACCAATGCCGTCGTTTACCCCGGCACCCACGACAACGACACCGCCCTCGGCTGGTGGCAGAGCCTGGATGCAGACCTCAAAGGACGGGTGACCCATTATTTGGGCTACGATCGCCCCGAACAGGTCACCGCCGTCCATTGGGACTTAATTCGGGTCGCCCTAGCCTCGATCGCCGACCTCGCCATTCTGCCCCTCCAGGATCTCCTGGGCCTGGATGGAAGCTGCCGCATGAACGACCCCAGCGACAACGCCGGTAACTGGCGCTGGCGCTACCCCTCCAGCCACCTCCTCGCCGAAGACATCTGCCAAAAACTCAACCACCTCACCGCCATCTATCGCCGCTAATCCCCAAAACCCCTTCTCCCCTCGCCCACCCTGGGAGAAAGGTCGGAGGGGAGGGGAGCCGCTTACTGGGGCAGACCCACTGGGGCAGACTCACTGGGGCAGACTCACTGGGGCAAATGAACCAATAATGAACCAATTAATGAACCAATAACGAGCTACATCAAATGGCGATGGCCATTAGGATGCACCGTTAACTCATTCACCCAAGCCCCCGTCAAATTTGCCCCCTTCGATCGGAACAAATTTGTATCCTGCACATTGCTGCCCTCAAAATTCGTGTGGCGCAGGTGGGCACGGCACAGATCCGCCCCCGTCAAATCCGCCCCCGACAGGTCCGCATATTGCAAATCCGCCCCTTGCAAATCCGCCCCCCGCAAATCCGCCCCACTTAAGTTGGCATACCGCAAATTGGCACGGCGCAGCTTGATATAACAGAGCTTTGCACCCGTCAGATCCGCTTGGTAAAGCTGGCTATTGCTCATTTCTGCCCACTGGAGATCGGCCCCCCGCAGCATCGCTTGACTGAGATCGGCATAGGGAAGATAGGCATAACTGAGAATACTTTCACACAGGTTGATCCGAGCCAGTTGCGCCTCAAAGAGTTGGGCACCCTGCAAATCATGATGCCGGAACTCCCGTTCCCCTAATTGATAGGAGGCCAGTAGTTGGGTCTCGCTCAGTTTCTTGAAACAAAAGTTAACAGAGTCAGTCATGGGTATTTCGGGAGGCTCCCAACACTAGCATGGCTTTAGCTTTGATCCCTATCGCTTTAACCTTCAATGTATCACCCTTTCAGGTGCTTCTTTCTCAATCTCAAGGCTTCGGCCCCTTGAGCCTACACTAATAACAGCCAGAAGTGGCGCACCGAAATCTTAGGAAAGATATAATAATCCCTCGCTTTCCTTAAGAGATGTAACGAGATTTAATCTAAAGGGTCTATCCCACGGGTGCATTTTTTCACTTTGGAGCAACCCAGACCCTAACCTGACTCAAAAGGCTCGTAGTGCGGACTTTAGTCCGTACCGGGGCAAACGTGAACTGCACCCTATCCAGACCCCCAGCGCTAACAACCCATCTTTGACCGTTCGGATTTGGTCGCAAACCCCTATGACTTTCTTCCTACGCCCTTGGCCCATCGTCACCCTCAGTACCCTCTTCAGTCTGGGTCTAGGGAGCTTAGCTTCCCTCGCCCCCCAAGCCCAAGCCCAATGTCCCAACGCTCTCAACACCGCTATTCCGCGCCTGTTTGAGACCCCCGCCCTCGCCCGGAGTTACTGGGGCGTAACCGTTGCCACGGAAGATGGGGAAGTGCTGTATGACCACCAGGGCGATCGCTTTTTTATGCCTGCGTCGGTGCAAAAACTCTTTAGCACCGCTGCCGCCCTCCAAACCCTTGGCCCTGACTACCGCCGTGAGACGATCGTAACCCTCCGCCCCAATCCTACCAGTCCCGATCGGCCCCATCTCCACATCATCGGCCAAGGGGATCCCGCCTTTAACCATGACGATCTCGCCCGCCTCGCCCAAGCCACGGCCCAGCAACTCCAGCTTCAAGGCACCTCGGTCATTGCCCAGCTTTGGGGAGATGAGGGGTTTTCCCAGGGTACCCAAACGCCCCCAACCTGGGAGTGGGCCGATACCCAAGCGGGCTTTGGTGCCCCTGTCAATAGTTTGGTCTTAACCCAAAATGCCCTGCCAATCACATTACGCCCCCAGGCGATCGGCCAGCCCCTGCGGCTGGAGTGGGACAATCCCGGCGATGGGGTGGGCTGGGATGGACTGGGCTGGGAGGTGGTCAACCGCTCCCGCAGTGGGGGACCGGGGGAACGGGAATGGGTGACGATCGGGCAGTCCCTGAGCGATCGCACTGTCCAGGTCCAGGGCGTTCTCCAGGCAGGGGCTGCTGCGGAACCCGTGGCGATCGCGGCCTTGGCTCCCGGCGATCGCTTTTTGGCAGAATTTGCCGCCGCCCTCGATCGTGAAGGCATCACCGTTCAAAACTGGGCAGTCGCAGACTGGGCCAGTCCCGATGCCCCACAGCCAGATTCCGCCCCAGATGCCGCCACTCCTGCCCCCCTCGCGGTGTATCCCTCGCCGCCCCTCTCTGCCCTCATCACCACCACCAACCAAACCAGTAATAATCTCTATGCCGAAGCCCTAGTCCAGTGGCTGGGCCATGGTGAAGGGGAGCCTTCCCCCGCCGATCGGCGCTCCCCCTGGGAACGCGGCCTAGAGCAAATGGAATCGACCCTACTGGAGTTGGGGGTACCAGCGGACACCCTGGTCATTGCCGATGGTTCCGGCCTTTCTCGCCAAAATTTAGTCACCCCCCAAGCTACCGTTTCCCTGCTCCAGGCCATGGCCCGATCGCCCCACACCACAACCTACCGCCAATCCCTCGCCGTTGCGGGCCAGCAAGGCAGCCTGCGGCTGCGGTTCCAGGAGACCAATCTGGTGGGTCGGTTTCAGGGCAAAACGGGCAGTATGACCGGGGTTTACGGTTTGGCGGGCTATGTCCAGCCCCCGCAGTTTGAGCCACTGGTGTTTAGCGCCTTTATTAACCACGCCAATGCCCCCTACAGCACCCTGCGCCAAACTCTAGAGGCGATCGTGGTCGAACTAGGACGGCTGCAAGTCTGTACTTCCACTGGATCACCGCTATAGAATAAAGACCTAATTCTCAAACCTCCCTAGGGGCACCTCGAAAAATCCAGGTTTTGGCCGCAATCACTCCGGCAAAATCAAGGGTGTGGCGGACGGCTTTGCCGCCTGCTCCCGTGCATCGAGGTGCCCCCCGATTAATCCCCCACGATTCCATCACCCATGGCTAAAGCAACCTTTAATGGCGTAGTCATCGCCGAAACTGACCAATACGAAAGCGTTGAAGGTAACGTTTACTTTCCCCCCAGTGCGATCAAGGCGGAGTACTTCAAGCCCAGCGACTACCACACCACCTGTGGCTGGAAAGGGGTCGCCAGCTACTACCACATTGAGGTTAATGGGGAAACGATCGCCAACGGAGCCTGGTACTATCCCCAAGCCAAGGAACGGGCCAAGAATATCGAGAACTATGTTGCGTTCTGGAAAGGCAAGGGTGTGACGATCGAAGCCTAAGCCACCCCTAGGGAACCCCAACGGGGAACCGCTCTCGGTGGCTGAGAGCAGTTGCAGCCCAGCAACAGGAGGGTGCGTTTCACTTTGGCCAAGGGACGGACTAAAGTCCGCACTACGGGCCTTTTGGGCCAGGTCAGGGTTGGGTTACTCCAAAGTGAAATACACCCCAGTAGGATTGCTCTAGACTTTTGTTGCTGGCCTTGCGATCGAGTCAATGCGATCGAGTCAATGCGATCGACTCCAATTGACTGCGATCTACACTCAAGAACTCAGGGGTATCTGTGACAGGACTAACATAACGACTGCGGTCCGAGAAACTGAATACCTCAGCTTTAGCTGGGGGATTTGCTGTCGATCGCCCGCTCCGTTGCCCCAGTCCTAATCGGGTGATTTGTTCTCGTCATGCCCCTCAACTCCATGGTCAATCTTGCCGCTACCCCCGCCAGCAGTACCCAACTCGCAGCCCTGATCCTCGATACTTTGCAGGGAGACCAGCAGGGGCACCCCACGGATCAGGCTTCCTTTCAACGGTCTCTGGTGGCCGCGATCGATCGCTACCAACAGTTCTACCACCAACGCTACGCCAAGCTGTCTCTCCTGGGCCTGAACCAAGCGATCCCCCTCGCCGAAGTTTATCTGCCCACACAGCTTATTGATGAGCGGACCCTTCGCTACTTTGAGTCTCCCAAAACCCTCAAGCAACTCAACCGCCAACGGCGCAGCCGCAACCACGATCGCCAAGCCGACAGCGTTAGCCCCGCGATCGAAGTGGCCAATCACAAGCAGTACCTGCTGGTCCTAGGGGAACCCGGATATGGCAAATCGACCTTTCTGCGTGCCCTGGGTTTAGAAGCCCTCAAAGGTGCAGAGAGCAACTACCGCCGCCAATGTTTCCCGATCTTAGTTCCCCTACGCAACTGTCGGGCCGAAACCCTGGATCTCTATGGGGAAATTAAGAGATCACTGCAATTTTGTCAGTTTCCTGAAGTCGATCACATTCTGACGGTCTTACTAGAGCAAGGTCGGCTGCTGATCTTGCTGGATGGCTTAGATGAAGTAGTGCCCCAACGCCGGGACGCAGTGCAGCAGGAAATCCAAACCTTTGTCGATCGCTACCCCAAAAACCGATTTATTATTTCCTGCCGAAAATCCGCAGGTTATGGCGGTTTACGGCGGTTTACAACCATGGAAGTCGCCCCACCCGGCCCCAAGGAAGTTGCCACCCTCCTGCGCCAACAACTGCCCCTCTTTTTATCCTACGGCTCCGACTTTATTGAACACCTTAAAACCCTCGTCGTCAGCCTGAACCTGCCTCGGATGCGGGACAGTAACCGGACTCCCTTCTTTTTGATGGTGTTGTGTTGGGTCTATAGCTACACCCAGCGGATTCCCAGCAGCCCCAGCGCCGTCTACCGAGAAGCCGTAGATCTGCTCCTAGAGGGTGGTCCCAGCCATGGAGGCAGTCCGGAAGGCTGGCTCAAAGCGGATCTCGCCAAAGCCTTACTGGCGGAGCTAGCCTTTCAGGGACTCTCAACCCAAACGATTCTGTACGATCGCCAGATCCTACTGCGGCTCATTCAAGAATTCCTCAACAATACCGTTGATTTAGACAATCCCCCTACACCGGAGCAATTGCTGCACTATTTTTGCCAGCAGGGGATTTTAACCTCAGCGGTGGATCAAACCTATGTTTTTGTCCATCGCACCGTGCAGGAGTACCTCACAGCCTATTATTTGGCTCAATACGACAGTCCCTTGAGCCTTTTGATGCAAGACCGCATCACCGATCTGTACTGGCGGGAGGTGTTCTTGTTGTTGGCGGGACAGGTGGACTGTGCCGATCGGCTCCTGCTGTTGATGGAGGAAGCAGCCCAGCACTCCCTTCAGAGCGATCGACTGCGGGCCTTGCTACGCTGGACCCAAACCGCAACCCTCAACACCAACGGCCCCCTCAAGCCCGCAGGCAAACGGGTAGCCGCCCTCGCCACCGCCCTCGATCGAGCCTTGGATCTCACCCGCACCCTGCAACTGGATGCCGCCATCCACTACGCCCTCAACCTGACGCTAGACTTAGCGGCGATCGTCGCCTCCGCTTGGGTCACAGACCTCGATCGAACCCTAGCCCTAGATTTGGACGTAGAACAACCCCTCAACCCCAACCTAGAGATCGCCCTAGAAGTCGTCATGGAGCTAAAAAAACTGCAAATTTTTGCCGACCCCAAAATTGCCCTCTTGGTCAGCCGCCTCAAGCGCCTTCGCCCCCAACAGCCCCAAGACAAAGACCCCAAAGCCCTCCGAGACTTCAATCGCCAAATGCTGCAAGCATGGCTGGAGTCCTTTGATCTAGAGTGGGAGTGGCTGCAACTGACTGAAACGGAAGCCACAGCCCTCCAAGACTATCTTTATATCTGTCTCTTAATTCAAGAATGCCGACGAGCAGCCGTGCGGGTTTCCTGGGAAGTGTGGCAGGGCATTGAAGACCGTATGTTCACCATCTAAACCAGGTCGCACCGAGAAGCGGTAACCAATTGTAAAGCGGCAATCCCAAGGAGCATCCCACTTTGGGTAATCCGCCCAAGGTAAGGACATCGGTACGACAGCATTGGCAATCGGGCCGCCTCGATCCTGACTGATGAGGCACTACCCCACGTTGAAAGAATCGCTGTAGGGGTCGCGCCCCTGTGGCTCCCCTCCTATGGCCCAAAACCAGGACAACCATGGGAGGATTGCCCCACCCCCATCAGTCCATCCGCCCGCCAAAGTGGGATAGACCCCAGTTTGCAAACATCCCCTAGGATGCACGGGTATACTCCCTAAAATGGACTGGTTAAGATCCATCGGGTGCATTTCACTGTTGCCAAGGGGCGGACTCAAGTCCGCATTACGAGCTTGTTGGCTCCTTCCCAAGTGCAATGCACCCACCGAGCGCTATCTAGTCGAGATAACCCATCAGGACGATCGGCTCCTCATCGATTTGGTTGGAAGCCACAGGACGAGCACCAAAGGCATTTTCCAGGCGATCGATCTTCAGCGTGCTCACCATCACCGGACGGGGGCCATACATCATATCAATGCGGGCAACCTGAAGTGTATCCAACACAATGGGGCGCTGCTCTGGGGCGCGGTAGGTGCTAACCACCTTGAGGCTGCTTGCTTCCACAGGGCGCAGGGCTAGCCCACCGCCAAAGGTCGAAGCGACCTTGAGGGCACTCGGACCGACAGGACGACGCTCCGGCAGGGTAGACGGGCGTACAGCCAAGGTTGAGGTCGAAGGCTTAGGGGCTTCAGCCTTTGCCAGGGCCGGAGCCTTGGCTTCAGTGGAATCTTTCGACTTTTCGGGGGTGCTAACGCTCATGGGGGTTCCTCCATCCCAGACATTCTTAAAGTTAGACCTACGGCCAAAACCAGTCTCTCGGCCCCGATCGGAGCGCTTAGGGCTGATTTCGTCTTGGGTCTCTTTAATTTAATCGTTTCATTGTTTAGAAATTCTTAACGGTGAACTACCCAACACTGACCTACGGTACAGCACAGGCTTCCCCCTTCATTGGCAGTTGCCGCTAGAACGTTGTCATTCCTTTGGTCTGACACTGCCTCCAAGGGCAGGAGTCCAGGTTCCCAAGACCCATATTTCGCCCTGCAAGCCGTACCGATGCGCTCAACTCTCGCTAACGGCAAAGACAAGCAAGGCTTAACAATTATATCAAGATTGGCTCGTTTCCGTGCCTATCCCAGGGCGTGTCATCAATTAACCGTAGAGATCTTAGGGTATCAGCCTTACACGCCCGCCCCAGTTTGATCGGCTAGGGGCTGTAATTCTGACCCTCAGAGCATTCTCAAATCAAATAATGACAGCCCCTCAAGCTGTTCCACCCTCCACTTGGCCTCCGATGCTGGGGTAGCATCATCAACCCGATCGCCGTCATTGCGACGCTGGGCTACACCAGAGCAAGGGGTTTCCCGCAGGTTAAGCCCAATCTACCATCCCTGAACCGGCTCTAAACCTCAGAATTGCAAAACCCTCTGTTTTGGAAAGCTAATCAACCAAAAGTTAACCAAGCGACACATCCCGTTACAACGGAGCCAAGTTCCGCACCCTTCCCCACCCCACACCGGAACCATTAACAAATCAAGGGGGTAAACCTTAAGAAATTCATGAATCACAAGTTACACAAATTTACACAATGTAATAAAATTAAGAGTAGCTGAGTATATTTGCTCATTTGTCCCCTAGCCCCAGTGGATTCAGTGTTGGATCCTCCCTTGTTGGGATCTTTTAGGCTAACTGCCCCAAGCAACCCGCTTGCTGACCTTTCTTAGCCTAGTGCTGTCTTCTACATCGGCAACTCGCGATGGTGACCTGGACACCGGGAGTCCTCTTGACCCCCTAACGATCGTGCTCATCCAACCCTCCATCCCCGTTGCCTTGGGTTACACCGGTAAATGTGCTCGCCAAACCTTTGGGGAATTTAGTTTTCCCCCATATCCCTAGCGGAGCCGTGCTACGGATATGCACTCTTCTCCCCCAAAGGTGATTCACGCCACGCATGTAGGTCAATATCTGATGGCAACCTTTGACTTTCCCTGGTTAACGACGTTAGTCCTGTTCCCGCTCCTCGCCGCCCTGCCGATTCCCCTCCTCCCCGCCAAGGAAACTAAAACGATTCGCCTCTACGCCTTGGGGGTTGCACTCTTTGACTTTGTGTTGATGATTGGAGCTTTCTGGAGCAGCTACGACCCCCAGAATGCCAGCTTTCAACTGGTCGAGCGCTACACCTGGTTACCGCAAATTGGCCTGGATTGGTCCCTCGCCGTAGACGGCCTCTCCATGCCCCTGATTGTCCTCAGCGGCTTCATTACCACCCTCGCCATCCTTGCAGCCTGGGACGTTAAGGAAAAGCCCAGACTCTTTTACTTCCTGATGCTGACCCTGTACAGCGCCCAGATCGCCGTCTTTGCAGCCCAGGATTTGCTCTTCTTCTTCCTGGTCTGGGAACTGGAACTCGTCCCGGTTTATCTCCTCATTGCCGTTTGGGGTGGCCCCAAGCGCACCTACGCCGCCACCAAATTCATCCTCTACACCGCTGTGGCCTCCATCTTTATTCTGATTGGAGCCTTCGCCATGGCCTTCTCTGGCGACACCTACACCTTTGACATGCAGACCCTGGGCCTCAAGGACTATGCCCCCGGTTTTGAAGCACTCCTCTACCTCGGTTTCCTGATCGCCTTTGGCGTGAAGCTCCCCATCTTCCCCCTCCACACCTGGCTCCCCGATGCCCACGGCGAAGCCCCCACCCCAGTTTCCATGGTTTTGGCCGGTGTTCTCCTCAAAATGGGCGGCTATGCCCTGATTCGCCTCAACGTGGAAATGTTGCCCCATGCCCACATTAGCTTTGCGCCGATGCTGGCGATTCTAGGGGTTGTCAACATCGTTTACGGTGCCCTCGGAGCCTTTGGCCAAGACAACATGAAGCGCCGCATTGCCTTCTCCTCCATCTCCCACATGGGCTTTGTCCTCCTGGGGATTGCCGCCTACAACGACCTTGGCATGAGTGGGGCCATGTTGCAGATGATTTCCCACGGCCTGATTGCGGCAGCGCTCTTCTTTACGACCGGGATTGCCTACGATCGCACCCACACCCTGGCCATGGACAAAATGGGCGGCCTAGCCAACAAAATGCCCATTACCTTCGCCCTCTTCACCGCCGCATCCATGGCTTCCCTGGCTCTGCCCGGTATGAGCGGCTTTGTCAGCGAACTGGCCGTCTTCCTCGGTTTTGCCACCGACGGCATCTACAGCAACAGCTTCCGCACCATTGTTATCTTCCTCACCGCTGTGGGTCTGATTCTCACCCCCATCTACCTGCTTTCGATGGTGCGTCGCGTTTTCTGTGGCCAACAAAACTTCAAGTTCCCGGAATGGCTCCAGGATGCCAAACCCCGTGAAGTCTTTGTAGCCACCTGTCTGCTACTGCCGGTCATTGGCATTGGTTTTGCGCCCAAGCTGGCGACCCAGTTCCACGATGCCAAAACTGTGCAAGTTGCGGCCCATGTCCAGCAGCTACTGCCCGACGGCAACGATCGCCTCGTGGCCTTCCGCGACCAGTGGACAACTTGGAGCGATACCCAGGGACAACCCCAATTTGAGGGAGTGACGGTGGCAGAAACCCAGGAACCGGCTCTCTCACTGGTGGACTAAACGGTTCACTTGACCTAGCGCTGCGGCGCAGCTTGGGGGTGGGCAATGCCCACCCTTTTTTATTTGTTTCCTTAAAGGGTTGCTGGGATGACATGAAAAAGCCCCGGTCAGACCCAGGGCGAGCATGTGGATGAATCGGTAGTCTTTTTATAGTATAAGAGTACTATAGTGATTTGTCTAGCCGATGACGATCGCCCAGGCTCCCGCCACTGTCAGTCCAGGGTTAATCCAGAATCAGTCCAGGGATCCAAGCCGTTATAATCAAACTCGATCGCCCCCCCAACCCCCCTTCCCCCCATGACCTTCCTCGACCCCAAAACCGACTTTGCCTTCAAAAAAATCTTCGGCTCCCCCCAAAGCAAACCCATCCTCATTGAATTCCTCAACGCCTTCATCTACCAAGGGGCCAGCGTCATCCAAGATCTAGAAATCCTGGACCCCTACCAATCTCCCCAACTTCAGGGCATTAAAGACACCTTTTTAGACGTAAAGGCCCAATTGCAAGAGGGGGAGACCGTTTTAATTGAAATGCAAGTGCTCAACCCCCTCGACTTTAACAAGCGGGTTCTCTACAACGTAGCCAAAGCCTACTCTCTCCAACTCCAGCGGGGCCAAGGCTACAGCCGCTTACGCCCCGTCATTGGCCTAACCATTACTGACTTTGTGTTGTTTCCGGAGCGCGATCGGCCCCTCTCCCATTACCAACTCCTCGATCGAGAGGACGGCCTCCCCTACGGCGACGATATTCAACTGATTTTTGTAGAGCTTCCCAAATTTACCAAGTCCCTAGAAGATCTCGAAACCCTCGCCGATCAATGGATGTTCTTCCTCCAGCAAACCGCCACCCTGGATGAAATTCCCCCCCCACTCCAACAAAACCCCAACTTCGACCTCGCTTTCCACATCGCCGAAACCGCCAACCTCAGCCGCGAGGAGTTTGAACTGCTAGAGCGCCGCGCCCTAGCCGTAGAAGATAGCCGCAACGTTGTCCGGCGGGCACTCCTGGAGGGGCTGGAACAGGGACTAGAGCAGGGGTTACAGCAGGGACTAGAGCGGGGGTTACAGCAGGGGTTACAGCAGGCACGGGAAGCGGTGCAAGAGAGTCGGCGGGACATTGCCCGATCGCTG
>JAYKJG010000450.1:0-7438 GCA_035286285.1 Prochlorothrix sp.
GGAGCGCGGTGGAATTTCCTCGCCCTTTGGGGATCCGTGACCCAAGCTGGACAGCCGGAAGCCCAAGCCCAAAGTTTTGTAGAAAGCGTGTTTAAAAATGTCCCCGTTTTGCCGAAGGATGCCCGCGAAGCCAGCGACGTTTTCTTTAAGCAGGGCCAAGGCAATGTTTTGATTAACTATGAAAACGAAGTGTTATTGGCCCAGTCCAAGGGGGAAAAACTGCCCTATGTGGTTCCCTTAGATTACAACATTTCCATTGATAGTCCTGTGGCCTTGGTGGATGCCAATGTGGATAAACATGGCACCCGTGAAGTAGCCCAAGCCTTTGCAGAATTCCTATTTACTCCAGAGGCTCAGAAGGAATTTGCTCAGGTGGGATTCCGCCCCACGGATCCCCTAGTGGCCGAGGAATTTAGCAGCCAGTACCCCACGGTACAAAAACTATTTACAGTCACGGATTTAGGCGGTTGGGATCAAATCCAAACCCAATTTTTCGAGGATGGGGCTATTTTCGATCGCATCCTAGCCACTACAACTCCCGGTCAATAACCCACCCTTAAACTCGGCCTAATCCCACTGTCAATCCTCGCACCCTTGCCCCATGGTTAAACCCCCCAAGCCTGATCTTCCCCCCCGATCGCTGCGATCGCGACGGAAATCGACCACCTTTTCCCTCGCCATTGTTCCCCCCATTGGACAATTTTTCCAGGGGCAAACCTGGGGCGATCGACTCCAGGGAATTTCCCTGCCTTGGGTGGTTACCCTGAGCTATTTGGTGCTATTTTTAGCCCTGCCGATCGCCGCTGTCATGGGCCATGCCTTTACCCTATCTCCCCAGGAGTTTTGGGACATTGCCACGGCCCCCGTTGCCCTCTCCGCCTATACCATTACCTTTGGCATTGCCCTAGTCGCTGCCCTCATTAATGGGGTCATGGGTACCCTAGTGGCATGGGTTTTAGTGCGCTATTCTTTCCCCGGTCGTAAGTTAGTGGATGCGGCCATTGATTTACCCTTTGCCCTCCCCACGTCCGTAGCCGGATTAGTGTTAGCCACCCTCTACAGTCCCAAGGGCTGGATTGGCTCCCTTTTTGCGCCCCTAGGCATCAAAATTGCCTTTACTCGCCTAGGGGTTGCTGTGGCCATGGTTTTTATTTCCTTGCCCTTTGTGGTGCGGACTTTGCAACCGGTTCTCCAGGAAATGGAAACAGAGGTGGAAGAAGCTGCCTGGTCCCTAGGTGCGTCCTCCTGGCAAACCTTTCGCCTGGTTTTATTTCCCCCTTTACTGCCTGCAATTCTCACCGGAGTTGCCCTGGGATTTTCCCGTGCGGTGGGAGAATATGGCTCTGTGGTGATTATTTCTTCCGGGATTCCCTTCAAGGATTTAATTGCCCCCGTGCTTATTTTCCAGCAGCTAGAGCAATATGATTACCAGGGAGCAACCGTGATTGGTACCGTGCTGCTAGGAGTTTCCCTGGTGTTACTACTCATTATTAACCGTTTGCAATTGTGGGGACGGCGCTATGAGTTCTAAAACCCCTCAAACCCTCAATTCAAACGCCTTAACCCCCCCCAAACTGAACTCCAAAACCCAAGAAGGTGCCTGGGTGCAGCCCCTACTGATCGCCCTGACCCTTGGCTTTTTAAGCTTAGTTTTGTTCCTGCCCCTCTTAGGATTGCTTTACGAAGCCTTTCACCTAGGATTTGCCCCCTTTCTAGAAGCCCTCCAAGCCCCAGAATTTCAGTCTGCGGTACAACTCACCGTTTTGCTCACAGCGATCGCCGTTCCCCTCAATACCCTGTTTGGATTGTGTGCTGCTTGGGTCTTAGCTCGCCATCGTTTTCCCGGACGGACCCTATTGCTCAGCATTGTGGATTTACCCTTTGCCATTTCCCCGGTGGTGGCGGGACTCATGATTGTCTTGCTCTACGGTCGTAACGGTTGGTTTGGCCCGTTGGTGCAAGCCTGGGGCTGGAAAATTATTTTCGCTGTTCCGGGCATGGCGATCGCCACGCTTTTTGTCACCATGCCCTTTGTGGTTCGGGAAGTGATGCCCGTTTTAGAAGACATGGGCAGCGATCAAGAAGAAGCCGCCCGCACCCTAGGCGCTTCCGACTGGCAAATTTTTTGGCGGGTTACCCTGCCCCATATTCGCTGGGGATTACTCTATGGAGTCCTGTTGACCAATGCCCGTGCCATGGGGGAATTTGGAGCCGTTTCTGTGGTTTCTGGCAGCATCCTAGGCCGCACCCAAACCCTCCCCATTTTTGTGGAGCAAGCCTATAAAAATTACGACACAGAAGCGGCCTTTGGTTCTGCGGTGATCCTTGCCCTTTTAGCCCTCGTGACCCTAGTTCTCAAGGAAATCCTAGAACGCAAAGGCGCTAAGCGAACGATCGCCTAGGGTATCCCCCCTTCCCCTAACCCCACTCCCTAACTCCCCCAACCCCCATGAGCATTTCCATTCAAAACGTCTCCAAACAATTTGGCACCTTCCAAGCTCTCACAGACATTAACCTGACCGTCCCCAAGGGCAAATTAGTCGCCCTCCTAGGGCCATCGGGATCCGGTAAATCTACCCTTTTAAGAGTGATTGCCGGTCTAGAAAAACCCGACACAGGCCGCGTCCACATTAACCAACAGGACTCCACCCATCTAGACGTGCGCCAGCGCAATATTGGCTTTGTTTTCCAACACTATGCCCTCTTTAAACACCTCACCATTCGCCAAAATATTGCCTTTGGTCTAGAAATTCGCAAACAGCCCAAAGACCTGGTTCGCCAACGGGTTGAAGAACTCCTAAACCTGGTGCAATTAGCCGGACTGGGCGATCGCTACCCCTCCCAATTGTCCGGCGGTCAGCGCCAACGGGTTGCCCTAGCCCGCGCCCTCGCCGTACAACCCCAAGTTTTACTGTTAGATGAACCCTTTGGTGCCCTAGATGCCAAGGTTCGTAAGGAACTCCGGGCCTGGTTGCGGCGGCTCCATGATGAAGTGCATCTTACCAGCGTTTTTGTCACCCATGACCAGGAAGAAGCCATGGAAGTGGCTGACGAAATTGTCATTATGAACCAGGGTCGCATTGAACAAGTGGGCACCCCTGGAGACATCTATGATGCCCCCGCCAGCCCCTTTGTCATGGGCTTTATTGGGCCAGTGAATGTGTTACCAGGTACAGCTTCCCTGTTTCGGGATTGGGATTTGAAAGATCGATCGGCGCAAATTTTTGTCCGTCCCCAGGACATCCAAATTCACACTAGCCCGACGGAAGGTTCCATTCCCGCCAAAATCGATCGTATTATCCATCTTGGTTGGGAAGTTCAGGTGGAATTAGTTCTCGCCGATGGGCAACAGGTCACTGGCCACCTCACCCGCCAAGACTTTGTACATTTAAGTCTCAAGGACGAGCAAAATGTTTTCCTCACACCCCGCCAAGCCCAACTGTTCGGAGTCTCTGGAGAGCCACAGGCATGGCACTATAGCCTTTAATTCGGGTACATTTCACTTTGGCTAATTGACCCATCTGGTAGGGGCAATCCCCCCGTCATTGCCCCGCACCCTAGGCGATCGCCCCAAAGTGAAGTGCTTCTGGAAATGCACCCTCTTAACTCAATCTCAATCAAGGTGAAATGCTCCCAGTTCTTCCCCAGTGAGATGCTTCCCATAACCTAGTCCATCACCCAGGAAACACCCTTGACAATTCTAGAATTTTCAACCTTGATTTGGGCAGTTTCATGTCTTGCCGGATTCATTGGAGCGCTGACAGGACTAGGGGGCGGCGTGTTGATTGTTCCCCTATTAACCTCTCTATTTGCAGTGGATATTCACTATGCCATGGGCGCTTCCCTAGTGTCGGTGATTGCCACATCCTGCGGAGCCGCTACCACCTATATTCGACAGGGTTACACTAATCTGCGTTTGGGAATGTTTCTGGAAGTGGCGACGACCCTAGGCGCTTTAGTGGGAGCCTCCTTAGCCACAGCCATGGCCAGCCAGATTCTGAGCTTTATTTTGGCCATAGTGTTGATCTACTCTGCTTTTTTAACCCAACAGGATCAACCCGATCGCCCAACGATCGAAACCTCCGATCCCCTAGCCCAATCCCTCAAGCTCAAAAACTCATTTCCCAACCCCGAAGGACAAATCATCTCCTATGGTATTACACAAATTCTACCGGGGTTTAGTGTCATGGCCTTGGCAGGGGTTCTATCTGGATTGCTAGGCATTGGCTCTGGGGCTTTTAAAGTTTTGGCTATGGATCAGGTTATGAAATTACCCTTCAAAGTCTCCACCGCCACCAGTAGCTTTACCATTGGAGTTACTGCCGCCACATCCGCAGGGGTCTACTTGTCTAGGGGCTATATTGATCCAAGTCTTTCCTTTGCAGTGATGTTGGGTATATTGCCAGGAGCATTTTTCGGAGCTAGACTTTTAGGACAGGTCAACACCCACGCCCTCAGGCTGATTTTTAGCCTTGTCTTAGTTGCCACTGCTTTTAAGATTATGTATAGTGTGCTTACTGTTTAAAATTCAGAATCTTCTAGGAAACCTTGATGAAGAACGCCTCTATTATCATGAATGGAGAAAGCAACAAAATCCTAGATCGACAGAAGACTGAAGCAGTTGATTCCTACTCCACAAATCCTTCCAGTTCAGTTCCAGACTTGGCATTTTGGATTATCAGCTTACTACAGCTAGGAACCTTGGTTTCTGCATCCCTTGTTCTAGTGGGATCGGTTTCCTATCTTGCAAGCCACGGTTTTGAACCTAGGGTTTACCAGAACTTTCAGGGAATCGCGTCCCCTTTCAATTCCATGGCCGAGGTTATGCAAGGTCTCTACCGGGGAGAATCCTTAGCTTTGGTGCAAATGGGACTATTAATGCTGGTAGCTACCCCTGTTTTAAGGGTAACCATAACTTGTTTAATTTTTGCTTTAGGTGGGGATATTACCTATGCTTTTATTACATTGTTTGTGTTGATGACCCTGACCTATAGTTTCATGGGCATACGGCCCTAAAGCACCCTCCCTAGCCCTCAAACTGGGTTCGTCCCCCTTGGACCTGCTTGACTGACACAACCTGCTTGACTGACACAATAGGATTATGATCATGTCACTCCCTCCTTCGATCGCCCCCGAAACCCAAAACCCAGAGATTCCCTCAGATCCCCTCGCCAACCGCACAACGGAGACTCAACTCCGTCTTCGTATTCCCCAAAATTATCACCAAGAACCCGTTATTTCCCACATCATTACCCAATATAACCTGACCGTAAATATTACTTCTGCCCTATTGGGGGCCAATGGTCGGGGAGACGGCTGGTTTCACTTGAAAATTCAGGGCCGATCCCAGGATATCGAAGCAGCCCTTGCCTACATGAATGATTTAGATTTAGAACTATGGCTCGGCTCAGAGGAACCCTCTTGGTAAACTAAACTGGGTTGGGAAAAACGAAGGTAGGGATCCCCTTACCTCAACCCCACCGCCCTGTATCCGTCCCCGCCTGACCCATGCCCCGATTTTCGCAACCTCCACCCCGCCTCATCTCTGTGCTGGGAAGCTTGATCTTGCTGGTGCTGCTGAATGCTAGCCTGAGCCAGTGCCAGCGCCTACCCCCGGCCCGCCCCGATCGCCAGCCTGTGCGGGTGCAACAGGTCATCAGTGGCGAAATCCTAGAAGTCTTGCCCCTTGAGGGAGAAGCCGAAGTTCAGCAGGTACGCTTGATTGGCATTGAAGCACCGGACTGGCGGCAGGAACCTTGGGGGGAGGCAACCCAGCGCTGGCTGCGAACCCAACTGGAAGGGCAAACGGTGGAGTTGGAAAGCGATGTGCAGGAGTGGGAGAGTGCCGATCGGCGCTGGGGGTATCTGTGGCAGGGTCAGCACTTGGTCAATGGGGCGATCGTGGCCGCAGGCCATGCCTTGGTGAGTCCCCAGTTGCCCAATGTGCGCTATCGCCAACGCCTCCAACGCGCCCAGGAAACCGCCCGCCTGCGGGGAGTCGGCATTTGGAACCCCGATCGGCCCCTGCGCCAAACCCCCAGCCAATTTCGCCAACGCCAAGCAACCCCGAACTAGCCCCAACCCCCCTGTGCTCAGCCCCCCAGGGTCAGGCCAATGCAAAGTCCTGAAACAATCCATAGACTTTTGATCCAGCAACTTTGTACACTAGGGCACTTTAGGACCGATATGCCATCCCTAAGCCACCATGCAAGACTTTCTGCCCATCGCTTACTTTAAGGACCGTTTTATCCCCTTTGCCGAAGCCAATGTCTCTATTGCAACCCACGGCCTCCACTATGGCACAGGAGCCTTTGGTGGCTTGCGGGCAATTCCCGATCCCCAGAATCCCCGTCGAATTTTAACTTTTCGCCTCGATCGCCACTGTAAGCGCCTCAGTCAAAGTGCCCGTTTCTTGCATTTTGATCTGCCAGCAGAG
The DNA here is from genome assembly GCA_035286285.1 of Prochlorothrix sp. GTDB lineage: Bacteria > Cyanobacteriota > Cyanobacteriia > Prochlorotrichales > Prochlorotrichaceae > Prochlorothrix. The sequence continues at coordinate 6,437 of JAYKJG010000450.1, forward strand.
AAGATTCAGCAGGTTTTGGTGGAATTTATCCAAAAAAATGCCCCCACCGAGCCGGTTTACCTGCGGCCTTTTATTTGCACCTCAGAAATGGGCTTAGTGCCTCGCCTGCACAATATTGAAAAGTCCCTCTTCGTCTTTGGGCTGCCCATGGGGGACTATCTCTCGGCGGAAGGGGTGAAGTGCCGGATCAGTTCCTGGTGCCGTCAGGAAGACCGCAGTTTCCCCCTGCGGGGCAAAATTACCGGAGCCTATATCACCTCTTCCTTGGCAAAGACGGAGGCGATCGAGTCTGGCTTTGATGAAGCGATTCTGCTCAATGCCCAGGGCAAAGTTTGCGAAGCAACGGGGATGAATATTTTCATGGTCCGCAACGGCAAATTAATTACGCCGGACGTGGATCAAGACGTGCTCGAAGGCATCACCCGCGACAGTATTCTGGTCCTAGCCCAGGAACTGGGGCTAACGGTCGTGGAACGCACGGTGGATAAGTCGGAACTGTATGCGGCGGAAGAGGTGTTCCTCTGTGGCACCGCAGCGAAGATTACCCCCGTGCGCCAGATTGAGAACTACCGCCTAGGGAAGGAACGCCCTGTTACGGACAAGCTTCGCGAAAAACTCACCGCCATCACCGAAAATCGCGACCCATCCCATTCGGACTGGATTTTCCCGATCGATCTGCCTTAGGACCGGGCCGCAGAAGTCTCTCGTTCCCCTAATCTGCGTGGGAAGGTCTTCCAGACGCTCTGCGTCCAGTCTAGTGCAAGGCTTCTGGAGTACCCAGGGAGTCCAGAGGGCGCTGGAGCGCCTAGGGAGGAATTTTCACGCTCTGCATGGGAACTAGTACTCTAGGGCTGAAGTTTGGGTACCCCTCCTCTATACGACTCTGGTTCCTCTCTAGGGAGGGGTTATACCCAATCCGTTGAGCCTGAAACAGAATAAACGGGTAGGGGTCGTGCCCCTGTGCCGACCCTTGACCAGCCAAATACAGGGGCAACCACGGGG